>NZ_VSRL01000017.1 GCF_012184385.1 Lentzea indica
CACGCCGCCGCCGCGGTCGACCGCTCGCACCAGACCGGCCACCGCCTGCACCACGCCCACGCACTCGCCAGCCTGGCCACCGCCACCCTCCTCCTCGGTGATCGCGACACGGCCCAAGCCCGTGCGACAGCGGCGCACATGATCCACAAGGACGCGGGTGCCAGGGTCGGTGAGGCCGAGACCCTCGTCGTTCTCGCGCGCTGCGCCACCGATCCGGAACGTGCGATGACCTACCTGCATGACGCCCAGAACCTTCTGGCACACGCGCATGCGGCAACCGATCACGTCGACGCGTTGATCAGAACGCTGCGGACCTGACCACGTACGAGCCGAGCGTGAGCGTGTAGCCCTGGTCGGACCGCCACTTATGGCCGCCTCGCCAGAGGTCACTCGCCGTCTCCATCGACTCTTGACGGGATGATCGACCGGGTTGCATACTCGCTTAACCTCAAGTTAATCGATTAAACACATCGGAGAGACGAAGGAGGGGGTGCCGCGATGGTTCGTGTCCGGATGTCCGACGTGGCGGCCCGTGCCGGCGTCTCCACCGCGACGGTGTCGATGGTCCTCAACGGGGTGAACTCGACGCGCATCTCGCCGCAGACCCAGCAGCGTGTGCGCGAGGCGGCCGAGGCGGTCGGCTACAAGCCGAACTCCGTGGCCCGCAGCCTCCGGACCCAGCAGACCCGCATGGTCGGCCTGATCTCGGACACCATTGCCAGCACGCCGTTCGCGGGGCGGATGCTGGCCGGCGCCAACGACGTGGCTCGCGAGCAGGGTCATCTGGTCGTCCTCGTCGACACCGAGCGTGATGTCGAGGCGGAGCGCCAGGCTCTGCAGGCCCTGAGCGGGCAACAGGTCGACGCCATCATCTACGCGTGCATGTGGCACCGCGTGGTCGAGGTGCCGGAAGGGCTGCCGGGGGACGCTGTGCTGCTCGACTGTGCTCCGGCCTCGGGTGGCCGGGCCGCAGTCGTGCCGGATGAGCGCGCCGGTGGGATGGCCGCGGTGCGGGAGCTGCTGGCAGCCGGGCATCGCCGGATCGCTTTCCTGGACGCGGAGAAACGGTTCGACCTCGTCGCCTCGCGGCTGCGGTACGAGGGGTATCTCGAGGTCCTCGCGGATGCGGGGATCGAGCCGGACCCCGCCTTGCACGTGCGCGCTGAACCGGTGGCCGGCGGTGGGCGGGAAGCAGCCCTGCGGCTGCTGGAGCTTCCGGAGCAGCGACGGCCCACCGCGATGTTCTGCTTCAACGACCGCATGGCGATGGGCGCCTACGCGGCCGCGCACCATTGTGGGCTTTCGATTCCCGGCGATCTGTCCGTCGTCGGGTACGACGATCAGCAGCTGATCGCGGCCGACCTCGACCCTCCGCTGACGACGGTCGCGTTGCCGCACTACGAGATGGGCCGATGGGCGATGGAGGTGGCTCTCGGGTTGCTCAAGGGGGATCCGGCAGTCCCGCATCTCATGCCGTGCCCGATCATCCGGCGGGCCTCTGTGGGCCCGCCGCCGGCTCAGTTTGGCGACTGATCGACCGGCGGCGGATCTCACTTCGTTGCACTGCACTCCACATGGCAGTTGGCGCTGCCATCCGGCACGGAGGCGACGGCTGGTCGCGCTCCGCGACAGAGAAAGAGACGTTACGGTGAAGCGTAAGTCCCTCTCGATCTTAGCAGTGGCGGGCTTTTCCGCGGCGCTCGCGCTCAGCGGTTGTGCTCGTGCGAGCCACGACGGCTCCTCGTCCGGCGGTCCCGGCGAGATCACGATGTGGACGCACTCGGCAGGCAATCCCGGTGAGCTGGCGGTGTACCAGCAGATCATCGCCGACTTCAACGCGTCCCAGAGCCAGTACAAGATCGTCCAGCAGAACTTCCCGCAGGGCTCCTACAACGAGGCGATCACCGCGGCCGCGGCGGCGCGCAAGCTGCCCTGTCTGCTCGACATGGACGGTCCGGTGATGCCGAACTGGGCCTGGGCCGGCCATCTGCAGCCGTTGGGGCTGCCGGACGACCTGATCAGTTCTCTGTTGCCCACGACCGTCGGCCGCTACAAGGACACCGTCTACTCGGCCGGCTACTGGGAAGCCGCGCTGTCGATCTTCGCGCGAAAGTCCGTGCTGGACAGGAACAGCATCAGGATCCCGACCGCCGACAAGCCGTGGACGCTGGACGAGTTCGACGTGGCCGTGACCAGGTTGAAGGCGAACGGCTACACCACGCCACTCGATCTGGGCGCCGCGGACAAGGGCGAGTGGTGGTCGTACGCGTACTCGCCGATGCTCCAGAGCACGGGTGGCGACCTGATCGACCGCGGCACGATGAAGACCGCCGACGGCGCGTTGAACGGTCCGGACGCGGTGAAGTTCTTCACCTGGTTCCAGCAGGCGTTCAAGAACGGCTGGGCGGACAACGCGGGCCCGGTCGGCAACCAGCGGTTCATCGACGACAAGGTGGCTCTGAGCTACACCGGTGTGTGGAACGCCAAGGACGCACTCGCCGGCGTCGGTGACGACCTGCTGATCCTTCCGCCGGTGGACTTCGGCAAGGGCCCGAAGATCGGCGGCGGCTCCTGGCAGTGGGGCATCTCGGCCGGCTGCAAGAACGCCGACGGAGCCCGCGCGTACCTGACGTTCAGCTTCCAGGACAAGTACCTCACCGCCTTCGCCGACAGCCAGGTGGTCATCCCGAGCACGACGGCCGCCGCGAAGGCGTCGAAGTACTTCAGCGACAACGGTGCCCTGCACCAGTTCGCGGTGCTGTCGCAGAAGTTCGCCCTGGCGCGGCCCGCCACCCCCGGCTACCCGGTGATCTCCTCGACCTTCGAGAAGGCGGCGAAGGACATCATGAGCGGGGCCGAGGTGAAGTCCACTTTGGACACGGCGGTGCGAGCGATCGACACTGACATCTCGTCGCAGAACGGCTACGGCTTCTAGATCGTCTCTCCCGCCGGGCGGCAGCGCCCGGCGGGCTGAGAGGGAAGGTGCCTCCCATGACGGCGATCTCCTCGCCGGACACCCCGCGCGGCGAGCGCGGCCCCGAGATCTGTCTCTCGACGTAGGACCCGCGCCGATCTGCGCTCGGAGCGCCGTGCGGGATGGGCGATGGCCGCCCCGGCGGTGCTTCTGCTGCTGGCGTTCCTGATCGTCCCGGTGATCCTCGGCTTCGTCCTGTCGTTCACCAACGCGAGGCTGATCTCGCCGGAACCGACCAGCTTCACCGGTGTCGACAACTTCGTCCGGGCTTTCACCGCCGACCCCACGTTCTTCCGCTCGCTGCTGAACACCTTCGCCTTCGCCGCCGTCGTCGTTCCGGTGCAGGCGGGGTTCGGGCTGGTCCTCGCGATCCTGGTGAACCAGAAGATCCGCGGCGCGGTGGCGTTCAGGGTCGTCTTCTTCATCCCGGTCGTGACCTCGATCGTCGTGGTCTCGATCCTGTGGAAGTTCATGTACCAGCCGGACGGGCTGATCAACTCTTTCATCGACTCGATCACCTTCGGTGCCTGGCAGGGCACCGCGTGGCTGAACAACCCGAGCACCGCACTCACCGCGATCATCGTGCTGTCCATCTGGCAGGCCGTCGGCTTCCACATGCTGATCTGGCTGTCCGGGCTGCAGACCATCCCCGGAGAGCTGTACGAGGCCGCGCGGATCGACGGTGCGGGTAGCTGGCGGCAGTTCCGCGACGTGACGTGGCCGTGTCTGCGACCGACCAGGGTGTTCGTGCTGATCACCATCACGATCGCGGCGCTCGGCCTGTTCGTGCAGATCGACGTGATGACCCAGGGCGGCCCGGTGGACTCCACCTCGACGCTGGTCTACCACGCCGTCCGCATGGGCTACCGCCAGCAGCAGATCGGCTACGGCTCAGCACTGTCGCTGGTGTTCTTCGTGCTGGTCCTCATCGTCGCGCTGGTGCAGCGCTTCCTGACCCGAGACAAGGACTGAGCCATGACAGTGCACCCTGTCGAGCGCGTGCTGCGCCGTCGCCAGCGGCTCTGGATCTACCTGGCGATGGCAGGACTCGCCGTCTTCTTCCTGTTCCCGTTGGTGTTCATGTTCGTCTCCAGCCTGAAGCCCGACGGCCAGATCCTGTCCGACGTCGGCGGCTGGCGTGCGTTCCTGCCGCTCGGCGACATCAGCTTCCGCAACTACTCCGGGGTGTTCGACCGGGTGCCGGTCGGCCGGTTCCTGCTCAACTCGTTGTTCGTCACGACGGTCATCGTGGGCGCTGGGCTCGTGATCAACTCCATGGCGGGGTTCGCGATCTCCCGGTTGCGCTGGACCGGCCGCGGCGTGGTCCTGAGCATCATCATCGCCACCCTGATCGTGCCGTTCGAGACGATCGCGGTGCCGATGGTCTACTGGGTCTCGCAGCTGCCGACCCTGCTGTTGCAGAACGGGCAGCTCGTCTACGACTTCGGCTGGCTGGACTCGTACGAGGTGCAGATCGTCCCGTTCATCGCCAACGGCTTCTCGGTCTTCCTGTTCGCCCAGTACTTCTCGACCATTCCGACCGCGATCGACGAGGCGGCGCGGATCGACGGCGCGGGCTGGTTCACCATCTACCGGAAGATCGCCGTCCCGTTGTCGGGACCGGCGTTCGCCACGGTCGCGATCCTGACCTTCCTGCCTGCCTGGAACCAGTACCTGTGGCCCAGCATGGTCGTCCAGGACGAGAACCTGCGGCCGGTCATGGTCGGCATGCAGTATTTCTTCCAGGACAACACGGCGTGGGGCGAGATCATGGCCTACACGTCGATGATCACGCTGCCGGTGCTCGTGGTGTTCCTCGCCTTCCAACGTGCTTTCGTCAGCAGCGTCGCCGCGAGCGGTGTAAAGGGCTGACGCGCGATCTCGTTCTCTCACACGACTTTTGAAAGGCTGTGGATGTTCGCGCTGCCCGAATCCTGGGTCTGGGACTTCTGGTTCGCCGACGACGGCGAGCACTATCACCTCTTCTTCCTTTACGCCTCAAGGGCTTTGCGTGATCCCGATGCCCGCCACCACCGCGCGTCGATCGGCCACGCGGTCTCGACCGACCTGACGAACTGGACCCGGATCGAGGACGCGCTGGTCCGCGCGGACGCCCCGGCGTTCGACGACCTGGCGACGTGGACCGGTTCGGTGGTGCGCCACCCGGATGGCACGTGGTTCCTGTTCTACACCGGCGCCACGTCCGCCCCAGAAGGCAAGAACGTGCAGCGGATCGGCTACGCCACCTCACCGGATCTCGTGACCTGGCACCGGGCTCAGGAGAACCCGGTGCTGGCCGCTGATCCCCGCTGGTACGAGACGCTGAACGCCGGCGTCTGGCACGACGAGGCGTTCCGTGACCCGTGGGTGTTCGCCGACCCGGACGGCGACGGCTGGCACATGTTCATCACCGCCCGCGCCGGCTCCGGCGAACCGTTCGAACGTGGCGTGGTCGGCCACGCGGTCTCCTCGGACCTGCGGCGCTGGGAGCCGCGCCCGCCGCTGACCGTTCCCGAGCCGCGGGGCTTCGGGCAACTGGAGGTCATGCAGGTGGAGGTGGTGGACGGCAGGCCGATTCTGTTGTTCTCCTGCCTGGCCGAGCACGCCTCGTCCGACCGCAGGGCGACCGGCACGACCGGTGGAATCTGGGCCGCCCCTGCCGACGGCCTGCTCGGGCCGTTCGACATCGCGGCCGCCGAACCCGTCACCGACGACCGCTTCTACAGCGGGCGCCTGATCCGCCGCCGGTCCGACGACCGGTGGGTGCTGATCGTTTTCCACAACCGCGGCGAGCACGGCTTCGTCGGCGTCATCAGCGATCCCATGCCGGTGGCGTGGGACGGCAAACGCCTCAGCGTTATCGGTTCCTAGAGTTCTGGAGGTCGGATGAGCTCAACGACGAGCGGACTTCGCCTACTGCGGATCGCGTTCGCCGCCGCACTCGTGCTGGCGACCGCAGCCGTGGGCCTGTCGAGTCCCGGCGGCGCCACCCCGGCGCCGGCAGCGGCCACTTATCGCGCGCAATACCACTTCACAGTGCCCGACCGTTGGAAGAACGACCCTCAGCGGCCGGTGTACCTCAACGGGAAATACAACTACTACTACCTCTACAACGCCGACTATCCGACCGAAGTCGGGACCGCATGGCGGCTGGCGACGACCTCCGACGGGGTCGCCTTCGCGGATCAGGGCATCGCCGCGCCGAAGAAGACGAACGCGAACCACGACCTGTGGTCCGGATCCGTGGTCGTGGACACCGCGAACACGGCAGGCTTCGGCGCCGGTGCGGTGATCCAGCTCGTCACGCAGATGGATCACCCGACCCCCGCGCAGATCGCGAACGGCTCCGGGCCGCAGGCGCAGTTCCTGTGGTACTCGATCGACGGCGGCCGGACGTTCCGGCCGCACGGCGACACACCGGTGATCCCGAACGGCGGCCGAGGCGCCTTCCGCGACCCGAAGGTGATCTGGGACGCCGAACGCGGACGGTGGGTCGCGACGATCACCGAAGGAGACCGGATCGGGTTCTTCACGTCGCCGGACCTCAAGACGTGGACGCGACAGTCCGAGTTCGCGAGCACCTACGGCACGCTCGAATGCCCGGACCTGTTCCAGATCCGCGCCGATGACGGCACCACGCACTGGGTGCTGGGCGTGAGCGCAAACGGCAGGGCGGCCGGGAAGCCGGAGACCTATGCGTACTGGACCGGTACGTTCGACGGGGTCACGTTCACGGCCCACTCCTCTGTGCCGCAGTGGCTGGACCACGGCTTCGACTGGTACGCCGGGGTCACCTGGGAGGATCAGTCCGCGCCGTTGGACCGGCGGTTCGGAATGGCCTGGATGAACAACTGGGCATACGCGGACAACACACCGACCAGGGCTTCGGACGGCTTTAACGGAACCGACTCGATCGTCCGGCAGATCACGCTCAAGCGCTACGCGGACGGGTATTCGCTCGTCTCCCAGCCGACTCCGGCCCTGGCTTCCCATGCCTCGTCCGTGACGAACCTCGGCACCATCGAGGTCAACGACGGCCTGCTGCCGCTGGCGTACCACGGCACGGCATACCAGCTGGAAACGGACGTCAGCTGGACCCAGCTCGACAACATCGGGCTGCAGTTGCGGGTGTCTGCGGACGGGACCCGGCACGCGGATGCCGGGATCTACCACGACTACAGCTATCTGAACCGGCGCCAGACCGGGCAGCCCGATCCCAGCGGGCCGCGGGGTGAGAGCCACGCTCCGTGGAATCCGGCGAAGACCACCGCGCACCTGAGGATCCTGGTCGACCGGACCACGATCGAGGTGTTCGTCGACGACGGCCGATACGTGCACTCCAGCCAGGTGTTCGCCGACCCCTCGGACACCGGCATCAATCTCTACGCCACCGGCGGCAGCGCCACCTTCGCCAACACGACGATCACCGAGTTCAACGACCTGACCCAGCGCCCGGCCAAGGTGCTCTCGGGATTCGAAGGCTCCTCCTACGACCCCGGCTGGACCGCCACCGGCAGCTTCACCGGAACCGGGCCGGTGTCCTGGCACCTGCCGGGCATGGTCGGCAACGCGGCGCTGGACACGTTCGTCGGCGGCGGTGACCCGGCCACCGGCGCGATCACCTCACCGGCGTTCACCCTGGACCGCGACCACCTGCACTTCCTGATCGCCGGCGGACACCATCCACACGGCTCACCAGGGGAGACCTCGATCAACCTGATCGTGAACGGCCAGGTGGTGCGAACCGCCACCGGAGACGACACCGGGGTGCTCAGACCAGTCGATTGGGATGTCAGCGCTCTGCAGGGGCAGAGCGCCCGAGTGCAGGTGATCGACCAGGCCACCGGCACGTGGGGGCACCTCATGGCCGACCAGCTGCTGTTGAGCGACTGAGCGGACAGATCGGAGGAGGACGGCGTGTCCGTCCTCCTCCGATCCCGGCCGAACGGTGGTCAGGAGCGCTAGCACCAGGCAGGCAGCCATGATCGCGGCCATGGGGAAGACGGTTGTCGCTCCCAGCACGCCCACCAGAGGGGACACGGCGGCCCCGATGAGGAACTGGGTGCAGCCGAGCAGGGCGGAGGTGGCGCCGGGTGCCACGCGGCCGAGGTTCTGCGCGGCGGCGGTGACCGCGGTGCTCTGCACCTGCGGCCTGGTCGACCAGGACGGTGGCGGCGGGGGAACAAGAGTCCGTTGCCCACGCCGAACAACGCGGGCGCCACCAGTAGTAGCCGAATCGGGCCCGCAGCCGGTTGCCCTGCTACTACTCCGCATAGTGGATTCAGTAGCCGTCTTCCTTGACTCAGATACCCGGTAGGGGTAAGTCGGGATACCCCAGGCCCGTATCGACGGAAGGAGGCGGCATGTCGGTCTTGAGTGATGAGCGACGCCGTGACCTGATCACCGGAGCGATCGGGACATGGCTCGTGGTCGCGCTCGTGAGTGACGGCTGGGCGCACTTCAACGTGCCGGAGCTGGAGAGTTTCTTCACGCCGTGGCACGCCGCGCTCTACGCGGGGTTCGCGGCGATGGCCGGGTGGATCGGGCTGCTCGTGTGGCGGGCTCGCGGCGCAGGCCACTCAATGCCGGACGGGTACCGCGGCGCGGCGGCTGGCGTGCTCGTGTTCGGCGTTGGTGGAGTCGCTGACCTGCTGTGGCACGAGATCTTCGGGATCGAGGTGGCGGTCGACGCGCTGGTGAGCCCGAGTCACCTGATGCTCGGCGCCGGCGGTCTGCTCATGCTGAGCTGTCCTCTCCGGGCAAGCGGTGTGCTTCGTGAGAACAAGCCGTGGCCGGCGGTGGCAGTGCTGTCGCTGGTTCTGTCCACCGCGCTCATCGCGTTCTTCCTGCAGTACGCGTCGCCGTTCCCGATGCCGGCCGTGGTCGAGTCGTTCATCCCCACGCCCGAAGGCACACCGGGACACCTCCAAGCTGAGATGCCGGTCATCGCCGGCTTGAGCGGCTATCTCGTCACCACAGTGCTGTTCACCCTGCCGTTGCTGCTGATCCTGCGTAGCAGGGAGCGATTCGCCGCACCCGCGACCGTGCTCGTCGGCCCGATCGCGTGGTTGCCGGTAGCCGTCGTCGGCTTCCCCTGGGTTCCGGTGGCCGGTGCTGTCGGGGCTACCGCAGGGGCGATCGTCGCCGACTTCCTGCTGGCACGTGCGCGCACCGCGCTACCGATCATTGCCGGTGGCGTGTCGGTGCTGGTGTGGGCCGGTCAGCTGGCCGGGCTCGCGGTGGCCGACGCGCTGCGTTGGCCGGTGTCGTTGTGGGCGGGGGCGGTTGTGCTCGCCGGATTCACCGGCGCGGCTGTCAGCTTGCTGGCGGCTGTTAGCTCGGCGGACACGACAGCAGCATCAGTGTCACCAACGCCGCAGGCACGATGATGACGGAGGGCCTGTGGGACTGCCGGCCACAGCTACGGCACGACCGCCGTGCGCTGGCTGCCGCGTTGTTTCTGTTGCTTGCGCCACCCGTAGCGGGTCAGGCCGCGCGGCTTGTACACGGACAGGATCAAGGCCAGGAGTAGTACGACCAGGCCGCCGATGGAGTGGCCGAGGGTCCCCGGCAACTCGCGGGGGTCGCCGGCGGAGGCAGCTGCCTCCGCCAGGCGGCTCACGACACTCGTCTCGATCAGCAGCACGGTCGTGGCCGCCAGGGTCAGCACGAGCTTGGCCAGGACCCAGTAGTGCCGGAACAGGCCCCAGGTGGTGCCCAGGGCGTTGATGATTCCGATGAGCACCGACACGAGCGCCAGCGGGACGATGGCGTAGCGGACGGTCACTTCCATGGCGAGATACATGGACCGCGTCAGCTGAACGTCCTGACTGATCACGGCGGTCACATCGAGAGCCAGGTAGGCGATCACCGCGCCGAGCCAGCCGACCGAGGTGGTGACGTGCGCGGTGAGCACGAGCTTGCGCACGCGTGGCGGCATGGTCATGCATGCCCGCCGACGATGACGCCGGCCGACGACAGGTGGCGAGCGGGTCCGTGCTGCCCGCCGACTCCCGCCAACTGCAAGACGAGGAACAGCAGGACGAGAGCGCCGACGACGATCAGAGACACCTTCACCCAGCGCGGCATGCGTGGAGGTGACTCGTCGCCGCCAGCGGGATCGGGGGACTGGCTGGTCATGCGGACCTCCTCTGCGTCATGCCGAGTTTATCGAGACAATGTGTCGATGTCTAACTGAAGTGTCACGGCATCATCACTGCGTATACTGCGTGGGTGCCGAAGCTGTGGAACGAGACGATCGAGGCGCACCGCCGCGACGTGCGTGAGGCGATCCTGGACACCACCGCTGAACTGGTGGCCGAACACGGCCTGCTGTCGGTGACGATGTCGCGGATCGCCGAGAAGACCGGCATCGGACGGGCCACGCTCTACAAGTACTTCCCGGACGTTGAATCGATCCTGAGCGCGTGGCACCAACGGAAGATCTCCGCCCACCTCGCCGAGCTCACCGAACTCCGGAACGGGGCAGGCGACCCCGGTGAACGGCTCGAAGCGGTGCTCGCGGCCTATGCGCGGCTGTCGCGCGGCCGCTTCTCCCACGCGCACCCCGGCCACGAGCTCGCGGCGGTCCTGCACCGGAGTGCGCACGTCACCCAGGCGCACAAGCATCTCCGCGACCTGATCAAGGGCTTGCTGAACGATGTGGCGGCAACCGGCAAGCTGCGGGACGACGTCGCGGTCGACGAACTCGCCGGCTACTGCCTGCATGCGCTCGGTGCGGCGAGTGAACTTCCTTCGGAGGCGGCGGTGGACCGTCTCGTCGCGGTGACCATGGCGGGCTTGCGCGCGGCCGTCTGACTCCGCTTCGGGGCCTGTACGTGGCCGTGCTTCACCGCCGCGCGACGAGTTGATCTCATGACCAAGAACAACTGTCGTGCGCTGAAAAAAGTTCGAAGCAAGATAGTAGGCCATTGGGGTGACTCGGGTCACACTGTTGGGGTTTGCGTCGATTACTCCTCATGGGGGTAGCAACGGCGCTGCCCCTTGCCCGAAGGGAGTGGCCTGCTGTGAACCGACTACGGCGGCTGACCACCGTCGCTCTCCTCGTTGCCGCTGTGCTGGTGATCCCAGCCACGGCCAATGCGCACGACCCGGAAGACGGCGGAACCCACCCGCCGACCGGTGGTGGTGCGCCGGACCTGCACAGCGCGAACATGACCTTGCTGGAGAACCTGCCCAAGGTCGACACCGCGACTCAGTCCGACCTCGCGTTCGAAGGGAACTACGCCTACGCGGGCACCTTCAGCGGTTTCCGCGTCATCGACATCTCCAACCCCGCGGCTGCGCAACAAGTGGCCTTCAAGCCGTGCAACGGCGGGCAGGGTGACGTGTCGGTCTACAACGGACTGCTGTTCGTCTCGGTCGACACGCCGCAGAGCAAGCCCGAGTGCGACAGCGTCAACACGCCGGCGACCAACCCGGCGGCGTGGGAGGGCGTGCGGATCTTCGACGTCCGCGACCCTGCCAACATCAAGCACATCGCGTCCGTGCGCACCGACTGCGGCTCGCACACCCACACGCTCGCGCCAGCGGGCAAGGGCAGCCTGTTCGTCTACGTCTCGTCGTATGCGGTGACGACCACGTCGATGGGCCCGAACTGCCAGCAGTTCCACGGCAAGATCTCGGTGATCCACGTGCCGCTGCAGAACCCGGCGAACGCGCAGGTCGTGTCGACTCCGCCGACCACCGGCGTGACGGTGTTCGACCCGGCGCGGCTCGAGTTCGCCAACCCGGCGCTGCAGCCCACCACGGGCTGCCACGACATCACCGTCCTCACCCCGTTGAACCTCGCCGCGGCCGCGTGCCTGAGCGTCGGCCAGATCTGGGACATCAGCGATCGGGCGCACCCCAAGGTGCTGCACACCCTGACGACACCTCAGGTGCAGGCCTGGCACTCGGCGCAGTTCACGTGGGACGGCAAGCGCGTGACGTTCGGTGACGAGGCCGGCGGTGGCGTGATTCCGCGCTGCCGGGCCGAGGACCCGCCGACGAAGGGTGCGGTGTGGACCTACGACGTCGCTTCCGGAGCGGAGCTGGGTCACTACAAGCTGCCACGCTTCGAGAACAGCGTGTGCACCATGCACAACTTCAGCTACGTGCCCGGCATCGACCGCGACATCCTCGTCTCCGCCGCGTACACCGGCGGCACGACCGTCGCGGACCTGACGGATCCGGCCAGCCCGGTGGAGATCGGCTTCTACCGCGCGGGTGACCCGATCGCGGCCAACACGTGGTCCACGTACTGGCACAACGGCTTCATCTACGCCAACGACATCAACCGGGGTCTGGACGTGTTCGCGCTCGACCACCCGGCCGTCGCCGGTGCCGCGTCGCTGCAGCGCGACAACCCGCAGACCCAGGAACGGCTCTTCCCGTAGCCGAGGAGGTTTCCGCGTGTCCCGAAGAATCTTTCGAACTGCGGGTGCGCTCGTGGCAGCGAGCATCCTGATCACCCCGGCGACCGCGGTCGCCGACCACGCCACGAACCCGCACTCCCCGAACATGCACGCCAAGGGCCACAGCCCGCACCCGGCCACGTTCCTCGGTGAGCCGGACGGTGTCCGGCACGTCAACTCCGACATCGCCTTCCGCGGCAACCTGGCGTTCCACGGCAACTACGACGGGTTCCGCATCGTCGACATCGCCGACCCGGACAACCCGGCCGAGATCGTGCACCAGCGCTGCAACGGCGATCAGGGCGACATCGTCGTGTGGGAGAACATCCTGGTCCGCGCCTGGAACTCCAAGAAGGCCGTACCGCGCGACTGCGACGGCCAGACCGTCCCGGCCGGCTGGGAAGGCGTGCACGTCTTCGACATCAGCAACCTGAGCAACCCGAGCCTGGTCGCCTCAGTGGAACTGCCGTGCGGCTCGCACACCCTCACCGCCGCCCCGGACAACGGCCGGTTGATCGTCTACAGCAACAACTCCAGCAGCACCGGCTGCGGCACGAGCGGCAACCTGGCGCTGGAGAACGTGCTCGGCGACTTCATCGACGTGATCGAGGTGCCGTTCGCACAGCCGGAGAACGCGAACCTGCTCCGGCGTGAGCCGCTGGCCGGTCCGATCACCAACGTGCGCACCGGATGCCACGACATGGGCGTGATCCTCGGCAGCGTCAACCTGGCCGCCTGCGCCAGTGCCGACGCGACCAACGTCTTCGACGTCGGCGCCAACGCGCATCCCGGCGGCAGCCTCGCCGACCCGGTGTTCCTCTACACCGTCAGCGAGCCGGGTGTCGGCCAGGCGGGCACCAACGGCCGCTGGCACTCGGCGACGTTCAGCTGGGACGGCAAGGTTCTCGTCCTGGGTTGGGAACCCGGTGGCGGCTCCGAGCCCGAGTGCCAGAGCACCGACCCGGACGTTGACAAGAGCATGTTCTTCTACGACGCCCACACCGGCGCCAAGCTCGGCCAGTGGGCTCTACCGCGACCACAGGACGGCGTCGCGGAGAACTGCACCATCCACAACTACAACATCGTGCCGCTGCGCAACGGCCGCTACATCGCGGTCGGCGGGCACTACCAGGCAGGCACCTGGGTCACCGAGTTCACCGACCCGGCCCACCCGGTGACGATCGGCTGGTCCGACCCGCCCGCGATCAGCCCGCCCGACCTTGGCGGCGCTTGGTCGTCGTACTGGTACGACAACTTCATCTACGAGTCCAGCATCACCGAAGGACTCAACGTGTACCGGCTCAGCGGCGACGCCACCGGCGGCGCCGTCCGGCTCGGTCACCTCAACCCGCAGACGCAGGAGTTCTCCCTGCCGTGACATCAGACCCTGGGCCCCGTCGGACGACGGGGCCCAGTTCGAGGGGGCTCAACGAGGAGACAGAACCAATGAGAACCAGACGGCTCTTCACCGCACTCGCCGCGGCCGCGCTGGCCGCCGCGATGGCGGTACCCGTGGCGGCACACCCCGGCCAGCACGGCCCCCTCGACGGACACCTGCTCGGTCCGGGCGCGTGGGGCGACCTGCAGCTGTTGGGCAAGGCCGACCTGACCAACACCGACGACCTGATCGCCGACGTGGCCATCGACCCCCGCACGACGCACGCCTACCTGGCGAACTGGGGCAAAGCCACCTGTGACGCCAACCGCGAGGACGGCGACCCCGATGCCGGCGCCTACGTCGTCGACATGACCGACCTGGCGAACCCGAGGCAGATCGGGTTCATCCCGCACTCCCAGGACAGCCGGCCTGGCGAGGGCATGCAAGCGCTCCAGATCGACACGAAGTTCTTCAACGGCACCATGCTTGTGATGAACAACGAGCAGTGCGGCAAGAACGGCCGGGGCGGCGTCTCGCTGTACGACGTCAGCAACCCGAGCAAGCCGAACAAGCTCTCCGAGCACTTCGGTGACCGCGCGAACCTGTCGCTGGGCGACGCCAACGACATCCACAGCGCGTTCGCCTGGGACGCGGGCGACAAGGCGTACGTGGTGACGACCGACAACTTCGAGTCGGGCGGCCCGGACGTCGACATCCTGGACATCACCAACCCGAAGCGGCCGCGACTGATCCGCGAGATCGACGTCGACGCCGAGTTCCCTGGTCTGACCCAGACCAACCTGGGCCTCACCCAGGTCTTCCTGCACGACATGGTCGTCAAGAACATCGGCGGGCACCAGGTCATGCTGCTGTCCTACTGGGACGGTGGCTACGTCCAGCTCAACGTCGACGACCCCGCCAACCCGACGCTGATCGGCGACACCGACTACCTCCACCCCGATCCCCAGCTGCTTGAGTCGACCGGTGTCGCGCGCACCGCGGAGGGCAACGGGCACCAGGCCGAGTTCACCGCCGACAACCAGTACTTCATCGGCACGGACGAGGACTTCGCGCCGTACGGAGCCACGAACTTCGCCATCACCAGCGGCCCCAGCACCGGCTCGTACTCGTCGGTGCCGGTACCTGGTTCCACGCCGATCGTCGTCCTCGCCGACGACAAGCTCAACGGACCGGTCGTGTACGGCGGCTACGGCTGTCCGAACTCGGCGCCGATCCCGTCGCCTGCCTCGATTCCCGGCTACGAGGCGTCGCTGCAGGCCGGTGAGGAGAAGATCGTGGTGCTGCAGCGCGGCCCGACCGGTGACCCGAGCGCACCTGAGGCAGCCTGCTTCCCCGGCGAGAAGGCGCATCAGGCCGTGCTCGCCGGCTGGGAGGCCGTGGTGTTCGTCCAGCGGCACGGCGGCACCGAGAACCCGCCGTTCTGCGGATCGGGCGCATTCGTCGACGCCGTTGTCGGCGTGTGCACGAACCACGAGGCGTACCACAAGATGTTCGGCACGCCCGTCAGCTTCACCTACCCCGACGGACCGGCGATCGGCACCGTCGGCGAGCGGGTCGAAGCCACCGCGGCGTTCGACGGGTGGGGTTACGTGCACCTGTTCAGCAACCAGGCGGACGCGAACAAGAAGTTCGCCGAGCTGGACACGTTCGCCATCCCCGAGGCCATGGACGAGGACTACGCGGTCGGGTTCGGTGACCTGAGCGTGCACGAGGTCGCGACCGACCCCAACGACCCGAGCCGCGCCTATCTGTCGTACTACTCGGGCGGAATGCGCTCACTGAGGATCCAGTGCACCGGCCCGAACAGCTGCGAACTGATGGAGAGCGGTGGATACCTCGCGCCCAACGGCAACGACTTCTGGGGCGTCGAGGCGTTCACCCGCAACGGCAAGACCTACGTCGCGGGCAGTGATCGCGACGACGGTCTCTACCTCTTCGCCACCGGACCGTAGGGGTGAGCGGCGCGAGCCGGGCGAGGACACCTCGCCCGGCTCGTCGTCGAGGGCTCAGTCCGTACCCTGGATCCAAATCTCCGGAAGGGGTGGATGTGGGTTCGCGGCGTGGGAAAACCGCAGACGACGGGAAGGCTGCGGTCCGGATGGGCCGACCGCCCCTGGTCGATCGGGAGGCGATCATCCGGGTTGCACTGGAGATCGGGTTCTCGCGGCTCACGATGCCCGCCGTGGGGGAGCGGCTGGGGATTTCGCACTCCACGTTGTATCGGTACTTCCGGAGCCGGGACGACCTCGCGGCCGCGGCGGTCGACCAAGCGGTCAATGCGATCGAATGGCCGCAGCCCGGCGAGGACTGGCGTGCCTACCTGGCGGAAACGGCGTGGGCACATTGGCGTCTCTACTCGGCACACATCGGTTTGGCGAGGGAGATCACGGCGTTGCGGGTCATAGGACCTGCCTTGGTCAAGCGTGACAACCAGACCGGAGTCCGCCTTCTGGAGTGGGGATTCGATCCGGTTGACGCCGTGCTCGTGGTGGACATGTTGGCGGAGCTGGTCACCCAGGCGTTTCTGGCCGCGCCGGAACAGGCTGATGGCGCGGTCGACCTGCTTCAGCGACGTCGGCAGGAGCTCATCGGCCCGTGGATCGATCAGTACGACCCACGCCTGCGGGAGGTGCTCGTCGGCGCCGTGTCCGGGCCCACTGCCGCTTGGTTCGAGCGGAAGCTGACCCTTTTCCTTGACGGCGTGGCAGGTCGTCGAGCTGCTCGCTGAGTTGCGGTAACTTTGTGACAGAGTGTCATTAAGTCGCCCTGTCACGTTGCCGAACCCAGGGGAGGGGCAGTGTCACAGTCGAAGTCGGCGCCGTCGGCTGTCGAGAGCCCGGAAGTCCAGACACCAGATCCCCGGCGTTGGGGAACGCTGGCTGTCGTTGTCTCCGCGCAGCTCCTGATCGTTCTGGACTCGTCGGTCGTCACCATCGCACTGCCGTCGGCACAGGCCGAGCTCGGTATGTCCGACTCGGCCAAGCAATGGGTCGTCGCCGCGTACACCCTGACGTTCGGGGGTTTTCTCCTCGTCGGTGGTCGCCTTGCGGACGTGCATGGCAGAAAGAAGATCTTCCTGCTCGGCTTGCTCGGCTTCGCGGTGACCTCGGCGCTCGGAGGGCTTGCCGTTGGACCGGTCATGCTTCCCCTGGCTCGTGCGGCGCAGGGAGTGTTCGCCGCGTTGCTCGCTCCTGCCGGGTTGGCGTTGTTGACGACGGCGTTCAGCGATGCGCGCGAACGTGCTCGCGCCTTCGGCATCTTCGGTGCCGCAGTCGGATCGGGGATGGCCGTGGGCATGGTTCTCGGCGGTGTCCTCACCGAAGTCGGGTCATGGCGATGGTGCCTGCTCGTGAACGTTCCGTTGGTACTGGTCATCCTCGTTCCCGCCGTTCGGTTTCTCGCCGAGAGCCAGCGCGAAGCCGTGATCAAGTACGACCTGCCCGGCGCGATCACCGGCACGCTCGGTGTCGGAACGTTGATCTACGGCCTCAGCGAGGCTGAAACCGTGGGCTGGAGTCATCCGTCCACGGTCGCGTTCGGACTGGCCGGACTGGCGCTGCTCGTCGCATTCGTCGTCATCGAACGCAGGTCGGAACGGCCGATGATGCCGCTGCGCATCGTGGTTGACCGCGTGCGCGGTGCCGGGTACGCCATCGTGTTTCTTGCCGGAGCTGCGCTGCTGGCGTTCTACCTCTTCCTGACCTACTACCTGCAACTCGTCCGCGAGTACTCGCCGCTGCTGACCGGACTGGCGTTCCTGCCCAGTGCTGTCGGCGTCTTCCTGGGCTCGCTGGGGGCCGGCCGGATCCTCGGTCGAACGGGTCCGCGAGCTGTGCTGACCACAGGTCTGTTGCTGGGTGCGGCCGGCATCGCCTACCTCGGCGTGCTCGACCGGGCCAGTGGCTTCTGGTCGGTGGTCTTCCCCGCTCTGATGGTGAGCGGCCTGGGCATCGGAGCTGCCCTCACCACGGTCACCAAGATCACGCTGGACGGCGTGCCGTCCGGCGACGCGGGTGTCGCCAGCGCACTGACCAATGCGATGCGCCAGATCGGCGGAGCGGTTGGTGTGTCGGCGCTCAACGTCGTGGCGCTGTCCGTCACCGCGGCGAAAGGTGATTCGGGAGACGACGCGCTCACAGAAGGCTATGTTGCGACGTTTGTCGTGGGCGCTGGGCTTCTCGCGCTCGCATCGGTCATCGCCGTTGTCATGACCGGCTCACGACGTGTGCGTGGATAGTCGGCCCAGCGGCTGGCAGGAAGTGGTCCGGCTCGCGGACGTGCGAGCCGGACCACCGGGTCAGACGGTCTGCTTGTTCGCGCTGCGGAATCCCCGCAGGCGCAAGCTGTTGCTCACCACGAACACCGACGAGAACGCCATCGCGGCGCCCGCGATCATCGGGTTGAGCAGGCCGAGTGCGGCCAGCGGTAGTGCGGCCACGTTGTAGGCGAAGGCCCAGAACAGGTTGCCCTTGATGGTGCCGAGCGTCCGGCGCGACAACCGGATCGCGTCCACCGCGGCCCGCAGGTCACCCCGGACGAGGGTGAGGTCGCTGGCCTCGATGGCGACATCCGTGCCGGTACCGGTGACGGGGGACCGGTGCCAGGTGGCGCGGACGTTGCCGGCCTGCCCCGCACCGGTGCCCTGCACCGGGCCACCGACGGGATGCGTCGTCGACGATCCCACGACGGCTGGGTGCCTCACCGCGGCCACCGCACATGCGCTGCAACAGATTCGCAGCGCCTTCGGGTCGCAGATCATTTCGGCCAGTCATTTCGGCCAGCTGCTGGGGCGCGCGCCCGGAAACACCGTTCAGCGACCATCCGACCGGCAAGGCTTGTGACGTGT
The DNA here is from genome assembly GCF_012184385.1 of Lentzea indica. Taxonomy (GTDB): domain Bacteria; phylum Actinomycetota; class Actinomycetes; order Mycobacteriales; family Pseudonocardiaceae; genus Lentzea; species Lentzea indica. Next base: position 18,636 of record NZ_VSRL01000017.1, read on the forward strand.
TCCCTGACAAGTTCGGTGTGTTCCCCGTCGGCGAGCGGCTCGCGGCGGGCTGGCGGATGGCTTCTTGGACGCGGGCGTACGCGGGCCCTCTGAAGATCCGCTACATCATCTGGCAGGGGCGTTACTGGGATCCGACCACCGGCGACCAGGGTGGGTGGCGTGAGAAGTACACCGGCGCGGGGGTGTACGACGTCTCCAGTCCCACCGGCGGTCACTACGACCACGTCCACATCAGCTTCACCGCGTGATCGAGGAGCAACGCGATGGCAGGCGGCAGTCCACGAGGTGTTCTCCTAGCCGTGCTGGCTGCGGGTGGCCTGCTGCTGGTGTCCGTGTTGATCGACAGGGACACCAACGGAGAGCATGCACCGGCGACCACTTCCTCCGCACCTCCGCCATCGTCCACAGAGGAACCTGCAGGGCCAGCGGCCCGGTCGGCGATAGCTCACACACCACAGGTGCCGCTCTCGGATGCACCGTCAGCGGCGGCGGGCACGAACTTCGCCGATCCCCGATCCGTTGCGATGGCCTATGTCGAGGCCGCGCATTCGGCTGAGCCGGCCGAGATCGGCCGTGCCAACCGCCGGGTGCTGCCGTATCTCGCGCCCGAGAACCCCGACAACCCGCGTGGCTCGCTGGTCGTGGATGCGGCAGGCAAGGCGGTCGTGATCAGCGTGGAGGTGGCCGTCGGCAACGAGGACCAGTCGGCGGCGACCACGAAGGCGACGTGGCGATCAGGCGACGGTCAACTCCGCGAAACGTTCGTCACGCTGCGCCGCCAACCGGATGGGCGGTGGCTCGTCACGGCCGAGTTGGCGCGGTTGCAGCCTGCCGACCGGTGAGCGTCCTGTTCAGGCCGGACAGGCGACGGCCACCACGGCGAACATCGCGCCCGCAGCGACCAGCACGGGGAGAACCATCGCGGTGACGCCCGCCAGCCCGCAGGAGAACAGCTGGCGGCGTCGGCTTGCGGGAGCTGGTCCGTCGAGCAGCCGCTCGACGCGCACGTCCATGGAGGTACCGCTCATCGCCAGGGCCGTGCCCGGCGCACCGTGGCGAGACACCTTGAGCAGGGCGCTCCGCACCGCGTCCGCGCCACATTCGCGGACAGCCGCCGCGTCCGCGACCAGTTCCACCAGCTCACGCAGCATGCCGGGTGCCAGCTTGAACAGCGGCAGAAACGGGAAAGCGCTGGCCATCGCCTCGCCGATCGCGACGATGAGATGGTGGCGACCCGTCAGATGGGCGCGTTCGTGCGCAAGCACGGCGTCCACCTGGGCACCGGTGAGCTTCCTGGCCAGGCCGTCCGTCGCGACGATGACGCCAGGGCGCCCGGTGAGGCTGAACGCCAGCGGTTCGTCGTGCTCGAGCCACAACGTCTCGCCGTCGCGCCGTGCGGCGACGCGCAGGACCGCGAGGTGGTCCTCACGCCTGCGCGCTCGTCGCCGCGCACTACCCACCGCGCCCACGACCAATCGCACACTCAGGCCGAGTAGCAGCAGGGCGCCCACGACGCCGCTGACCGCCTCGACGCTGGGCGGAGTGCCGTGCCGGACCGAGGACCAGCAGTTGCCCAGCGCGGCGAGCAGGGTCTCCCCGAACCCGTGGTTCGGGAGAAGAAGAAGGACGACACCGCCGAGCGTGGTGAGAGCCACGGCCGCCGCCGACGTCAGCCACGCGATCACCGCGACCAGTGGATCGCCCCCGTTGACGACCCGGCGAGCCAGGACCGTGGGAGCTAGCCAGCTCATCAGCGCCGCGCCGATCAGCAGCGAGACCGCGACCGTCATGAGGCGGACGACCTCTTCTTCTTAGGAAGGGCTCGGCGCAGGAGCTCGGACTCTCGCTCCGTCGCCGACTGCGCGAAGTGCATCAGCACGGCTTCGGGATCACCGGAGGAGACGAGGACGTCGCGGACGGTGCGGGCGGCTGCCTCGGCGCGACTGAACGCCGGCTCGTACCGGTAGGCCTTGCCTTCGAGTTCGCGGGTGACCCAGCCCTTGCGGTGCAGGTTGTCGAGCACGGTCATCACGGTGGTGTACGCCAGCTTCTTTCCCGTTTCGAGGCGGTCGAGCACGTCGCGCACCTTGAGCGGGTGCTCCTGCCACAGGACGTTCATCACCGCGGCTTCCAATTCACCAAGTCCGTGCATCGTTCCTCCTGGCCGAGAGGATACGGCAGAAGGACTAGTTACTACTACGATTCGCTATAGTAGCCAGCGGCAGAGGAGAGCGTTCAGACCGGGGCGAACACGGTTTGCTCCGGCCTGAACGTCTTGCGGTGCTTCTACTTCAGCAGGCCCTGCATCTCGGTGATCTCAGCCTGCTGCGCGGTGATGATGTCCTGCGCGAGCTTCTTGCTCTCGGCGTTGCTGCCCTTCTCGATGTGAGTCTTGGACATGTCGATCGCACCCTGGTGGTGCTTGATCATCATTTCCATCCACATGCGATCGAACTCGGCGCCTGTGGCCTTTCCGAGCTTGGCCATCTCCTCGGCGGTCATCATGCCGTTGCCGCTACCCATTGAGCCGTGGTCCATTCCGGGCATCGACGACACCGTCGGGGAGGCACCCCACTTGGAGAGCCACGCCGTCATCGTCTTGATCTCCGGGTCCTGCGCTCCCTCGATGCGCTTGGCGAGATCGGTCACCTTTGCGTTCGTGGTCTTGCCCGGCACCATCTTGGCCATGTCCACCGCCTGCTGGTGGTGGGCGATCATCTCCTGGGCGAACTGCACGTCGTGATCGTTGTGGTCCGCCGCCTGCTGGCCGGAAGCCGGGGTTGAGGCAGCGGTCGAGTTGTGCTGCATGCCCCCCATGTCGTTGCTGCTGCCGCACCCGGTGACGAGCGCGACAGTCGCGAAGCCGGCGACGATCAGAGACTTCCTCATTGGTGGTTCTTCCTTCTGTGCTGGGAAAGTGACTTGCCTCTGGGAACCGGGCCGATCACAACCTCAACACGCACAGGGAGCTGAGCAAGTCGCGACCGCCTCTGGGCGGCGGTCGTTCGGGAGCGCGTGGCCACGCCGCCGACGCGAGGATGCGACCCGCGATCGGGCGCGCTGTGCGCAGCAGCAGCCACACGAGCAAAAGCAGAGATACGACGGCGCAGAGCACGGCAACGCAAAGGTGCAACATCTCGTGCGTCGGCTGCGGTGCCGGATCCTCGGACGGCGGCGCGTGGTGCGCACTCGTGGACATGGACCCGTGTGCGAGCGACACGTCGCTGCTCACGTTGACGTGGTGCATGCCGACGACACCGAGGAACAGGACGCACAGCAGGACCCACTGGGTCGCCCTGCTGTGCATGCCCATGTAACTACCGTACCTAGTAGGTTGCATCACTGCTTTCTACGGGTCAGCGCTCCAACCGGTTCAACAGCCGACACGCGGTTGAGCGCGCGCAGGCTCCACGCGCAGAACAACCCAAGCGCAGTCAGGGCCAGCCACGGCAACGCGGGCACCCCCGCGGCGCGCGCCAGGTCGAGCGCGGTGCCGGTGAACAGGTTTCCGGCGAGGATGCCGACGCCCACCACCGTGTTGTAAAGCCCGTAGTGGGTGGCGACGAGCCGATCGCCCGACAGCGCCACGATCGTGTCCATCTCGAACGGGAACACGACCATGGTGCCGAACGCCACCAACGTCGCGGACAGCAGCACCGGCACGTACGCCACCACTCCGCTGGATGGTGTGGGCAATGCTGGAGGAAGGAAGGCAGCGGCCATCAACAACATCCCGATCACAAGTGATCTGTCGGTGCCGAACCTGCGCCGGAACCACCCGGTGACCCGCAGCTGCCCGACGATGGCCAGCACACCGGAGACCGCGAACAACGCGGCGACCAGCACGGTGCCGCCGACACCGTCACCTGCGACGCGGCGTGCCTCCAGCGGGAGCGCCAGATAGATCTGGAACGACAGCACGTACGAGCCGATCATCGCGACGGCGAACAGGACGAACCTGCGGTTTCCGAACACGCCGCGCCAGTCCTCGAGCACGGAGCTGTCGGTGCGAGTCGTGGCCTTGCGTGCCGGGAGAGACCTGATCTGCAACACGGTCAGCACAGCGAACACAACGGCGGCGACGGCGCAGGTCAGCGAGAAGTCGACGCCGGTCAGCACCAACCCGATGAGCGGGCCGACCAGGATTCCGGTCTGGTAGAAGACGTTGAACAAGGCGAACGCCTCGACGCGCCGTGGTCCGGCGTCGTTCGCCACGTAGGCGCGCACCGCCGGGTTGAACAGAGCACCGGCGAATCCGGTGGCCGCCGAGGCGATGATGAGCGCGGGCAACGTGTCCACGAAGCCGAGCAGCCCGAAGCCCGCTGTCCGCAGGGCACAGCCGGCGACGATCAGCGGTTTGTACCCCAACCGGTCCGCGAGCGTCCCGCCGATGAGGAACATGCCCTGCTGGGAGAAGTTCCGCACGCCGAGAACGAGCCCGATCGCCCAGCCGGCGAGCGCGAGCTCGCCGGACAGGTGGACGGCGAGATAGGGCATCAGCATGTAGAAGCCGACGTTGATGCTGAACTGGTTGAGCAGCAACAGTTGTACTGGCCGGTCGAATGAGCGGAACTGCCGAGCGATGTTCGTCACGACTGATGCCTCATCGGGTCCGCGACATTCCGGCAACGCGTCCACGCGGTGACCTCGCGATCGCTCGTGGCGAGGATCTCCTCCGGATCAGGCCTCGGAGCCGTTACGAGCAGCTCGTTCGCGGCGCAGTAGGTGTCGTTGTAGATCGTGTCGAAGTACCGGTGCGGACCGTCCGGGAAGACCGCTGCGATGCGTACATCGGGGTCGTGGGTGCGGGCCAGCCAGCTGGACACCACGGCCACCGCGCCGACGCTCCACCCACCGCTGGCGTGGTGCCGGGACGCGAGTCTGCGGCAGGCCCACACAGACTCGGCGGCGTTGACCCAGTGCACCTCGTCGAACGCCGCGTAGTCGACGTTGCGCGGGAAGATGCTGGACCCCAGACCGCGCATGAGGCGCGGCCGCGCGGGCTGACCGAAGATCGTCGAGCCGATGGTGTCGACGCCGACCAGCCGCAGGGCGGGGAAGTACTCCCGCAACACCCGCGACACGCCTGCGGAGTGCCCGCCGGTGCCGACGGAGCACACGAGCACGTCGACGCGGCCGAGCTGCGCGACGAGCTCCAACGCGAGCGACTCGTAACCCGCCACGTTGTCAGGGTTGTTGTACTGGTCCGGGCAGTACGAGCCGGGCGTCTCCTCGAGGATCTGCTCGACGCGGTCGCGCCGGGCCTGCTGCCAGCCGCCGCTCGGATGCGGAGCGGGGACGAGATCGACGACGGCGCCGTGCGCCTGCAGCATCTGCTGCACGATCGGCTCCATGCCGGGATCGGTGACCAGCGTGACCGGGTGGCCGTAGACGATGCCCGCGAGGGCGAGACCGAGGCCGAGGGTGCCGCTGGTCGACTCGACGATGGTGCCGCCGGGTGCCAGCTCGCCGCGTTCGCGAGCCTTGGCGATCATGTGCAGTGCCGGGCGGTCCTTCATGCCTCCGGGGTTGAAGCCTTCGAGCTTGGCCCAGAACCCGTGCGGAGACAGGCCGGACAGGTCGTCGATCCACTGGACCGGGGTGTTGCCGACCACCGACGCCGGGCTGTGGCAGCGCGGTGCGGACGACGACGTGAGCATGCGTGCGGGAGGAACGGCCAGCGTGCCGGGCTGGCCCTGGGTGACGAGCATGGTGTCCTCAAGGTTGTACGCGTGGTTCGGAAGACGTGATCGTGGGCAGCACGAACTGGCGAAACCGGGGTTGTTGCCCGGGTTTCGCCTGCACTGCTGCGCGCTGATCAGTTCCGCGCGACGCTGAGGAGAACCAGGAGCTGGCGGCCCGCTCTGGGAGGACCGCTTGTGCGTGACCAGAAAGCCGTGCCGGGTCCACTCGGGACGGTCGAGGTCCCGCTGCCGAGGCTGGCCGGAACGTCGTGGCTGGATTGCGCTTGCCACGCCGTGTCGTCCGGGCGATGCAGCGCACGGTCGAGCGCGGCCTTGCGGTGGAAAGGCTCGCGGTCGTGGTGACAATGGTCGGAAAGTGCGGGCTCCGCGGCATGCGCGAGGCTGTGGCTGTGTGCCGAGTCAGCCGTGTGTTCGTGGCTGGGAATGGCCGAAGCGTGGCCTTCAGCGGAGCAGAGCGTGCTCAAGACGAAGAACGACAGCACGGCCAGCACGACGGCCAACGCCGTCGATCGGATGCCACCGAGTGTCGTCGTCTGAATCCGCACGGTTACGAACATATCGCGATCGTGATACGGGCGGGAATCGCTCGATCGTGTCCATTGTGGACATATGATCACCTGTAATGCCGTGTTTGTCCTGGACGATCCACATGGTGTGGCGAAGTGTCGCCATGTTCGCTGTCAAACGTGAATGCCGAAGTCGTGCAGGGGATGGCGGACCAGTCGTGTTCCGGGTCACACGGCCTGACCTACTAGGCTGCCTAGTAGACAAACGCCGTGACGTTGCCGTAACTTGCGCCAAGGCATCGGGGGAGGCCTGTTCCCGACTACGGAGGTACGGCGACGTGACGTCGCATCAACTCAAGCGCGGCAAACGAGGTGCACTGGCGGTTGCGGCGGTCCTGGTGGTTGTCGGCAGCGGCTCCGGCTCTGCTGGCGCCCAGCCCGCGGGCGATCCTGTCGAACAGTACGAGGAGCTGAGCGGGCAGGCGGAGAAGCTCAACGACGACGTGCTCAAGGCTCAGGAGAACCTCGACGCCAAGAAGGCCGAGCTGACCAAGGCCGCCGCGGACCTGAACCAGGCCAAGCAGGCCGAGGAGCAGCTGCGCGGTCAGGTCGATGTGCTCACCGAATCCACTTTCCAGGGCGCACAGTTCAACGGGCTCTCGGCGATGCTCGTCAGCGACTCCCAGCAAGACTTCCTCAACCGGATGTCCGCGCTGGAGATGCTGGCGGCCGACAACGCGGAAGCGATGGACAAGCTGTCCGCCGCGGTGGCTCAAGCGAATGACGTCCAGCAGCGCGCCGAGAAGGCGGCCAACGAGGCGGCGGCGGTCGCTGACGACCTCAAGAAGCGCAAGTCCGAACTGGACGGCCGGATCGTTGAGCTCCGCAAGGCTGTGAACAACCTCAGCTCGGCTCAGAAAGCCGGGCTCGGATTCGGTCAGGTCAAGGACGCCGGCACCTACCTGGGGCCTCCCGGTGCGGCCAACACGGCACTGCAGGCGGCCCTGTCGAAGCGGGGCTCGCAGTACCAGTGGGGCGGCAACGGCCCGAACGCCTTCGACTGCTCCGGTCTGACGAAGTGGGCTTACTCGACGGCCGGAGTCACGCTACCTCGCGTCGCGGTGGACCAGTACCGAGTTGGCAGGCCGGTGGCCCAGAACGAGCTCCAGCCTGGTGATCTGGTGTTCTACGACGACGGCACCGGTAATCCCGCCGCGATCCACCATGTCGCCATGTATGTGGGCGAAGGCAAGATGGTGGACGCGCCCACCGAGGGGCAGCTGGTGGACGTGCGTGCGATCCGCGGCGACGGCCACTACATCGGTGCCCGGCGGATCGTCGGCTGACTCGATGTCCCGACACGCACGAACCGTTACGCCGCACCGCTCCACGCGCCTGTCGACCCACGTGTTCATCGCCGGCGTTGCGGCTGGAGCCGCCGCGGCGGCCTTTCAGTTCGACATCGCACCACAGGATGCGTCGGTCCGCGCACAGGACCAAGTCCTGTTGTCGGCCAACCTGTCTGGTGTGGACGGTGTAGGCGGTTACAGCGCCGGGCCGAACCTGTTGCGGGTTCGCCAGCCTGGCCACGACGAGGTGGAGCGGCTCAACACGAGTCTGCGCATCACCGAACAGCGTGAGGCGGAAGCGGCCGCAAGGCGCAAGGCCGAGTACGAGGCGGAGCAAGCGCGCAAGATCAAGGTCTTCGCACCGACGCAGGGCACGATCACCTCCAACTACGGTCCCCGGTGGGGAACGACGCACTACGGCCTCGACATCGCCAACCGCATCGGAACGCCGATCAGGTCAGTCATGGACGGCGTCGTCACGGACGCGGGACCGGCCAGCGGCTTCGGACTGTGGGTCAGGATCGAGCACACGGACGGAACCACTGCCGTGTACGGCCACATCAACAGCTACGCCGTGCGCGAAGGCCAACGGGTGAGTGCCGGCCAGGTGATCGCCCAGGTCGGGAACCGCGGCATCTCCACCGGTCCGCACCTGCACTTCGAGATCTGGGATCAAGCCGGGAGAAAGCTCGATCCGTTGGCGTGGTTGCAACAACACGGAGTGCAGATCGCATGAGCCGCCTGAGCTCCTGGACTGGTCCGAGGGCGACATCGTCATCGGCGTCGCATCGGATGGAATCGTGTACGCGAGCGGAGATTCCGCCATCCACGCTTCCGCCGACAGCGGCAGCACCTTCACGGTTCGCCCGTCGCTGAATTGATGCTCCAATCGGGTACTGGTCCTGATAGGAGCATTGAACGTCGTCAGCTCAGACCGAAGAGCCGCTCCACGTTGCCGTGAGCGATCTTCTCCCGATCCGCGTCGTCGATCGGTGCGTTGTCGAGCAGCGCTCGGGCGGGTTCGTTCGGTGTATAGGGGTAGTCGACGGAGAAGATGATCCGGTCGGCGCCCAGCACGGCAAGCGCGCACTGCAGCGGCGGGAACGTCGTGTAGCCGCTGGTGGAGATCCAGATGTTGGTGCGGAAGTAGTCTGCGACGGGTTGCCGGAGCTTGCTGCTGATCGGTGTGAGCACGGTGTCGATCCGGGCCAACGCGAACGGGATCATCTCGCCCATGTGACCGATGACCACCTGCAGTGCGGGAAACTCGTCGAAGATCCCGGAAACAATCAGCCGCAGCACGTGCAACGCGGTCTCGGAGTGCCATCCCCACGCCGCCGTGGCCAGGTGATCGGCGGCGATCTGCGGCAGACCGCTGAAGTACACGCCGGCGACCGCCGCCGGGGGAGCAGCCGGGTGCAGGTAGATCGGCACGCCGAGCTTCTCGGCTTGGCTCAGCACCGGCCGGAAGCGGGGATCGTCCAGGAAGTGGCCGTCGACAAGTCCGTTGACGAGCGCACCCTTGAACCCGAGTTCGTCGACGGCGCGCCGCAGCTCGACCGCGGCTGCGTGGGGTTCGCGCATCGGCAACGCGGTGAAGCCGGCGAAGCGGTGCGGGTGAGCAGCGACGATGCGCGCCAGAGCGTCGTTGGCCTCTGTTGCGCGTTGGATCGCTTCCGCCCCAACGAGGCGTTCTGCGCCGGGCACGGTGTGGGAGAGGACCTGGAGGTCGATCCCTGCCGCGTCCAGGTCGCGCAGCCTTCCTGCCCCGACGTCTTCCAGGCGTTCCTGGACGCGGGCGAGCTGCGGGTGACGGCGAAGCGAAGCCAGGGCATCCGCACTCTGCAGGGCTGGGTGGGAGAAGTGTTCCTCGATGGCGATGACGCGCACTGTCGGTGTCCCCTCAAACGGCCTTGACACCCCTAGGGGGTATGAGCGTATCTTCGCCACAGTATACCCCCGCAGGGTATGTAAGCCGAGAGGTAAGGCAAGGGAACGGGTCATGAATCACGCTGGTGCGCAATCAACTCTGACGAAGCTCGCCATCTCTGCGACGCTGCACTGCCTCACCGGCTGCGCGATCGGCGAGGTGCTCGGCATGGTCATCGGCACCGCGCTGGGCTGGTCGAACCTGTCGACCATCGCGCTCGCGGTCGCCCTTGCCTTCGTGTTCGGCTACGCGCTCACCATCCGGCCCGTGCTCAAGTCCGGGTTGCCTCTCCGTGCCGCCATCGGCGTGGCGTTGGCCGCCGACACCGTGTCGATCGCCGTGATGGAGATCGTCGACAACGGGGTCATGCTGGCCGTGCCGGGCGCGATGGAAGCGGGCCTCGGCAGCTGGTTGTTCTGGGTGAGCCTCGCGTTCGCGCTGGCAGTGGCGTTCGTGGTGACGGTTTCGGTCAACCGCTGGCTGATCTCGCGCGGCAAAGGGCACGCGGTGGTGCACCAGTACCACGGTGGCGGCCATGAAGGTCATCACCAGCACTGAGTGAACCGTGGCCGCGAGACGCTTGCGGCCACGGTCCGTCAAGATCTTCCGTTTCGCAGGGGTAGTTGTTACGCGATCGGGGCAGACGTCTGTCCGGTTGATACCCCCTACCGGTATGGAGTACAAGAAATGTCCAGTGTGGATGGTTCAGCCCGGCGCAGGTGGTGGGCACTCGCCCTCATCGCCGCGGCACAGTTCATGGTCATCATGGACACCTCGATCATCGGGGTGGCCCTGCCGCGGATCCAGGCGGATCTCGGCTTCTCGCAGGAGAACCTGTCCTGGGTCTTCAACGCCTACGTCGTCGCCTTCGGTGGACTGCTCCTGCTCGGCGGCAAGCTGTCCGACCTGCTCGGCGCTCGCCGCATGTTCGCCACCGGCTGGCTGGTGCTTCTCGCAGGCTCCGTCATCGCCGGCGCCGCGAGTGAGATCTGGGTGGAGCTGCTCGGTCGCGCGGTGCAGGGCGCTGGAGCGGCGCTCATCGCTCCCTCCGCCCTGACCTTGCTGATGATGCTGTTCGGCAGTGAACCGGCGCAGCTCGGCAAGGCGCTCGCCGTCTACGGCGCCGCAGCCCCGGCCGGTGGCACCGCCGGTGTCTTCCTCGGCGGCGTGATCACCGAGTACCTGAGCTGGCCGTGGGTGTTCTACATCAACGTGCCGATCGCGGTGATCGCCCTGATCGCCATCCCTGCCCTGATGCCCGCGGGTGCCGCTCAGCGCGGCTCGACCGACCTGTTTGGCGCGATCACCGTGACGGCCGGCCTCGCGGTCGCTGTCTACGCCGTCGTGCGTGCTCCCGAAGCGGGTTGGGCCTCGGCCGAGACGATCGTGGGCCTCGCCGTCGCCGTGGTGCTGCTGGGCTCGTTCCTGCTCATCCAGGCCAAGCGGAAGGCTCCACTGGTGCGGCTCGGCATTTTCCGCACACCCCAGCTCGGGGCGGCGAACATCGCGCAGCTGCTGCTCGGTGGCGCGTGGATCCCGATGTGGTTCTTCCTCAACCTCTACCTGCAGCAGGTCCTCGGCCTCGGCGCCTTCGCCAGCGGCTCGGCGCTGCTGCCGATGACCACCGCGATCATGGTCCTGATGGTGGTCGTCGCACCTCGCCTCACCGCGCGGTTCGGCGCCAAGCCGATGGTCGTCACCGGTCTCGTCGTGCTTGCCGCCGGCCTGGGCTGGCTGGCACTGGTGCGTCCGGACGGCAACTACTGGGTGGACGTCCTGGCCCGCGTCGCGCTGGCCGCCACCGGCATGGCGCTGGCGTTCATCCCTCGCTGGGTACCGCCATCGTCGAGCGCGCGCCCGGAGGAGGCGGCCTCGCGTCCGGCATCGTCAACACCAGCTACCAGATCGGGTCCGCACTCGGTCTGGCCGCGATGACCGCGCTCGCCGCCTCGTACGGCGTCGTCAGCTCGGTGACGTCAACGCGCTGACCACCGGAGTGTCTGCCGCGTTCATCGGTGCCGCCGGCATCGCGATCGTGGGCGCGCTCGCCGCGAGCGGCACGCTGCGCGGCAGCCGTGCGGCCGTCCGTGACGCCGAGCGCGAGCCGGTCAATGCCTGATCGTCCACCTCGGTTGCGCCCGCCTCACCACGGCGGGCGGCAACCCTTCCTCTCCAGGAGTTCCACATGCGACGGATCCCCGCCCTCACCCCGGCGGACGCCCCGGACAAGTCTCGTGAACTGCTCACCGAAATCATCACGCGACATGGTTCGGTCGGCGACATGGTGAGCACCATGGCCCACTCACCCGCACTGCTGCAGGGTTACCCGGACTTCTCGCGAGCGCTCAAACGCGTCAAGCTGCCGCGCGCACTCAGCGAGAAGATCTCCCTCGCCGCGCAGGAGTGGATCGGCTGTGGCACCTGCTTGGCAGCGCACATCGAGGCTGCCCGTGCGAACGGAGTCAGCGACAGCGACATCGTCCTCGCCCGCCAGGGAACCGCCGTCGATCCACGTGAGGCGGCACTGATCGCCTTCGCGGTGCGCGTTCTCGCGGAGCCGTCCGGGATCTCAGACGACGACATTGCTGGGCTTCGGGCACACGGCTGGAGCGACCGCATCATCGCCGATGTTGTTGGGGTGGTGGCTCTCAACCTGCTCACTGGCGCGTTCAACCTCGTCGCGGGCATCGAACCGGCACCGGTGCCCTGAGCGGCCGCTGCGCTCCCGGATTTCCAAGCGCAGGTGGGGACCAGTCGACTCGCCGCGGTTGCCCATCGCGGCGATGACCTGGCCGGCACTCACTCGCTGCCCCGCACGTACCGCACAACTGAAAAGTCAACCAGCCGCCGAGCCGGACGAGGATCAGGTACAGCAGTCGACCACGCTTCACGATCATGCTCTTGTGGTTGTTGATGCGCGATCGCGTCAGGTGGGCGGCCCATTGCAGAGTTCTGACACCCACACGCAACCCGTCTACGAGGTCTTGAAGAGCTACGAGTGACGGTGGCGCGGATTGCCCTCAAGGACCAGTTCTTCACACGCGAGAAGGTTGAGCTGATCGGTGGCGAGATCGAGCGCGTGGACTCGGCGTTCCGGCGGGACGAGTTCGTCGCCGTCGTCGTCGCGCGGTTCCCGGAGCTCGAACTCAAGGCGCGCATCGACTGGATCGCCATGCGCCTGGAAAGGCATCTGCCGCACGACTTCCGGCGGGCAGCGGACGTGCTGGTGCGCTCGCTGCCCGCCCCAGCCGATCCGGCCCTCTCCGATGGCGACTTCGGTGACTTCATTTACGCGCCGTACGCCGAGTACGTTGCCCGGCGCGGCCGCACGGTCGAGGATCTCGACTTCTCGCTCACCGCCCTGCGTGAGATCACCACACGGTTCTCGGCCGAGTTCGCGATCCGGCCGTTTCTCGACGCGTTCCCCGATCAAGTGCTGGCGACGTTGCTGGTCTGGACGAAGGACGAGCACTACCACGTGCGTCGGCTGTGCAGCGAGGGCACGCGTCCCCGGCTCCCGTGGGCACGGAACCTGACACTGTCCTACGACGTCGGGATCCCGCTCCTCGACCGGCTCTTCGCCGACCCGACGCGGCACGTGACGCGATCCGTGGCCAACCACGTCAACGACATCGCGAAGAAGGACCCGGACCTGGCGCTCGACACGCTTGCGCGATCGCGGGACACCGGACACCAACGGCAGCGTGAGATGCGCTACGTGATCCGCCACGCCGCCCGGACCCTGATCCGGGCAAACCACCCCCGCGCCCTGGACCTGTTCGGCTAGCCGAACAGCGGCCCGGTGATGGTCAGGCCCAGCCCGGCGCCGTACCCGGCGTACAGCGCGAACAACAACAACGCGGCGCCGGCGAGTCCCACGTCCTTCTGGAACTGGACCATCTCCATCTGCTTGGCCTGAGCGTCGGTCTCCTTCCAGAAGCCGTGCATCAACACCGCCGTGGGCAGCAGGAACAGCGCCAGCAGCAACGCACCCAGATCCGCCCACACGCCGAGCAGGATCATCAGGCCACCCAGCAGGAGCACCACACCACCCGCGAGGACCGCGAGCTTGGCCGCGGGCACTCCCTTGGACCCGGCATAACCGGCCATGGCCTCGGTCTGGGTGAAGTGACCGAACGCCGAGCCGAGGAACAGCAACGCGAACAGAATCCGGCCGATCAGGGCGACTACGTCCATGACAACCTCCAGAGAGGGCCGGTCATATTCGTCCAGTGTTCAACCATCTCTACTGAGCTGCAACCCGCGAGCCTGGCCGTGATGTGTGCGGCGGTGCGCATCAATTCCGGCACCGCATGGCCCCGCCAGGCCCGAGCCGGTCCAGACAGTGCTCCGCGCGCTCCCTGCCGCGGTCGATCAGCTCGGCGCTGTGGGAGAAGTCCACCGGCAGCACCGGCAACTGTCGCAACCGTGGCACATCGAGCATCAGCGGTTTCGCAGACCGGTACAGGCCAATGTGGACGATCTGTCTGCCGGCGCGGAACCGTGTGCCCGGCGGTGAAGGGCGCGGGCGGTGAGCAGGGCCTGCATCGCCGCGGCCGGGCGGACGACGACCGGGCGCGGCGCGTCCACCATCCGCCCGCGCCGGAAGCTGGCTGTGGTGACCCCGATGACCGGGCGTTCCCAGGCCGCCAGCGGCCAGCGCGGCGGCGACTTCGGAAGATGAGAGACCGCCTGCCGCTGGGGAGTGAGCGGCGCCGCGATGCTGGACCAATAGCTGACAAGCATCGTCCACTATGGAGGGAATGCTCTGTCTACTGTGGACACTAGGGCCCCCTCCTGGGCCCTTTCTCGTCGAGGCCTAACGGCCACGACGGGTCTGAACAGGCAAAAACATGCCGATGGGGCCGTCTTTGGGAGTTGCTCCGAAAACGGCCCCATCGTGTCCCGTCAGGTCTGGTCGGTCCACCACTTCTGGCCAGCCTCGCCGAGGGTGGAGATCGGGTCGTAGTACGGGTAACGGCGGTCCAACGCCTCCGGGTCCTCGAGCTCGATCCCGGTGCGGTTGATTGCTGTCGTGCGGGTCGTTCAGCAATCCGTCGTTGAAGGGCTCCAACCCGGCAGACGAGTCGCTTCACCCGGCGTCGTCCGTCGTGCTCGAGCTACTGGTGTTGCGGCGGTTGGTGCGGGAGCTCTACGCGGCGAGCGGGCGCACCCCGGCGTCGGCAGTCAGAGCGCACATCGCGGGCGTCCAAACAGTTGTGGCACAGGCACTTGTCGCGGCAGAGGCCAGCTCGATGACGTGCGTTGGGCGGTGCTGCCGTTGGTCGGCCGCACCGCCTTCCACTTCGGTTACGCCCGGCTCCCTGGGTTGGATCCGGTGCGCGCTGAACCTGGGTTGACCACCGGACACGTGGGCGCCGTCGCCTACCTCTTTGCGTCGGATTACCTGCGCGCAGGTCTGCTGGTGCCGGGGACAAGGTGGTGCTGATCGGTGTACGCGGTGGGTTCACGTCTCGTGCGCGGTTATGCAGGCCACTACAGAAGCCCGTTGAGCCGGACGAACAGCGCCTGGAAGCGCAGACGGGAGGGCTCGTCGACCTCGTCGGGAAGCGTGCCGGGCGAGCGCATGAGGTGGTTTGCCGGTTGGTAGTGGTCGTAGCGGTGACCGAGTACGGCCTCCACCTGCTTAACGATTCGGCCGCCACCGCTGAGCTGGGACGGCGTGAAGGTGCCCACCCCGGACTCCTTCAGCAGCTTTAGGTACCAGTCGACCTCGAAGAGGTCCTCGATGTCGGCTTCGCCGGTGCCGGTCACCTCGGTCAGGTGGACCAGCCGCTTCGTGTCGATGAGGCCCTTGGACGCCAGTTGGGCGATGCGCTGGTTGCCGTTGGCCGCGACGTCCATCAGCACGGCCACGTTCAGGTCACTGCCGCCCAGCAGGGACACGAATGCCGGCACCTTGTCGAGCCCGCCGACGGGTGTGATCGTCCACTGCGGGTCGAGGGGTGTGCCTCCGGCTTGCCGGACGACCTCGCTCATCACGGTCAGGTACACGACGTCCGATGGGCCCTCGACGAGCAGTTGGTGCGGGCTGATCACGAGCGTCTGCGTCATGTCGACACCGATGGCGCCGAGCAAGGGGAAGACCGTGTCGGCACGGGCAGCCCACACGTTGTCGCTCACCTTGGTGCCCTCATCGCCGACATCCTCGACGGTGCGGCACCGGTCGAGCTTGTTCTTTTGGATCATGAACAAGGAATGGGTGGTGTAGATGACCTGGTGGTGGGGCGCCAGCCGGTCTTCGATGTAGCGCAGCAGGTCGTCCTGAGCCTTCGCGTGGAGATTCAGTCCCGGCTCGTCGAGCAGGATGATCCTGCGGGCAGTGCCCGAGCCGAACTCGGAGAAGGCCGCGAGGAACGAGAAGAACCACAGGAAGCCCTTCGACCGCCCCTCGACCGGCAGGGTCACCCGATGCCGCTGGTTCTTGATCCGGACGTGCAGCCATGGCTCGCGGTGCGGTGGGTTCTGCGGGTTTGGCCTGAACTCGATGTCGAGCTCGACGGTCAGGTCCGGGTTCTGGGTCCAGTACTCGAGCAGCTGGTCGGTGAGCTCGTTGGCTGCGGCCTCGAGGGCGGCCTTGCGGCTCTCGTAGGACTCTTCAGTGAACTCGGCGGTGTCCACCCCGGCGAGACGCAGGAGCGAGAGCGCAGTGCGTTCCTCGGGACGCAGGTCGCGCTCGGGAACTTGCTGCAGCCGGTCGATCGAGACGGTTCCCGGCAGCACGTTGTACTCGTCGAAGTACTGGAACTGGGGCATTCGTGCTTCGAGCAGGCCCCAAGCCTCCTCCTCGAGCGTTCGGCCGCCGAGGTTGTCAGCCACGGTCACGGCTGCCTCGGCAGCGGTGTCCGCGCGGAGAGCGTCAACAAGTTCCGTGACGGTGGTCGCCGCCGCGTAGGGACTGGGATCGAGGCCCGCTTTGGCGACTAGATGGCGTGCCGCCGCCAGTTCATCGAAGAAGGCGATGCGGTACAGCTTGGAGTCGTTGTACTTGCGGTACAAGGTGATCCGCTCACTAGTCAGCGCTTCAGGCCCAAGAACCTCGGTGACCGCCGTGACATCGTCCGCGTCGAGCTGGAAAGTCATCCTGATGGGCTGAGCCGTGGAGATCTTGTCTTTGTCGCGCGACCGGTAGCGCCGAGGGTAGTCCCGTAGGTCCTCGAACGTGGTGATGTGTCCGCTCGACAACGGGTTGAGGCGGTACAAGGCCTCGAGCACGGCGGTCTTTCCGGACTCGTTCTTACCGACAAGAGCGGTGACGTCGCTGTTCAGCGTGAACTCGGTTGAGTCCGTGGCGCTCTTGAAGGTGGCGACGCGGGCAGACAGCAGCTGCATCTATGTGTTCTCCCTGATGCGGTATCGACGATGCTGCCCCGAACAGCGGAGGCAACGCTACGCCTGCTACCTCTCCCGTGCGCGCCAATTCTGGGCGTGTCGTGAGCGGTTTCCGCCGTCCGGTAACGGAAACCACCCAACTGCATGACCTCGGTGCAGGCCCAACCAGAGATCAGTCCATCCGACCCGACGAGATCCTTGGCTCCGGTGGGACGGGTGTTGGATGCACCTTGCGGGCACACAACCTCGGACTGGCGACCGGTGGGGCGGTCGGACGTGTGTGTCGCTAGGGGGCGCCAGTTCTACGTACTACGTAGGTGGAGTCGTGTGTTCAGCGAGTCGGGCACGGTGGCCTTCGGCTGTGTCGCCGAAGTCCCGCTCGTCGTCATCGCGGAAGCGCTTGTAGAACCACTCGGGCACTCGGGTGGGTTCGAGGCGTGTGCGGAACACGCCGTCCTGCACGTCGCGGGCCACGCCGCGCAGGCGATGCCACTCGTCCTCGGGGATGAGGCCGGGGCGCGCGTTGCGCAGTTCGGCGAGGACGAGCTTTCCCAGGTGTTCGCGTTCGTCTGCGACCTTGCGCTGTCCGGACCAGATCTCGTACGCGATCTGAAACGCGGCGAGCGAGGGAACGAAGAAGCTGAGCAGCGTGTCCAAGAGGGTGACGTTCGGGACGATCAGACAGATGACCACACCGAGGACGGTCCACGCGGCCGCCCCCCAGGCCACGAAACGGCTGTAGCGCCGACGTAGTCTCGCGTCCCAGGCGAGGTTCTGTTCCTGGGAAATGAAGATGTCGTAGGGATGGTGGACCCCGGTGGTGGGGTCGTACCAGCCGCCGGTGATGCGGCCATCCTTCTCACCACCAACCGGGAGTTTGCGCGCCAGCAGACGAACGTCCTGCTCGGGGATGCGGTCACCAGCCACAGTGGACCGCCACGGCAGGTCGAACAGGGCGGTGTCGAACATCTCCTGGAGAGTCGCACCCTCCTTGGCCGTGCGCGCGGCTTTGCTTTTGAGCCACAACACGGACAAGAGGAACGAGGCCACGCCGATCACGGACATGATCGCCCGGCCGTGGCCGATCAGGGTGACCAGGACGCCGCCGAGGGCGATGATGATCGGAGCGTTGACCCGCATGGCTTCCAGGCGTTGTCCTACAACGTGGCTTGCCGCCGCCGCTCGTTGCACGAGCACCATGTCGTCGTCGAGCTGACGCTCGTGGATCGCGCGGGGCGGCACGCCTCGGAAACCCTCGGGGTTGGTGGCGAGGTTCACGGCCTGGTCATCCTGTTCCCGAACAGCTTCTTCCACTCGTCGTAGGCGGCGCGTTCCTCGCCGTCGTCCTCCAGATCCACCGCTCGTTCGGCGATGGCGCGGGCTCCGTCGAGCGAGGACGCCGCGGCGATCTTCTCGCTGATGGTCATGACGCCGTTGACGTCGCCGCCCAGTTCGGCCGGATCCTGCCACTCGTCGTGGATGCGCTCCGCGGCGGTGGCCAGGAAGAGCACGATCTCGTCCTGATACCGGCCGAACGGCGTCTTCACCAGGGACATGGCCATGACCTCGAGCAGGAACGAGGGCGACACCGGCTCACCGAGCTCGCGGTTGATACCCTTGATCATCTTCACGAACGGCACGTACTTGCCGTCGCAGTCGGAGTTCTTCGCGATGCTGAGCTCGTGGTGAACCTTGGGGTTGGTCGCGATCCAGCTCCCGGCGGAGGGGTCGGGAATGAAGTAGCCACCGTCCTCGCGCTTGAAGGCGGGGACCACATCGACCGACATGACCTCGTCGTCGGACCCGTAGGGGATCACGACAGCCATCCCGTCCTGCTCGGCGGCGCCCCACTTCTCCTGGAGGAGCCTTTCCAGGGCGTCGATGACCTGGTTGGGGCTTTGGTTTCGATACCCGGCCTGTGCGCCGTCTGCGTCCAGGACGACGAAGATGTCGACATCCTTAAGCTTCTTCGTCTTGGTGTCGCGCCGGTAGCTGCCGGTCAGGAAGTCGTCGGCGAGGTCCCAGTGCGACCTGACGAAGTCGCGAATGGCCACGTGGCGTGACGCCGCCTGTATCTGCTCGGTCGTGGTGATCTCGAGGTTGTGCTTCAGGTTGACGAAGGCGTCGTCGACGTAACCCATGTCCGTGTCCCGATTTCAGTTGTAGAGGTAGCGCATGCCGGCGGAGGCGTGTGGCGCCGAGCCGAGGGTGCCGAAGGCGATGCTGCGCAGACCCTGGGTTCCGGCGAGCTGTCCGGTGCCCCAGCCCGGTTGCGGTGTGCGGGGCTTCTTGAAGGTGCAGAAGAGCTGGAAGGTGGTGCCTGCCGGCACGCGGTCGAGCTTGGCCAGGAACCGGGCCAGGCGTGCCTGGGAGGCGGTGAACGCGGCGTCGCCGTCCCCGGAAGCGTGGTAGGAGACCGGGAACTCGATCATCGGTGCCACGATGCCCGAGGGCTGGTGGCACTCGACCACGACGGAGCCGAGGGACTCCTCGATGATCCACGCCTTGATGGCGTTCTCGGTGATCACCCAGTCGCGCGTCAAGCTGGCGGTGTTGATCCCGAGGTCCGCGAGGATGCCTGAAATCGTGCCGAGAATGACGTCGGTCAGGTGGGTCGCGGTGTGCGTACGGGTGTAGCTGTAGGTGTGGGTTGACGTCATCGCTGCTGCACCGCCCGTCGCAGGGCTTCGCGATCGATCAGAGGACCGGCACTCGCCGACTTGGCCTCAGCAGCCGGCGCAGTTTCGTCGGACAACCGGGCGTGGGCGTCGGCTGCGGCCTTCACCTGCTCCTGCAGCGGGACTGGCGAAGGCAGATAGATCATGAAGCTGTCGGCGTCAGCCGCACCGGGCACGGGGTTGAGGTTCTCCTCCAAGGTCAATGCCGCCGTGCCCGACACCGTCGTGATCTCGCAGTGCACCTTGCCGGCGACCAATGTGACCGGGTGCCGCCGCAGATGCCCTCCCGCGACCAACATTCGGCCGACCGGCTCGGCCGCTGCCATGGCTTGAGCTGCTTCCTCGCGGGACAGCCCCGCGGATTGCGCCACTGTGTCCGCCACGAGGTCCGTGATCACGGTCCAGGTGGCACTGGCGCTACGTACCGGAGCTGCCGCGATCTCCCTAGTCCGGCGCACTGGTCACCTCCTGCTGGTCGATTTCCGCGACCGCGTTGCGGACCGCGAGTGACAGGTCGTGTTCGGTGAGGCTCTCGGGGTCGAGGACGGTGTCCAGCCGTTGGGCCATGGCCTCGAAAACCGCTTTGCGAGCGCGTCGGCCGTCCAGCCCGCGAGCGGTTTCGGCGATGCGGCCGATCGCGGGGGAGGTCGCCAGTTCCCCGAGGCCCGGGTAGATGTCCACGAGGGCGAGCAGCGTTCCGGCGAAGATCTCCCGCAACGCCTCCGGCTCGGGCAGAGGTACGAGGATCGCCGCGTCGGAACGTGAGAGGAACGCGTCGTCGAGCGCCGAGGTGAAGTTGCTGGTCGCGACGAAGAACAGGTGTGGGTGCGCCGTGGCGTTGTGGTCCAGGGCGGTGAGTACGGCGTCGGTGGCGCGGTGGACGTCGGCCGGGTTGGCTGACAGCGAGGCCGCAGATCGGGCAACCGCCATCGACTCGACTTCGTCCAGGATCACCACCGTCGCCATGCCGTCCGCGGCGAGGCCGGGCACGTATTCGCCGAGGAGCTCGCTGACCCGTTGCTGCGACTGCCCGTGCTCGGCACTCATCAGCCCGTGAGGGTTGATCTCGATCCTTCGGACCCTGCGTCCGGGAACGTACTGGGCGACCTGCGCGGGAAGTCCTCGCGCGAGGGTCGTCTTGCCGGTGCCGGGTAGGCCGTACAGCGTGCACAGCCCGTGCAAGGCCGTAACGGTGAACGGCAGCTCAGGGCGGACCAGCAGCGACAGCAGGGTCTGGTTGCGGAGCCGCTCCTTGACGCTCATTGGCGTCACGATGGCATCCCACAAGGCGTTCTCGGCCGAGTCGGCACCGATCACGTCGTCCGACAGCACGCACTCCTGAACCTTCAACCTCGGCTCCGTTCTAGGCCAGGCGGGGGATGTCCACCTCAGTTTCGCACATGATCTTCCCTGAAGTAGGTAGCATACACACGTGTTCGTTCAGTACATGTGGCACACTTCATCTGGCGTGTCGGCCACAGACCGACTCGTCAGTAGCCAAGGTGTGCCTAAGATGCGAGCGGAGTGATCAAGATCTGAAACGTCCGCCTATGCGGGCGCACTGACGCGGAGACGAAATGTGAGCGACTGGCAGCTGGACTCCGGCGACATCGCGGCCCTGTTCGACAGGGCACGGCTGCGGCTCGCACGTGAACTCCGGGGGCTGAGTCAAGTGCAGCTGGCCAAGGAGGCTGGTTCCGTCACCGCGGCCTCGATCAGCCAGTTCGAGAACGGGCACACAAAACCCGCATCGTCGACAATGCACCGGCTCGCGGTCGCGCTACGGGTGCCCCTGGCCTTTTTCGCGGCTCCGGCTCGCCCTCCGGCGCAGGAAGAGATCAACGGGTACTTCCGTAGTCTCAGATCCACCGCCCCCAAGGACCGTCAGCAAGCGCTGGCCCACGTTCATCTCGCGCGGGAACTGACGCTCGAACTCGAGAAGTACGTCCGGTTGCCCGAGCTCAACGTGCCGAGGTTCCCCGCGACGGAAGATCAGCCGCTCAGCAGTGCCGATGTCGTGCAGGCCGCGGCGCGGGTGCGCAGCTACTGGAACGTGCCGCGGGGTCCTGTTGCAGATGTAGTGAGGTTGCTGGAGCAGAACGGCGTTGTCGTCGCCCGATTCCGCGTCAGCATTGAGAAGGTCGATGCGTTCTGCGTCGACTTCCCGGATCGGCCGGTGGTGGCGCTCGGGGCGGACAAGGGTCTTCGTGACCGTTCGCGGTTCGACGCGGCTCACGAGTTGGGTCATCTCGTTCTTCATGGTGCGGACGGCCCGGTAGCCGACAAGGCGACCGAGTCGCAGGCCAACGAGTTCGCAGCGGCGTTCCTCATGCCGGCCGAAGACATAGCGCACGAGCTCCCCGCTCGTCTCGACTGGCCGACGCTGCTTCGCCTGAAGGCCAAGTGGCACGTCTCGCTGGCCGCTCTCCTGGTCAGGGCGAAGACGCTCGGTGTCATGAGCGACCACGTCTACGCGCAAGCGTGGAAAGCCTTGTCGGTGCGAGGATGGCGGAAGGTGGAACCTGGTCCTCTGGGCGCCCCCGAGGCTCCAGTCCTCCTGCAACGCGCCATCGAGGTGATGGAAACAACCGGGGTCTCGTTTGCCGAGTTCATCTGGAGATCCGGCCTTCCAGAAGCGGATGTCCGCGCGCTGCTTAACCGTGACATTAGCGAGCGGCCGCGCGTGGAGTTCTGAACCCGGTCTCGCGCGACTCCTCATGGTTAGGCTGTTCATCTGCCTTCTGGCGCGGCATCGTTCGTGCTTGATGCCTCGTACGTCGCCTGCTAAATGGAAGTTTGACGTGGCGGAGCGCAGCGCAAGTCGTCGTATACGCAGGCGGTCTGCTCGCGCAGTATTCGCGACGGTTGGCCATCACCGAATTATTGAACTGACGAAAGTCTCCGAGGATGATCGCGACCCCAGCTAAGCTGGTTGGCTTTGCGTTCGACGCGATCTGGTTGTCGTGCGTGGTTGCGGCGGCAACCTCGTGTCCGTGCTGCTAAGAAGAGTGCGATGCAGGTCCTGCTCAACCGTGACCTGTTTGGGCCTCTATTGCTGCGGCTCTATAGAGGGGTCTCCACGTCCTCATGAATTCGCCGGTTCTCCAGCGGTAGTGCGGAAGACTCGGCCTTCTTGTTGTTGCTGAACCCGTCGCCCCGCCCGGACGACCTTGACCAACTCGGCGCGACCTCGTTGATGCCTATCGCGCCGAACTTACTGATGTAGTTGTCGAAAGCGCAAGCGCTAGATCCTGCACTAAATTGGTGCTGCTCGTCGACGAACTTTTTATCATGAATATGGTGCCACTGGACTCTCCGTGTCGTTCGGCGGTGCGATTTTTCTGCAGTTGCGACGTGGACGGTAGCAATCGTCGTTGACGCCTGACTGGTCTCGTCGAAGGTGGAGATCGGGCCGCAGCAGAGGGGATGGTCGAGTCTGGTCGTAAAGGCGAGTGTCGACCCGACGCTGTGCCAATGCTTGACATGGTGCGTCCACTGAGGACGCAAAGTTTGATCCACTTTGGACTTTCTGGGCCCTTCTGGGCCCCTTGGCGTCGAGACTTAACGAGGTTCTATGGGGTCTGACCAGGTAAAACATGCCGATGGGGCCGCCTTCGGAGGTTGCTCCGAGAACGGCCCCATCGTGACCTGTCAGGTCTGGTCGGACCACCACTTCTGGCCGGCTTCGCCGAGCGTGGAGATCGGGTCGTAGTACGGGTAACGGCGGTCCAGCGCCTCCGGGTCCTCCAGCTCGATCCCGGTGCGGTAGTTCTTGGTCCAGTAGGAAATGCCCAGCTCACGGTCGTATTCGGCGAGCTGGTGCACCCACCGCTTCCCGACGTACGGCACGTCGCACACAATCCGAGGCGTCGCATATCCAGGCAGGTAGCCCATGATCGCGTGCTGCAGTTCCTGCGCCTCCCACACCGACACCCGCCAGTGCTCGGCGTTGGGGATCATGTCGCACATGTAGAAGTAGTAGGGGAGGATGTTCGCTTCCCCTTGCAGCGCAAAGCAAAGGTCGAGCAGGTCGTCCGACGTCGCGTTGACGCCCTTCATCAGCACACCCTGGTTGCGCACGTCCCGCACACCGACCTCAAGGGCGGTCCGTGCGGCTTCGGCGACGAGAGGTGTCACTGACTGCGCGTGGTTCACGTGCGTGTGGATGGCCAGATTCACGCCACGGCGCGAAGCCGTGCGGGCAACGCGCTCCAAGCCCTCGACGACACGGGGCTGGATCCAGTGCTGCGGCAGACCGGCCAAAGCCTTGGTGGCCAGGCGGATGTCCCGGACGGTCTCGATGTCCAGCAGCCGCATGAGAAACGACTCCAGCTGCGGCCACGGCACGTTCGCCACGTCACCGCCGGAGACGACGACGTCGCGCACTCCGGGGGTCTTCTTCAGGTACTCGATCATCTG
This sequence comes from Lentzea indica, assembly GCF_012184385.1. Taxonomy (GTDB): domain Bacteria; phylum Actinomycetota; class Actinomycetes; order Mycobacteriales; family Pseudonocardiaceae; genus Lentzea; species Lentzea indica. Next base: position 42,576 of record NZ_VSRL01000017.1, read on the forward strand.
GTCCTGGCGGTCGACAGGCTTCAGGGAGAGCTTGTGCTTGTCGATCAACGGCGTGGAGTTGCCGACCAGGTCCATGCGGGTGCAGTGGCCGCAGTACTGCGGGCAGGTCGACACCATCTCGGCGAGGACCTTGGTGGGGTAGCGGTGGGTCAACCCCTCGACGACCCACATCTCGGCCTCGTGCAGCGAGTCGCGCTGGGAGTGCGGGTGCGACGGCCAGCGCGGGTCGCGGTCGGACTTCACCGGCAGCATGTAGCGGCGTACCGGGTCGGCGAGGAAGGCCTCGGTGAACTCGTCCGGGGTCAGTGCCGCGTCGACCGCCATCGTGTTGACCATCTGCGGCGGGATCAGCATCGACATCGTCGCGAACTTTTCCTGGTCCGCGGCCAGGTCGTCGTAGAACCTGTCGGTCAGCAGGTCGCCGGCGACCTTGCGGAGCTGCTTCACGTTCTTGACGCAGTTCACCCGCTGCCACTGGGCGTCACGCCACTGCGCCTCGGTCACGTGGGCCCAGCCGGGGAAGCGTCGCCAGTCGGGTTCGACCAGCTCCCGGCGGACGTAGGTGTACGGCTGGCGGTCCAGCCGCTCCAGCGCCGTGGGGGCGTCGTGCAGCGCAGTCATCCGTACTCCTCAGGGTTGAGGTCGCGTAAAGATATCCTGTCATATCGCTAGCGTGCCGTAAATATTTCAGATCAAGGCCTGGTGGAGGGCAGGTCGGGAGCATTTGGGCGCTCTCGTGCGTTGTCCAGGCATGCCTGTCTTCGCGCTGCTGCTGCTGGCGATGTTCGCCGAGATCGCGGTCATGATCGCCGTTGGCAATGCCATCGGCGGGCTGTGGATGATCGCGTTGCTCCTGGTCGGCACCCTCGTCGGCCTGTCGCTCGTGCGCAGGCAGGGTGCGCAGACGATGGCCGCGTTCTCCGAGGCCGTGTGGAAGCGCCGGCAGCCGCACCAGGAGATGGCCGACGGCGTGCTGATCGCGGCGGCCGGTGCGTTGATCATGGTGCCGGGCTTCATCAGCGACGTGGCGGCGTTGTTCCTGCTGTTCCCGCCGACTCGCAGGCTCGTGAGCCGCAGGATCGCGCGCAAGGCGGAGGCGGCGGCGCTGAAGTTCGAGCACGAACGGCGCTTCGGGGCGGGTCAGGTCGTCGAGGGCGAAGTGGTCGACGTCGACGCGGACCCGGTGGTCATCACTGAGCGGCGCGAGCTGCGGTGATCCGCGCGTACCGGCCTTCTGACCTGGACGCGCTGTACGACATCTGTCTCGACACCGGCAACGGTGGCCTCGGCGCGCGCCATCTGTTCGACGACCCGCGCTTGCTCGGTCACGCCCACGTCGGCCCGTACGTCGCGTTTGAGCCGGACCTGGCGTTCGTCGTGGAGGACGACCTCGGGGTCTGCGGCTACGTCATCGCCGCGTCAGACAGCGAGGCCTTTGAAGATCGATGTGACCGTGACTGGTGGCCTGACCTGCGAATTCGCTATCCCTTGACGCTGGATGCGAACCGGGTCGTTCAGCACATCCACACTCCGCCGCGCGTCGACCTGATGCTGGCCAGGGACTATCCGGCGCACATGCACGCGAACCTGCTGCCGCGCGCGAAGGGCAAGGGGTTCGGCGGCGCGCTCGTTCGAACTGTGCTCGAACAGCTGGAGAAGGGCGTGCATGTGCACGTGCGGCACCACAACACGCACGCGATCGGCTTCTGGGAGCACATCGGCTTCCGCGTGGTCGACTCCGCGGAGAAACTCGTCCTCGGGTTGCGCCTCTAGCTGTTACGTGAGCAGGTCCTTCAGCAGCAGCTCGAAGTCGAGGACCTCGCGCCCGGCAGGCACCGCGGCGTAGGTGGAGTCCAGGAACCGGCGCAGTTCGTCTGCCGACAGGTGGAACACCGCGTGCGAGTCCTCGGTGAAGAGCTCCAGCACGAGCACGTCCCCGTGTTCCGGCCGCAGCCGCACGTCTCCCATGCCGGCGGGCGACAGCAGCCCGTCCGAGAGCAACTCCCGCCCGACCAGCCAGGTCGACTCCTGGTCCCGTGCGTGAAAACGCATGGTCACGGCGTGCGGATCGTCTGAGCGGTATTGGAAGTCGACGTTCATCGGCTCGATCGAGCCGTCCGGCCGAATGAACTCAACGACGGTGGCCGTGCCCACGCGAGTCTCGTTGAACATCGCCGTTCCTCCTCCGCTTCGAGGGTGCTGCAGTCCACACGGATGCCGGTTCGGATCGGTTCAACGCTTTCTCGAACTGTTCACGGGGTACCTGAAGTCGCATGACGGTCTACGGCATCCACGCGTCACACGAGCAGATACACCCCGTCGGACTGCTCGCCGCCGTGCGCAGGGCGGAGGAGGCCGGGTTCGGCGCGGCGATGAGTTCCGACCACTTCTCACCGTGGAGTTCGCGCCAGGGCCACTCCGGGTTCGCCTGGTCGTGGCTGGGCGCGGCCCTGCAGGCCACGACCCTCCCGTTCGGCGTGGTCACGGCCCCCGGCCAGCGCTACCACCCGGCGATCACCGCCCAGGCGATCGGCACGCTCGCCGCGATGTACCCCGGCCGGTTCTGGGCCGCGCTCGGCACCGGTGAGGCCAGCAACGAGCACATCACCGGCGACGGCTGGCCGCGCAAGGACGTCCGCACGGCCAGGCTGCGCGAGTGCATCGACGTGATCCGCGCGCTGCTCTCCGGCGACGAGGTCAGCCACGACGGCCTGGTCACGGTCGACCGCGCCCGGCTGTGGACGTTGCCGGACGAGGCGCCCCAGCTGATCGGCGCCGCGGTGAGCCCGGCGACCGCACGGTGGTGTGCCGAGTGGGCCGACGGGCTGATCACCGTGAACGCGCCGCCGGCCAAGCTGCGCGAGGTGGCGGACGCCTACCGCGACGCCGGTGGCCGCGGCAAGCTCCACCTGCAGGTGCACCTGAGCTGGGCCTCCGACGAGGACACCGCGCTGGCGATAGCGCACGAACAGTGGCGCACCAACGTGTTCCGCCCGCCCGTGTGCTGGGACCTCGAACTGCCCGAGCACTTCGACGTGGTCGCCGAACACGTCACGCCGGAGCAGGTCGCCGAGGTCGTCGACGTGTCCGCGGACCTGAAGTGGCACGCCGAGCAGCTGCACCAGTACGCCTCGATGGGCTTCGAGGAGATCTACCTGCACCACGTGGGCCAGGACCTGATGCCGTTCGTCGACGCGTTCGGCGAGCACGTCTTACCGGAGGTGACCAGGTGATCCGCACGTCCGACGTCTGGTGGAAGAACGCCGTTGTCTACTGCCTCGACGTGGAAACGTTCTCCGACAACGGCTTCCGCGGCTGCACCGAACGAATCGACCACCTCCACACCCTCGGCGTCACGTGCGTGTGGCTGATGCCGTTCTACCCGACTCCTGAACGCGACGACGGCTACGACATCACCGACTTCTACTCCGTCGACCCGCGCCTGGGCTCGCTGGGCGACTTCGTGGAGTTCGTGCGCGCGGCCCGCGACCGCGGCATGCGCGTCATCGCCGACCTCGTCGTCAACCACACCTCCGACCAGCACCCGTGGTTCCACGACCCGGAGAAGCGCGACTGGTACGTGTGGGCCGACGAGCCGCCACAGGACGGGCCGAAGGGGATCACCTTCCCCGACAAGGAGAAGAGCCTCTGGGAGTACTCGGAGGAGGTCGGCAAGTACTACCTGCACCGCTTCTACAAGCACCAGCCCGACCTCAACGTGTCCAACCCCGAGGTGCGCGACGAGATCGCGCGGATCATGGGTTTCTGGATGGAGCTGGGGCTGACCGGCTTCCGCGTGGACGCGGTCCCGTTCCTGCTGGAGCACACCGACCGCATGGACACGGTGTCGCTGCCCGACCCCCATGACTACCTCACCGACCTGCGGGCGTTCCTCAACCGCCGCAACGGCGAGAGCGTGCTGCTGGGCGAGGTGAACCTGCCGTACAAGGACACGATGGCCTACTACGGCCAGGGCGTGGGCGACGAGCTGACGATGTGCTTCGACTTCATCGGCATGCAGGCGATGTACCTGGCGTTGGCACGGCGGTCGAGCGGCCCGCTGGCCAAAGCCCTGCAGGAACGCCCGCAGCCGCCCCGCGACGGCCACTGGGCGACGTTCGTGCGCAACCACGATGAACTGACCCTGGACAAGCTGCCGGAGGACGAACGCCAGGAGGTCTTCGACGCCTTCGGCCCGGACCCGGAGATGCAGCTCTACGGCCGAGGCCTGCGCCGGCGGCTGCCCGGCATGCTCGACGGCGACCAGCGCCGCATCCGCATGGTCTACAGCCTGCTGTTCACGCTGCCGGGCACGCCGGTGCTGTTCTACGGCGAGGAGGTCGGGCTGGTGGAGGACCTGTCGCTGGAGGGCAGGCTGGCGGTGCGCGTGCCGATGGACTGGGAGTCGGCGAGGGAGCAGCTCTATGACCCCGAGTCGCTGCTGGCGTGGATGCGGCTCCTGGTCGAGCGCTACCGGAAGTGCCCGGAACTGGCGTGGGGCTCCGTCCAGGTGCTCGACGCCGGCGACCCGGCCGTGTTCGCCCACCGCGCCGACTGCGACGGTGGCACGGTGATCGCCGTGCACAACTTCGCGGACCAGGAGATCAGCGTGCGGGTCCCGGCAGAAGGGGTGCTGACGGACCTGCTGACCGGCGGCGAGGTGAAGCCGGCCAAGAGTGGCGCCAAGGTGGACCTCGCGCCCTACGACTGCCGCTGGTTCCGCATGACGTGACCCGGATTGTCAAGTGATGCTTGCGGTATCCAGACGCTTCACATGAAGATATTGTCGAGACGACGTCGTCGACCGAAGGATTTTCAGGTGAGCGCGTACGGACTGCACCGCGTCCTAGAGCCCCAGGGCGTCCTGCCCCAGCAGGCGTGGCGGCTGGACGCGGAACCCGTCCCCGCCGCCGACGAGGTGATCGTCGCGGTCGAGCGGCTCAACCTGGACGCGGCGTCGTTCCGGCAGCTCAGGGAAGAGCACGGCAGCGGGGTCAAGGTCCGGCAGGCCGTGCTGGACATCGTCGACGAGCGCGGCAAGATGCAGAACCCGGTCACCGGCTCGGGCGGCATGCTGCTCGGCACCGTGCTGGAGGTGGGGCCGGAGTCGCCGCTCGGGCTCAAGGCCGGCGACCGGATCGCGACGCTGGTCAGCCTCACGCTGACGCCGCTGCGGATCAACGACGGGCTGCAGGACTGGAGCGGTGAGGACGAGCAGGTGCCGTGCCGGGGGACGGCGGTGCTGTTCGGGCGGTCCATCGCGGCTGTGTTGCCCGACGACATGTCCAACGAGTTGGCGCTGTCCGTTCTCGACGTGTGTGGCGCACCGGCGCTGACGGACCGTGTCGTCAGGAAGCATCCCGGCGGATCAGTGCTGGTCCTCGGCGGTGGCGGCAAGTCCGGGTCGCTCTCTCTCGCGGCTGCACGTCAGGCAGGTGCACAACGCCTCGTTGCTCTCGTTCCGACTGAGAACGAAGCCGAGGAGGTCCGGAAGTCCGGGCTCGCGGACGAGGTCGTGATCGCGGACGCCCGCAACCCCGTCGCGGTGGCCGAAGCCGTCGGCAAGCAGGTCGATGTCACGGTCGTGTGTGTGGACGTGCCGGGGTGCGAGCACGGCGCCATCCTCGCGACCGCGGACGGCGGGACCGTGATCTTCTTCTCCATGGCCACGTCGTTCAGCGCTGCCGCACTCGGCGCCGAGGGGCTGGCCGCCGACGTGGAGATGCTGGTCGGCAACGGGTATGTGCCTGGTCACGCCCAGTTCGCGTTGGACCTGGTCCGGACGCAGGCGGGTGTGCGGGCGCTGTTCGAGCAACGGCAGACTGCGTGACGTGAGTACGCAACTTTTGGTCGGCGGACGCATCTACGCACCGGATGCGACGGCCATGGCCGTCACGGACGGCATCGTCGTGTGGATCGGACAGGACTCGGTCGGCCGCGCGCTGCACCCCGGCGCGGAGGTCATCGAGCTCAACGGCGCCTTTGTCGCGCCCGCGTTCGTCGATGCGCACGTGCACGCCACGAGTGCCGGGCTGCTCCTGACCGGCCTCGACCTGACGAAGACGTCCTCCGTGGACGAGCTCCTTGAGCAGGTGCGCCAAGCAGAAGGCCCCCTCGTGTGGGGTCACGGGTGGGACGAGACGCGGTGGCAGGAGAACCGGCCGCCGACGCGTGCGGAGATCGACGAGGCCGCACGGGGCAAGACGGTGTACCTGTCGCGCATCGACGTGCACTCGGCCCTCGTCTCGTCGAACCTGATCACCGGGGAAGCCAAAGCGGCCGACGGTTACGACAACGACGGCCCTCTCTCGCGCGCCGCGCACCACCTCGTGCGCGGTGCGGCCAAGGCCGCCATCACGTCTGAACAGCGCCAGGCCGCACAACGCGCGTTCCTCCGCCACGCCGCGTCGATGGGCATCGCGAGCGTGCACGAGTGCGCCGGCCCGGACATCTCCGGTGAGGACGACCTGCGCGAACTGCTCGCCTGCGACGAGGGCCCCGAGGTGGTGGCCTACTGGGGCGCCCACGAGCTGCCCGACGTCCCCGTGCGCGGTCTCGCCGGCGACCACTTCGTCGACGGCGCGATCGGCTCCCGCACGGCCGCCCTCACCGAGCCCTACGCCGACGCCGACACCACGGGCGCGCTTTACCTCGACGGCTCGCAGATCGCCGACCACCTGATCAAGTGCACCGAGATGGGTGCGCAGGCGGGCTTCCACGTCATCGGCGACGCCGCCATGGCCGCGATCATCGACGGTTTCGAGATCGCCGAAAAGGCCCTCGGCACCCCCGCCCTGGCCTCGGCGCGTCACCGCCTCGAGCACGTCGAGATGGTCTCCGCCGACCAGGCGCAGAAACTCGCCGTGTGGGGCGTCATCGCCTCCGTCCAGCCCCTCTTCGACGCGGAGTGGGGCGGACCGGCCGGGATGTACGTCCAGCGGCTCGGCAGCGAACGCGGTGTGGGGCTGAACCCCTTTTCACGTCTTGCTGCCGCGGGTGTCGTGCTGGCGTTCGGCTCGGACACCCCGGTTACCGCCATCGACCCGTGGGCCGCGGTGAAGGCAGGCGTGCACCACAAGACCGATGGCCACGGCATCTCCCCGCGAGCGGCCTTCACCGCCCACACCCGTGGCGGCTGGCGCGCGGCGGGCGTGGACGACGGCCTGACCGGCACTCTCCAGCCCGGCGCGCCCGCGACGTACGCGGTGTGGGAGACCGGCGAGCTCGTCGTCGCCGGGAGTGACTCGCGGGTGCAGCGCTGGTCCACCGACCCGCGCTCAGGCGTGCCAGGGCTGCCCGACCTGACCGGTCCGGCGCCCGTCTGCGTGCGGACCGTCCTGAACGGCCGGACTATCTACGAAAGGAAGTGACTCATGGCGTTGCTCGACCTCGACCCGAAAGTGGTCGCAACCGCGCGCGAACTCGCGGCGCGGGCGGCCGAACCGGTGGTGTCCATCGCGAAGGCGCACACCACCGTTGCCGTCGAGCGCGCCACACTTCGCCTGGCAGGCATCACCGGTGCGGACTCCACGCACCGCGCCGGTGACGTGCCGTGGGTCAACCGCGTGATCGACACGGTCCGCGAGCAGTGCGGCCTGGAGCACGGTGTGGTGCTCCCCGCCTTCCACGCACTGCGCGAGAACAACTTCGGCACGCTCACCGAACTCGCGGAAGCCACGGCAGCAGGCCAGATCCAGTTCAAGATCCCCACGGGCAAAGACCTGACGGCGGCCCGCAAGGCAGCCACGTCAGCCGTCGCCAAGGGCATCAAGACGATCGACCGCAACCGGGCCCAGCGCGACAAGCTGATCCACAAACTCGGCGATCCCGCCCAGCGTCCGTGGATCTACCTGATCGTCGCGACCGGCGACATCGACGAAGACGTCGTGCAGGCGCAGAACGCGGCACGCGCGGGCGCTGACGTCATCGCGGTGATCCGCTCGACCGGCCAGAGCCTGCTCGACTACGTGCCGGAAGGCGCCACGCACCACGGCTTCGCGGGCACGTACGCCACGCAGGAGAACTTCCGGATCATGCGCGCGGCGCTCGACGACGTGTCGAAGGAGGTCGGCCGGTACGTGCGGCTGACCAACTACGCGTCCGGCCTGTGCATGCCGGAGATCGCGGTGCTGGCCGGGCTGCAGCGGCTCGACATGATGTTGAACGACTCGATGTACGGCATCCTGTTCCGAGACATCAACCCGATCCGCACGTTCGTCGACCAGCGCTTCTCCCGCCAGGTGCACGCACGCGCCGGCATCATCATCAACACCGGCGAGGACAACTACCTCACCACCGCGGACGCCGTCGACGCCGCGCACACGGTCACGGTGAGTCAGCTCCTCAACGAGCACTTCGCCCACGAAGCGGGACTGCCCGACCACCTGCTGGGCCTCGGTCACGCCTTCGAGATCAACCCGAAGGTGCCCGACTCGTTCCGCCTCGAACTCGCGCACGCGCTCCTCGCGCGCGAGCTCTTCCCGGACGCGCCGTTGAAGTGGATGCCGCCGACCAAGCACATGACCGGTGACGTCTTCAACGGCTATCTGCTGGACGGGTTCTTCAACCTCGCCGGTGTCCTGACAGGACAGTCCATTCTGCTCGTCGGCATGATGACCGAGGCGGTCGTGACGCCGTTCCTGTCCGACCGTGACCTCGCCTTGCAGAACGTCCGGTACGTGCTGAACGCGGCGGGCAGCCTCGCGGAGGACTTCCGCCCCGCACCGGACGGTCTCATCGTCAAGCGCGCGCACCAGGTGCTCGGCGAGGCCGTGGACCTGTTGGAGCGCATCGTCGACGACGGTCTGCTGAACGCGATCGCGGACGGCACGTTCGGCCTGATGAAGCGTCCCGCCGATCAGGGCAAGGGCGCGGACGGGGTCATCACCAAGGCGGAGGCGTACTTCAACCCCGCGAGCGAGATGCTGGAGGCCGCGCAGTGACCGACTCCAAGAGGTACGTGCGGCCCTACGGCGACACCACCGGCGACGGCATGATCCAGACGTCGTTCACGTTGCCGATTCCCTTCGGCCCCAAGGCGGACGGCGCGGCGCAGCAGCTCGCGAACAAGATGGGCATGGACCCCGCGATGGTGGTCCACTCGCACCCCATCGGCGACGACTTCACGTTCTTCGTCGTCTACGGCTCGGTGAAGCACCTCGTGGACCTCGACGAGGTCAAGGTCGTCGAGCGCGAGTACCCGCTGCTGAGCCCGGCCGAGGTCAACACGACGCTCAAGAAGGTGTTGCGGCGCAAGCTGGTCGTCGTCGGTGGCTGCATCGGCACCGACGCGCACACCGTCGGCATCGACGCGATCCTCAACATCAAGGGCTTCGCGGGCGAGAAGGGCCTGGAGTACTACCGCGAGCTGAAGGTCGTGAACCTCGGCGCGCAGGTCTCGGTCCCAGAACTCGTCCGCCGCGCTCGCACCGAGAAGGCCGACGCCGTGCTGATCTCCCAGGTGGTGACCCAGCGCGACGCGCACATCCTGAACACCCAGGAGATGTCCGCGGCGTTCCGCGAGGCGATGGGGGACAGGCGGCCGCTGCTGGTCGCCGGTGGCCCGCGGTTCGATCCGTTGATGGCGGGTGAGCTGGGGGTGGATCGGGTGTTCAGCCGGGGAACCACGCCGGGTGAGGTCGCGAGCTACCTTGTGCACGCGATGCAGGAGAAGAAGGGGGTCGCCGCGTGAGCGGGGCTTTGGTCGAAGGCTTTTCGGTGACGCACCGCCGTTACGTGCCGCACTCGCACGCGCACTACGGCGGCAACCTGGTCGACGGTGCCTACGGGCTCGGCATGTTCGGCGACGTCGCCACCGAGCTGCTCATCCACACGGACTCCGACGAAGGGTTGTTCGCGGGGTACAGCTCCGTCGAGTTCGCGGCGCCGATCCAGGCCGGTGACGTCGTCGAGGCCACGGCAACGTTGGTGCGCATCGGAAAACGCTCGCGCGAGATCGAGTTCGAGGCGCGCGTCGTGTGCCGTTCGGCGCCCGATCGTGGACCTTCCGCGGCGGACGTACTCGCTGAGCCGATCGTCGTAACGCGGGCCCGCGGCACGGTCGTCGCACCGAAAGCGGCCGAATAACAACAAAGTCACGACCGAACCGGCGGGCGTCCTGCTCCGAATCCCTGGCTGTTGGAAGGGAGCAGGACAATGCCAACTAGCAACAAACAGCGATTACGGCGCGGTGCGATCGCCGCAGCCGTCGTCGCAGCGGCGGCGGCGATACCGGCAGCGGAGGCGTCGAGCCACCGCGAGGCGCCGCTGATCGCCGCGGACCCGGCGGTGGACAACACCGACGTCTACGCCTTCACCAGCCCGGACAGACCCGACACGGTCACGCTCATCGGGAACTGGTTCGGACTGCAGGAACCCAACGGTGGCCCCAACTTCTACCCGTGGGCCACGGACGCCCGGTACGACCTCAACGTCGACGCCGACGGCGACGCGGTGCCGGACAAGACCTTCCGGTTCACCTTCACCACCGACGACCGGCGTGGCGGCAAGTCGCCGACCTTCCTCTACAACAACGGTCCGGTCACGTCGATCAACGACGACAACCTGTTGTTCCGGCAGAACTACAACCTCGAACTGATCGAGGGCAACAAGACCACCCCGCTGGTGCGCAACGGCAGGGCGGCGCCGTCCAACACAGGTCCCGCGTCGTTCCCGAACTTCGGGGCGATCAGGGACCAGGCGACGGCCAAGCTCCCCGGTGGCGGCCAGGTCTACGTCGGGCCGTCGGAGGACTCGTTCTTCCTGGACCTGCGGGTGTTCGACCTCCTGTACGGCGGAAACCTCAAGGAGGTCAACCAGGACACCTTGATGGGGTACAACGTCAACACCATCGCCATCCAGGTGCCCAAGACGATGCTCGCGCTGAAGGGCGACCCGAAGCGCAACCCGGTGATCGGCGTGTGGAGCGACACCGAGCGCCGCTCGCTCAAGCTCGAACCCGGCAAGGCGACCCCGCAGGGCGACTTCGTCCAGGTGTCGCGGCTGGGCAACCCGCTGGTGAACGAGGTCGTGTCCTCGGCACCCATCAAGGACGCGTTCAACGGGCTGCAACCCGTCAACGACGCGAGGGTGCAGGCGTTGCTGGACCGGGTCAACGATCCGGAGCTGGCCCGGCTGATCCAGGCGATCTACGGCATCCCCGCGCCGAAGACGCCGCGGGCCGACCTGGTGGAGATCTTCCTGACCGGGATCACCACGAAGGCGGGTGGCCCGATCAAGGCCGACCTCAACTCGCAGCTGAACAACGCGGACGTGGACCCGAAGAAGTTCGCGCCGTCGGAGATGTTGCGGCTCAACATGTCCACGCCGGTGACGAAGAACCCCAACCGGCTGGGCGTGCTCGGCGGCGATCTGCAGGGCTTCCCGAACGGCCGCAGGCTCGCCGACGACGTCGTGGACATCGAGATCCAGGCCGTGGTCGGCGCGGCGCAGACCGGCAAGCTCGTGCCGGCGCTCGCCAAGGGTGACCGGGTGAACGGCAACGACGTTCGCTTCGGTGACAAGTTCCCGTACGTCGGACTGCCGAGCAACAGGGCGGTCAACTCCCGCTAAGCGAAGGTGCCTCAGATGTGGAAGACCATTCCGCTGCTGGCAGCTTTGCTCGCCGTTGCCGCCTGCGCCTCCCCGCAGGCGGCAACACCGGCCGCCACGCAGACCTCCTCCTTGCAGCGCAACGCAGAGTCGTTGCAGGCCAAGCTCCGCCGAACCCCGGACGACGCCGCCGCGTGGGCCCAGCTCGGTGCCACGCACGTGGAACTCGCCCGAGTCACGTTCGATCCCCAGCACCACTCCCGCGCCGAGAAGGCGCTGACCGAGTCGTTGCGGCTCAAGCCGGACGGCAACGGTGAGGCGTTCATCGGCCGTGGTGCGCTCGCCAACGCGAAGCACGACTTCGCTGCCGCTCGCGACTGGGGCCAGCGCGCTGTTTCGGCGCTGCCGGACTCAGCACAGGCTCAGGGCGTGCTCGTCGACGCACTGACCCAGCTCGGTGACGATGCTGGTGCTTCCGTTGCACTGCAACGCATGCTGGACCTGCGGCCGGGCGTTGCCTCGTTCACCCGCGCTGCCTATCACTTCGAGTTGCACGGACGTCTGGACGACGCTCGGGACGCTCTCAACCGGGCGTTGGAGTCGGCTTCTTCGGCGGAGGAGGCGGAGTTCTGCCGCTTCCACCTGGATGAGCTGAAGGGGCGGACCAATGAGGAGGCGCTGGAGGTCTATCGCGGGCTGGTGGCGAAGGCGCCGTCACCGGAGTACCTGGTGAAGTACGGCAAGGCTCTGGACAAGGCCGGCAGGCCGCAGGACGCACGGGCGCAGTACGACCTCGCGCTGCAGCAGTTGCGTGCTCTCGGCGGCGACGACCTCACCGCCGCGTTGATCACGGCTGACCACGGTGATCCCGCTGAAGCGTTGCGGTACGCCGAGAGGGAGTGGGCCAAGCGGCAGAGCGTGTTCACCGCTGACGCGATGGCGTGGGCTCTGCACGTCAACAAGCGTTCCGCCGAGGCCCTGCCGTACTCGGACAAGGCGATCGCACTCGGTTGGCGTGACGCGGAAGTCCTGCGGCACCGCGAGGCGATTCTGGGGAGCCTGCGATGAGAGTGTTCTTGTTGGTGGTGTTCGGAATGCTGCTGATGGGCGGAGTGGCGCAGGCGCACCCGTTGAGCAACCTCAGCGTGAACCACTACGACGGCCTGCGGGTGTTCGCCGACCGGATCGAGCTGCGGTCCGTTGTGGACAGCGCGGAGATCCCGACCCTGCAGGACCGCGACTTCGTGGACGCCCGCAAACGCTGCGCGGAACGCGCGAAGTCGTTGGACGCCATGGCCGACGAGCGGCAGCTGACGTTCGAGGTGCGCGACGCCGATGTCGTGCGTCCGCCGGGCGAGGCCGGCCTGCCCACGATGCGCCTGACCTGTGAGTACACCGCCGTTCTGCCGGTGCGCGGCGAGGTCGAGGTGACGTTCAGCGACTCCTACCTCAAGGACAAGCCGGGCTGGCGCGAGATCACCGTCGTCGGCGTCGACATGGCGGTGTCCGGTGCACCGGCCGAGTCGGTCAGCAACGAGCTGCGGAGCTATCCGGAAGACCTGCTGTCATCGCCTTTGGACGTCCGGGCGGTGCGGTTCCTCGCTCAACCAGGTGAGGGGACTGTTGTAACCCCGCCTGGGGCACTGGGTGAAGCCACGAAGGCGGCCGTCGGACTGGTGGGTGATCTCACCCCGGTGGTCGGAATCGGTGCGGTCCTGCTGTCTCTGGTGCTGGGCGCGTCTCATGCCGCGCTGCCCGGCCACGGCAAGACCGTGATGGCCGCCTACCTGGCGGGTTCGAGAGGAACCCGCCGCGACGCACTCCTTGTCGGCGCCACGGTCACCATCACCCACACGGCGGGGGTCTTGGTGCTGGGGCTGCTGCTCAGCGTGTCCAGCGTCATCGCCGGCGAGTCGGTTCTGCGCTGGCTCGGCGTAGCGAGCGGTCTGCTGGTCGCGGTGATCGGAGGAGTGCTGCTCCGCTCGGCGGTGCGGTCTCGTGGTCGTATGCGGCACGACCGCGGACATGGTCATGGGCATGGACACGGTCATGGTCATGGGCACCGCCGGGCGGGGCTCGTCGGAATGGGTGTCGCGGGCGGCCTGGTGCCGTCGCCGTCCGCGCTGGTCGTCCTGCTGGGCGCGATCGCGCTGGGCCGCACGTGGTTCGGCGTGGTGCTGGTGCTCGCCTACGGCGTGGGCATGGCGGCGACGTTGACCGCCGCAGGGTTGTTGCTGGTCTCGCTGCGGGACGTTTCGGGCCGCGCCTGGCCCGCTTCCGCAGGTTCGCGGACGTCACGCCGCTGGGCACCGCGGCGATGGTGATGCTCGTCGGAGTCGGTCTGGCCACGCGTGCGCTGGCCGGTTAGTCAGGAGAGGGATCATGAAGAGACTGATCGTGTTCGTGTTCGCGGCACTCGCTTTGACCGCGTGCAGCTCGGAAGGTGCGGCTGCTGCCCAGTTCGACGACCAACAGCAGGCCGACATCTCCTGTATGAAGCACCAGGACCAGAAGCCGGGTGAGGCGTACTTCGACGAAGGTAATTGGGACACCGTCGTCTCGTTGTCCATCCTCCGTTACTACACATCCAACGGCGAAAAGCCCTACTGTGACGGCAAAGCAGCCACGGAAGCCGATGAAGGCTGGCGCAAGCTGTACGTGCAGATGGGTGCGGACCAGACCAATCTCCGGTGATTCGACCGCAACCTCCGCCGCGTTCCTCCGTTGGTCAATACAGAGGTAGTGACATGCCGGGGAGGATGGGGCGCAGTGAAGATCGACCACCAAGGGGAAACACCTCCGTACGAGCAGGTGCGGGTGCACTACGCGCACGCGATCTCGAACCGAGAACTGCCGGTGGGCGCCAAACTGCCTACGGTGCGCGCTCTGGCGAAGGACCTGGGTCTGGCGGTCAACACGGTGGCGCGTGCCTACCGTGAGCTGGAGGAGGCCGGCCTCGTCGAAACCAGGGCCGCGCGGGAACCGTCGTCAGCGCGAACGGCGACAGCAACCGCGAGCGCGTTCGTGCGGCGGCGGCCCAGTACGCGGCGATGTCCGCGGAACTGGGCCTCTCGCGGCAGGAGGCCCTGGAGATCGTCCGGGCGGCCCTGCGGGGCTTCTGACAGCCGTCAGACCGCCTCGGCCGTGGGTCCGGCCAGGCGGCAGGTGACCGTTCGGCCGCTGTCGCCGAGCCGCGCGGCTACGGCGGCGAACCGGTCCCACTGCCGATGTCCAGTGCGCGGCTCTTCGCCGGTGGTCCCGCCACGCCGAAGAGCGCCGTCCGCCGACACGCCAGTGCTGTTCGTCCGAGGCGTCGAGACCACCTGAATCGACCCCGCTCATCACCCGTTCGCGCACCTCCCGATGCGTCTTGACACAGCTAGGCTGCGCCGTGGATCGTGAATAACTGATTCGTCAGTCAATTTAGGGGTGCGAGATGGGGCGTACCGTCAGGGACGGCCTGCGGCTCACGGCGGAACAGGACCAGTTCGTCGAACTGGCGAGGGAGTTCGCCGCCAGGGAGATCCGGCCGCGGGCGCGTGCCGTCGACGAGGCGGACACCGAGTCGCCGCTCGACGTCTGGGAGAAGGCGTCGGCGCTGGGGCTGACGTCGTTCATGATCTCCGAGAAGTTCGGTGGCGGCGGTGTCACCGACCTGCTGACCCAGGTTCTCGTCCAGCAGGAGCTGTGCCACGGTGACATCGGCATCGGCAACCTGATCACGTCCAACGGCTTCTTCAGCGCTCCCGTCGAGCACCTCGGCACGCCCGAGCAGCAGGAGCGGTTCCTCAGTCCACTCGGGACGGACCGGCCGCCGCTCACCGCCGTCGCCGTCACGGAGCCCGGCAGCGGGTCGGACGCGGCGAGCATCCAGACGTCAGCGCGTCGTGAGGGCGGCGAGTACGTCCTCAACGGACAGAAGACCTGGATCTCCAACGCTCCCTACGCCGAGTTGTTCGTGATCTTCGCGACGGTGGATCCCTCGTTGCGATCGCGTGGTGTCACGGCCTTTGTGGTGCCGCGTGACACCCCAGGGCTCTCGGTCGGGCCGCCGTTCCGGAAAATGGGGCAGCGCGCGATCGTGAACGCCGAGGTGTTCCTCGACGACGTGCGCGTGCCCGTGGAGAACCGGCTCGGCGAGGAAGGCCAGGCGTTCGTCGGGCTGATGCGGACCTTCGACGCCTCGCGCATCCTCATCGGTGCGGCCACGACCGGACTTGCGCGTGCGGCTCTCGACTTCGCTTCCGGCTACGCGGCTGAGCGGAGGCAGTTCGGCGTGCCGATCATCCAGCACCAGGCGGTGGCGTTCCGGCTCGCGGACATGGCCACGCGCGTCGACACCTCGCACCTGCTGACCGTGCGCGCGGCGACGTTGTACGACGCGGGGCACGCCGTGGCGCAGGAGTCGGCGATGGCGAAGCTCGTCGGCTCGGAGAACGCCATGTGGTGCACGCACGCCGCCGTGCAGACGTTGGGGGGCTACGGATACTCCCGCGAGTACCCCGTCGAGCGGTGGATGCGCGACGCCAAGCTCGAGGAGATCGAGGAAGGCACCTCGGACATCCAGCGCCTCATCATCTCCCGCGGTCTCGGTGCGAGATGATCTTCTCCGATCCCGCGTCCGTCGCGGTCGTCGGTGCCAGCGACGACCCGGCGAAATGGGGCCACTGGCTCGCCCGCGGCGCGCTGGCCGGTTCTTCGCGCCGTGCGGTGCACCTCGTGAACCACGGCGGCGGCTCTGTTCTGTCGCAGCCCACAGTCCGATCCCTCTCGGAACTGCCTTCAGCGCCCGAACTCGTGGTGCTGGCCGTGCCCGCGGCTCACGTGCCGGCCGTGGTGGACGAGGCACTGGCGGTCGGCGTGCGCGGATTCGTCGGCATCACCTCAGGAATCGATGACAGGGTGATCGGCCGGATCCGTTCCGCCGGCGCTCGCATGCTCGGGCCGAACTGCCTGGGCGTGTTCGACGCGGCGACGTCGTTGCACCTCGCGTGGGGCCAGTTCCAGCCGGGCTCGCTGGGCGTGGTGTCGCAGAGCGGGCAGGTCGGGCTGGAGATCGCCGGGCTCGCGGCGGCGTCGGGGATCGGGGTGTCCCGGTTCGTCTCGGTGGGCAGCCAGGTGGACGTGACGGCGGCGGAAGCGTTGCTGGACCTGGTCTCCCACGACATGACCACTGTCGTCGGTATATATCTGGAGAGCTTCGGTCCTGGGATCGTGACGGCCATGTCGGAGCTGCGCGCCGCCGGAAAACCGGTGGTGTTGCTGACGGTCGGATCCTCCACTGCCGCACAGGAAGCCGCACTGTCACACACCGGCGCGCTGACGTCCCCTTTGGACGTTGTGGACGCTGCCTGCCGGCGGGCGGGCGCGGTTCGGGTGGCGACGCCCGCCGCGCTGGCCGACCTGGCCGCGGTGCTGTCCTCTGGTCCGCCGCGTGGTGCCAGGGTCGGGGTCGTCTCCGACTCCGGCGGGCAGGGTGCGATCGCAGCGGATCTCGCTGTCGCGGCGGGTTTGACGGTTCCCGCGTTGTCCGCTGTGGACGGTCTTCCGGTGGGCGTGTCTTCGCGGAACCCGATCGACCTCGCCGGGGCGGGGGAGCAGGACCTGGTGAACTACTCCCGCGTGGTCGAAGTTCTTGTGCGCGGAGGTGAGGTCGACACGGTCGTGTTGTCCGGCTACTTCGGCAGCTACGGAGAGGACACGCCCTCACTGGAGGTCTCCGAGGTGGCGGTCGCCTCTCGGATCTGCGCGCTGGCAAGGGAAACCGGCGTTCCGGTGGTCGTGCACAGCATGCGTCCGGACTCGGCGGCGGTGCGGGCGTTGCGGGCCGGCGGCGTGCCGGTGCAGCACACGATCGAGCGCGCGGTCGCCGCACTCGGTGACGCCGCACGGTTCGGCGCGCTTGATCAACGGTCCGTTGGCGCACCGACCGGCCAGGAACTGTCGGTGCTGCCTGGAAGAATTGAAGCTGGGGGACCCCCTGGAGGGGACGCCTGCGTGAGCCTGCCGACGACCGCCGCGCCGTACCGGCCAGGCTACCTCGCGGCGCGCGAGCTGCTCGGCTTCGTCAGGTTCCCGAGGGCGCACGTGGTCACGTCGGCCGCGGAAGCGAAGGCGACCACCCTCACGGGTCCGTACGCGCTCAAAGCCGACTGGCTCGCTCACAAGAGCGAGCACGGCGGCGTGAAGATCAACGTCACCGACCCCGCGGCGGCGTTCGAGGAGATGCGGGCCAGGCTCGGCCCCGGCACGTACGTCCTCGAAGAGATGGACACGCGCGAGAACACCGTCGAGCTGATCATCGGCGCCAAGCGCGATCACTCGTTCGGTCCAGTGATTCTCGTTGGGGCGGGCGGCATCCACGCAGAGTTGTTCAGGGACACCGCGATCGAGCTCGCGCCCGTGACTCCCGCCACAGCGCGAGAGATGCTGGCACGCCTCGTCTCCGCCCCGCTCCTGTCGGGCTGGCGCGGCGCTCCCGAACCGGACGTGACAGCGTTGGCCCAGGTGATCGCACAGATTTCCGAGACGCTCGTGGCCAGACCCGACCTCGCGGAGATCGAGCTGAACCCCGTCCGCGTGGGGCCAGACGGCGTGCTGGCCGTGGACGCGCTGATCATCCCTTCGGGGGACACGTTGAACGACACGAGCGGACGACGCGTGGCATGAGCATGAGCATGACCCCACCTCGCATCAGCGGGGGTGACGCGCTGGTGCGCGCCCTCGTCGCGCACGGCACCGAGCTGGTGTTCGGCATCCCCGGCACCCACAACCTCGGCATCTACCGCTACCTGGCCGAGCACGACGTCAAGCACGTCACACCCCGCCACGAGCAGGGCGCCGGTTTCGCGGCCGACGGCTACGCCCGCGTCACCGGCAAGCCAGGTGTCTGCCTCACCACGAGCGGCCCAGCAGTGCTGAACGCCATGACCGCCGTGACCCAGTCGTACTCCGACTCCGTGCCAGTACTTCTCATCTCCCCGGGAATGCCCTTGCGCCACCCAGGCCGCGGCAACGGCACCCTGCACGAGGTGAGGCACCAGAGCGTCGCGCTCGAAGCCGTCATCGGCTACTCGAACCGCGTGCAGAGCGTCGCCGAAATCCCGCTCGCCGTCGCACAAGCCTTCGCGCACATGACATCCGGCCGTCCCCGCCCTGCCCACCTCGAGATCCCGCTGGACCTCATCGACACCGTCGAAAAGGCCAGCGAGGTGCCTCCCGTCCTGGTGGCCCACCCACCGGCCGACGCCGTCACGATCGCCGCGGCCGTGGGCCGGCTGAACGCGGCGGTGCGGCCAGGTCTGATCATCGGCGGCGGCGCCAAGGGTGCCGCAGAAGAGATCACCGCCCTGGCCGAACGCCTGGGCGCCCCGGTCGTCGCCACCGCCAACGGCAAGGGCACCTTCTCCGAACGCCACCAGCTCTCCATCGGCGCGGGCCTGCACCACAAGGCGGTGGCGGAGTTCGTGGCCGAGTGCGACGTCGTGATCGCCATCGGCACCGAACTGGCCTCCACCGACCTGTGGAACGGCCCGCTCAAGTTCCCCGGCGATCTCATCCGCATCGACGTCGACCCGGCCCAGATGATCACCAACGCCCTCCCGGACTACCGCCTGGTCGGCGACGCCCAGGCCACCGTCACGGCCCTGAACCAACGTCTGGGCAACGCCAAAACCAGCGAGGACGCCACAAAACGCGCCGAGCGTTGGCAAAAACTCTTCCGCAAACACGCCCGCGCCCAGGGCGCACCCTGGCTCCCGCTCGTCGAGGCGATGCAGGAAGTCCTGGCCCCAGGCGCGATCATCGCCGGCGACAGCGCAATGGCCTGCTACTACGGCACTTTGTCCAACCTGCCCCTCGAAGGCCCGGCAAGCTTCCTGTACCCCACCGGCTTCGGCACCCTCGGCTACGGCCTCCCCGCG
The DNA here is from genome assembly GCF_012184385.1 of Lentzea indica. Classification (GTDB taxonomy): domain Bacteria; phylum Actinomycetota; class Actinomycetes; order Mycobacteriales; family Pseudonocardiaceae; genus Lentzea; species Lentzea indica. Next base: position 62,048 of record NZ_VSRL01000017.1, read on the forward strand.
GCGATCGGCGCCAAGATGGGCGCTCCCGACCGCCAGGTCGTGGCCCTGCACGGCGATGGTGGCGTGATGTTCACCCTCCCGGAGCTCGCCACCGCGGCCCAGGAACGCTTGGCGCTGCCGGTGATCATCTGCGACAACGGCGGCTACGGCGAGATCCGCCGCGAGATGGTCGACCGCAGCGAACCCGTGCACGGCGTGAACCTGCCGGGCGTCGACTTCGTCAAGGTCGCCAAGGGTCTCAACTGCCACGGCCTCACCGTGGACGACGAGGACAAGTTCGCCATCGCGCTGCGCAAGGCCTTCACCGCCGACCGCCCCACGGTGATCCACGTGATGGGCGACCTGGCAGGCGCATAAGTCCTTGATTTGACACGAAATGTACCGCGGTGACATGAGATCATCCCCCGATGGCGGAGGATGACCTCGAGTTCAGCATCCAAGCCCGCGGCTGGGCGTCGGTCACGATCCTGCCCTCCGAGGTCAAAGACCTGCTGTGGGCTCAGGAACAGGCCGCGGACCTCCTGCCGTATCAGCTCCCGGGCGCCCGCCGGCCGTCGCTCGGCACGGTCTACGTGCGCCAGGACGTCGGCAGCGGCCTCGACGAGGCTCCGCCGGACCAGCCGCCCACACCGAAGCTCGACGAACACGGGCAGCTGGTCGAGGCTCCCACCGCACCCGCTGTCGTCAGGGTGGCGGTGCGGCCGCCCTCGAAACCGATGCGCTCGGTGCTCGACAACGACGACCACCTGGTGATCACCGGAGGCCCCGGCCAGGGCAAGTCGACCCTCACGCTCCGCCTCACCGCCGAGATCGTCGCCGCGTGGTCAGCACGCGAGGACGATGCCGCCCCCATCGCGGAACCCGTGCTGCCCCTGCGCATTCCGGCCAGGGTCCTGGCCGCCCATCTCGGCCGGTCGATCTCCCAGACGCTCGCCGACAGCGCCTCCGCGGAGTACGGCCGCTACCTGAGCGGACCACTCGACCCGTCCCTCTTCGCCCGCCGGGTGTCCGGTTGCCGCTGGCTGCTGCTGATCGACGACTGGACGAGGTGGCGGACAGCGACGCCCGCGCGGAGATCGTGCACACCCTGGCCGCCTGGTCGGCGAAGGACGCCTACCGCGTCCTCCTCACCACCCGACCTGCCGAAGGCGGCGTCCTCGCACCTCTGCAGCGCGCCGGCGCCGTTCGCTACGAGCTCCTGCCTTTCGACGAGAAAGCCCTGCGACGGTTTGCCGCGCACTGGTTCGAGGACGACGACCAGACCCGCACGTTCCTCCGCCAGATCCGCGACGCCCACCTGTTCGAACTGGTCGCCGTGCCGCTGCTGGCCACCATCGCCGCGATCGTCTTCGAACAGCACGGCGACCGCCCTCTGCCCGGCAACCAGTTCCAGCTCTACGAGTCCTATCTCGCGTTCATCAGGTCGTCTCGCTCCACACCTGTTGCGTTCGAACACCACTGCACCGCACTGGTCGAACACCTCGGCCGCACGCGGCTCCGCTCCGACGTCCCCCTGACCACGGCCATCCGCGACTGGGCGCACTGCAACGAAGACGCGGGCACGCAAGAAGAACTCATCGCACACCTCACGGCGGCAGGCCCGTTCGTCCCGCGCGGCGGCGACCTGACGTTCCTCCACCACAGCTTCGCGGAGCACGTCGCGGCGACGGCCGAGGCCCGTGACCTGCCAGCGGAGTTCGATCCGCAGAACCCGTCGATCGCCGAGTTCCTGCACCGGGCGCGACCGCTGGTGGAGGGCCGGTTCGCACGGGCGGTGCTCCTGCACTACACCCACCTGCACCCCGAACAGGCCGACGAACTGCTGCGGTGGCTGCACAACGGAACCTCCGAGCAGCACCTCCTCGCCGCCCGACTCCTCGGCAGGCACCTGCCCGCGAGCGAGTCTCTGGTCGACGAGTTCCTGACCACCGTGCGCGGCTGGGCGATGACCACCCAGTACCGCGCAGGCGTCATCCTGGCCAGGGCGAGCCGCGCCACCCACCACCCCGGCCTCGCGGACTGGCTCCTCGATCTGCTCCGAGACGACGAGGCGCCGTGGGAGTCGCGCGCGGAGGCCGCGACAGCGCTGGCACTGAGGCTGCGCGATCCCCGTGCGGACGAGGCGATCGTGTTCCTCCGTGCCGGTGTGGAGAACACAGCGGCACCGGCGGAACACCGGCTGATCGCAGCGGAAGCGTTGGCAGACAGCGGCTCCTCCGAACGGGACGCGGCCGAACGCGGCCTGCGCTCGGTCCTCGACGACCCGCTCGCGTTCGGGGCGGACTGTCGCAACGCCGCCGTCGTTCTGTCCGCGTTCGGTGGCCAGGCACGTGAGTACGCGGTCGCCGCACTTCAGCGCATCATGTCCGATGTGGACACACCGGTGCCCGACCTGGTCGAGGCGACGGGCGGACTGGCCGAGATCGGCGTCGAGTTCCACGACAGGTGTGCGGAGGTCTTCCTGTCCGTGCTGCGCGACCGGGCGCACAGCATGGAGGGCAGACGCGACGCCGCGGTCGGTCTTGCGTCGCTCGGTGGTGCGCAGCAGGCCGCGGAAGCTCTCACGGCGTTGGCCACCGACCACCGGATTCTGGTGGGCCTGCGGAGCGCGGCCGCGATGGCGCTGGGGTCGCTCGGCCCACGTCGACCGGGCTGCGGCGGCCCAGCTGCTGCTGGCACAGATCGACGCAGGCCCGGAGGCGCGGCGGCAGCACCCGCCTGCGCTCAGTGAGCTCTGTTCCCGGGAGGTCGGCGTCGAGCATCTGCGCAGGGTGCTCGCCGATCCGGGCGCGACATGGGGTTACGTCATCGCCGCGGCGAGCGCGCTCGCCCGGCTGGGGCCGGCTTTCCACGATGAGGCCGCCGGGCACCTCAAGCGCGTCCTCGATCACTGCTCCAGGTCGCGCTACGACTTCGTTTCGTCGCTGCGGGAACTGACGAACCTGGGCGAGCCGTATCGCGGCGACGCGATCACGCTGATGCGCCGAGCTCTCGTCGACCTGTGCGTGGTTCCGGCACAACGGAGGGCCATCGCGGGGGAACTGATCAGATGCGCCCCTGAGTACCATGCGGAGGCCGCCGATGAGCTCCTGCTCATCATCAGGAGTGAGCGGGATCCCGAGGTCGTGGCCGCGGCGTGGTCGCGTCTGAACGATCTCGGCCCAGGGCTGAGTGAGCGCGCGCAGACGGAACTGCTCACGCTGGCCCGCGCCGACGACGTGAACGCTCAGCTCTCCAATCTGGGGCCGGTGTTCAGATCGGCGAGCACGGGGAATCGCCGTGCCGCGGCGGAGATTCTCGTCGCCGCGCTCAACGACGGCCGGCGGTCCCTGCGCCGGCGACTGCAGGCGGCGCTAGGGCTGACCTCGTTGGGACGGGCCTTCCACCGTCAGGCGGTGGACGGTGTGCTGGTGCTCGTCCGCACCGGTCTGATCCTCGACATCAACTACGTGGCGAGGATGTTCGCCTCTGCCGGGCACGGCGTGCGATCCGCCCTCGCTCAGGCGTTCCTGGAGGTTCTGAGCGAGGCGGACCCTGATCCGTTTCTCTCGTTGCCGGTGATGGAAGGGTTGGACGTTCTCGGCGAGGACGTGCCGGTGGAGTCCATGCGCAGACTCGTCTTCGACCTGTCGTACGACCTCGACGAGCGGGCACGTGTCGCCGTGATGCTGGCGAAGGCGGACAGCGCGTATCTCGCCGTCGCGACGAGCCTGACGTTCCGCGCGGCTGGTGAGATCGCGCTGGAGTCGTGGCGGGGCCTCGTCGCGGAACTCGCCGGGCTGGGCGTTGACGTACGGGTGCCGTTGCGGAGCGTCGTCGCCGATCGTGACAGATCGCTCCACGAGTCGATGGCCGCGGCCTGCCTGCTGGGCGCCGAAGGGGTTCCGTTGCTGCGCAAGCAGGCCGCGCACCCGTACGCGGACTTCAACTCAAGGTCACGCGCTTACCGAGCACTGGTCGAGGGCGCGGATCCGACGGTGCTGGGCGCGGCGGTCGCCGCGCACCTGGAGGCGCTGCGCGATCCCGGCCTGCCGATGTCCGTCAGGTGTGACGCCGCGACCGCGCTCGTGGAACTGGATCGGACGTTCGAGCCCGCTGTGATCGAAGTGCTGTGGCGGTGGGCGGAGAGTGCCCACGCTGGTGTCGGCGAGCGGGTATCGGCGGTGGAAGCTTTGGCCACGGTGGACAGTCCGGTGTCGCCTCGGCTCGCCAGGCTGATCATCGGGACGGCGCGCGATCCAGAAGCGACGGACGAGCTGTCCGCCAGGCTTGCCCGCACGCTGCCGCGTGCGCACCGGACGGAACTGGAACGCTTCCTCCTGCTCGACCAGTCGGTCGAGGTTGTGCACCGCATACCGCGGGCCGATGTGTGGGACGACATCCCGTTGCGTGCGGAGGCGGAGGACGCCATCCGCGAGCTTCTCGTGGCACCCGAGTCCTCCGCGGCTGATCGCCGGGACGCCGCGACGATGCTCTCCCGGATGTCCGTGCGGAAGGACCCCGAAGCGGTTGCGTTGTTGCTCGCGGATGGGAGTGAGGCAGCTCTGGTCAACGCGGCGAGGCATGGCGCGTGGCAACTCGTGCACGACCGGGCTCGTGAGGTCGTCCTGGACGAGGCCCGCCCGTTGCGCGAACGTCGACAGGCGGCCCTGTTGATCGGAAGGATTTCCGACGAGCCGTCGGTGCGGGACTTCCTGCTGGCGGACCGGGACGCGCCGTGGCGGGTGCGGGTGGACGAGCTCCGGTACGCCGGAGCCTTCGACGAGCTCCGCGCGATCCGTGACGACCCCGCCCGGCCGCCCTTCCAGCGCAGCCGAGCGGTCAACGTGCTCCTCATGCTCTCGTTGGACGATCGACAGGCCTGCGCGCGTGTCCTCGGCGCGATCGCGGCCGATCAGGCGTGCCCACCGGCGTTGCGGTGGCGGGCAGCCCGCGATCTCACGGAGCTGGGTGTCGCCGGCCGATCCGAGGGCGTGCGGTTGCTCGAGGCGATGGCGCGCGACAGCGACCTGCCGGTCGGTACGAGGGCCGATGCGGCGGCGGCTGTGTGCGTGGCACGTCCCACCAGGCGGCAGGAAATGCGCACCGTTCTGCGCGGGCTTCTCCCGATTTCCACCCCGCTGCAACGAGTGCGCGTGCTGCACCACATCAGTGACTGGTGGCGGGACGAAGGCCTTCCCGGGTTGCACGACATGGCGGCCGACGTCGACCTCGGGCCGGTGGTGCGGCTGCGGGCCGCGGAAAGCATCGTCGAGTTGCGCCGTTACCACAGTGGCATCAGTGCTGGCGTGGCCCGCGAACTGGCGACCGATGCCGCGGTACCGCGGCACCTACGCGTTGGCGCCGCGATGTGCCTCGCCATGTGGAGCACCGAGTGCCGCGAGGAGGCGCGCGCGTTGCTGCGCCATTTGCGTGATTGCGGGACCCGATAGGTTCTCCCACAGCGATGTGAGGAGGCCTCGATGTTGGCTGTGGTGGCACTGCTGGCCGCACTCGTCCCGCCTCCCGGCCCCGTCACCATCGACGTGGTCAGCGTCAGCGGCACGGGCTGCCCGAAAGGCACGACGACCGTCGCGATGTCCCAGGACAACGAGGCGTTCACGGTGACCTACAGCGACTTCCTGGTGCAGGCCAAGGGCAGCGAGGCCAAGAAGAGCTGCACGATCGCGCTCAGGCTCAACCACGCGGCCGGGTACACGTACGGCATCGCGGCGACGGACTTCCGCGGGTTCGCGCACCTGACCGAAGGCGCGAAAGGTGTCGTGCGCAACGACTACCGCTTCCCGGGGTTCCCCACGCGGCACAGCATGCACACGTATCAGGGGCCGATGAGTGACAACTGGCACGTCACCGACACGCCGGGCGGGGTCGCGCATGGGCCCTGCAAGGACCGCAAGCCGCTGACCATCGAGGCCGAGCTGAAGGTCAACGGCAAGGGCAACACCAGCTTCATGAGCATGGACTCGACCGATTCGAGCGTGAGCACGACGTTCCGGCTGTCCTGGAAGAAGTGCGCGGAATAACAAGCGCGCGGCTGACGTTCTCTGCTATAGTTCGCCTGTAACCGGCGGTGCGCACCCAGCGCACGTAAGTTCCGATCAGCTGCTGGACGATCCCGAATCCGCAGCCAAGACCCCAGCTTCTCACGCTGGCGGACCCACATTCAGATGCATCCGAAAGCGCATCTGCAGCGCTCTCCTCCTGCACGAGCACGCCTTGTGCGCGGGGTCGACGAAGCGCATCTCAAGCAACCCTCCTGAAAGGACAGACCCGATGCACATCGGTGTACTAGACATACGCAACAACAAGGCTTTCCTCGTTGACGGGCCGCAGGTGCCGCAGAACCTCGTGAGGCAACACGACCTGCGCCGCGGCGACCAGATCAGCGGCGAAGCCGAGAACGACAAGCTCATCAGCGTTGACACCGTCAACGGGCGCAAGCCGCACAAAAGGCCCAGGTTCGAGGACCTGACGCCGCTCTATCCCAACGAGCGCCTCCGTCTGGAGCACGACCCGGACGAGCTCACCACCCGCACGATCGACCTGGTCATGCCGGTCGGCAAGGGGCAGCGGGCGCTCATCGTGGCGCCGCCCAAGGCCGGCAAGACGATCGTGCTGCAGCAGATCGCGCAGGCGATCGCCAAGAACAACCCGGAAGTCCACCTGATCGTCGCGCTCGTCGGCGAACGGCCGGAGGAGGTCACGGACCTCACCAGCACCATTCCCGGCGAGATGTTCGCCTCCACGTTCGACGAGCATCCCCGCAACCACATCGCGGCAGCGGAACTGGCCGTGCAACGGGCCAAGCGGCTCGTCGAGGACGGTCAGGACGTCGTTGTCCTGCTCGACTCGCTCACGCGCCTGGGCCGTGCCTACAACCTCGCCGCACCGAACGGTGGCCGCATCCTGAGCGGTGGCGTCGACTCGACGGCCCTCACTCCGCCGAAGCAGTTCCTCGGCGCCGCAAGGAACATCGAGGAAGGCGGCAGCCTCACGATCTTCGCCACCGCGCTCGTCGAGACCGGGTCGCTGGCCGACACTGTGATCTTCGAGGAGCTCAAGAGCACGGGCAACGCCGAGCTGAAGCTCGACCGCAAGGCCGCGCAGAAGCGGATCTACCCCGCGGTCGACCTCCACCAGTCCAGCACCCGCAAGGCGGAACTGCTGGTCTCCCCGCAGGAACTCGCGATCACCGACGCGATGCGCCGGGCCATGGCGGACCGTGAGATTGACGTGCTTCTCGAAGGGCTGCGCAGGACCCGGAGCAACGCGGAGTTCCTCATCCAGATGTCGAAATGAAGTCCCGCCGCACGTCGCGATCCCGTGCACGCGTAGGCGCACCCAGCGCGTAGAACAAGAAGCCGATGCCGATCACGATCAGCAACGGCACCACCTGCGACAACGTGTACTGCGCCCGCTCGCCCTCGAAAGCGGAAGGCAGGTCCAGCGGCCAGATCAGCACGACCACGGTGAACGCCACCAGGCCCGTCGTCAGAACTGTTGTCAGCACGGCGAAAGGTGCGCGGAACGGGCGTGCGACGTGAGGCAGCCGGCGGCGCAGCACCAGCATCGACGGGAACGTCAGCAGGTAGCTGATGAACGTCGTCGAAATCACCAGGGCGAGCCCGGCGGTGAAGTACTTTTCGGAGTTGCCGCCCGTGAGGCTCAACGCCGTCACCAGAACGACGGAAGCCAGCAGTCCGGAAAGGACGTTCACGCGCACGGGGGTGCCGTGACGAGAGGACAACCGGCCCAGGTACGCGGGACCGGCACCATCGGCACAGGCCACCGCCTGCGCCCGGTGCGCGCCGATCGCCCACGAGACGCCCGAAGTCAGCACGCCGATGATCAGCCCGGCGGCGCACACACTTCCCAGAACCGCACCCGCACCGGTCAAGGTGACGGTCCCGTCAGCGGACACCGATCCGCCGTAGACGGTCAGCACCTGCTTGGCGGCGTCGATGAACCCGCCAAGGCCCTGGATCTGAGACGCCGGAACGACCAGCAGGATCCCGAGAATCGGCCCGCCGTACAACAAGAACGCCGCGAAGCCCGCACGCAGGATCGCGAACGGCACGGTGCGCTGCGGATCGGTCATCTCCTCGGTGGCGGTCGAGGGCAGCTCGAAGCCGACGTAGTTGAAGATCAGCACCGGCACCAACGCGACGAAACCCGCCCAGGTGGGCACGAAGTCCCCACCGGACAACGGTTGTACGCCGTTCTTCACCGCGTACACCACGACAGACAGGGTGAAGAACCCCAGCAACACGATCCGGGCGAACGCGCCCGCGATGGGCACCCACTTGCCGATCCGCAACGACGCCGCGACCGCGAGCACACCGGCCCAGATGAACGCGAGCCCCGCGATGTGCTTGCCCACCATGCCCAACGGCAAGAAGAACGTCTCGAACGTGGTCACGGCGATGATCGCCAGCGTGCCACCCATCCACAGCGGGTTGGACAGCCAGTACAGGACCTGGTTCACGCCGGCAGCCATCCGCCCGAACGCGAGCTTGGTCCACACGTAGGGCCCGCCCTCGACCGGGAACGCCGTGCCGAGCTCGGTGGTCAGGAACCCGTACGGCAGGAAGAACACCACCGCCAGGATCACCATCCAGACGAGGCCCTGGGGCCCGTTGGCGGCGACGCTGCCGATCGTGTCCAGGCCGACGAGGGTGCAGAGCAGGTAGAACGTCACGTCCACCCTGCGGAGTGACTTTCGCAGGTGGGTGCGTTCGCTGAGCCAGTTGCCGCTGAGAGGCTGTACCTCGCTCACGGGCCCTCCAGATGGTTAACTGAGTCGTCAGTCAGTTATTTGGCCGGACCATGTGACCGCGGTCATACGCTGAAGTCAAGGGGTGTGTTCCATGAGTTATCTCCAGGTCACCTGGACCGACCCGGCAACACAAGCGCGCGGTTACCTCGTCATCGACCGGCTCGTGCGCGGGGTGAGCAGCGGGGGCCTGCGGATGCGCGCGGGCTGCACGCTCGACGAGGTGCGCGGGCTGGCCGAGGGGATGACCGCCAAGGAGGCACTCAACTACGACCCCGAGGCGTCCTACGTGCCGCTCGGGGGCGCGAAGGGCGGCATCGACTTCGACCCGTACGACCCCAGGGCGAAAGAAGTCCTCACGGCCTACCTGTTCGCCATGTCGCCGTACATCGAACGCTTCTGGACGATGGGGGAGGACCTCGGGCTGCGGCAGTCCACCATCGACGAGGTCATCGAGAAGATCGGGCTGCAGTCCTCGATCCAGGCCGTGTACCCGTTGCTGGACGACGAGCAGAAGGCTCGCCGGCGCCTCGCGGACGCCTTCGACGTCACGGTCGACGGTGTCAGCCTGGACGAGCTGGTCGGCGGCTACGGCGTCGCCGAGGCCGCGCTGGCCGGCATCGAACGGCTGAATCTCCGCAAGCCCACGGCGATGATCCAGGGCTTCGGCTCGATGGGCGGCGCCACGGCCCGCTACCTCGCCCAGGCCGGCGTCAAGATCGTCGGACTCGCTGATGTCCACGGTGTGGTAGCCAACCCTGATGGCCTCGACGTGGAAACCCTTTTGCTGTCCCGGGATTCGCACGGCGGCATCGACCGCTCGAAGCTTCGTGAAACCGACGTCCAGCTCGACCGCGACAAGTGGCTCGACGTCGAGGCGGACGTGCTCGTCCCGGCCGCCACGAGCTACGCCATCAACGAGGACAACGCGCACCGGGTCAAGGCCAGGCTGATCGTCGAGGCCGCCAACATGCCGGTCACGAAGGAAGCCGAGGAGCGGATCAACGCGCTGATCATCCCGGACGTGGTCGCGAACTCCGCCACGAACTCCTGGTGGTGGTGGACGCTGTTCGGCGACATCGAGGCCACCGCGGAGTCCGCGTTCGCGAAGATCAGCACGAACATGCGCAGGCTCGTCGCGAAGATCGTCGACGCCCCCTCGCCGCGGCAGGCCGCCGCCCAGATCGCGGCCGACGCGGTGCAGGAGATCGCGCAGAGGTTCTGAAGCCCCGGAAATTGCGTTGCGTGCCAACCCCGCCGTTGGCCATTGTGACGGCCATGTGGTCCTGACCCGGTGAGCAGCTGACCCGCACCCGTGTGGACGGTGCGGGTTTTTCCGTACGCCACTGACTCCTGGGGAATCACCGAATCACATGAGCTCTATTCGTCATGCCGAAAACAAGTCGCTGTGGGTCGTCCGCGAGCTCGGACTGCCCGCCATCGTCAAAACCTGCGTCTCGTGCAGGTTCACGCGTCACCACTCGACCGGGAAGATCCGGGTGAACGCCAACGGAAAGCTCCTCGACGTCTGGCTGCTGATCGGGTGCGAGCGGTGCGACCGCACGTCGAAGATCCCGGTCCACGAACGCGTTCACGTGCAGGCGCTCGATCACGAGCGGCTGGTGATGTTCGAGAACAACGACCCGGCGATCGTGCGCGAACTGGTCCACGCACAGCGCCGGCTCGACTGGACCGGTACGTGGGAGCTGGAGACCGACATGCCGTTCTACGACATCGAAAGTGATCCGCACCCTCTCGAAGTCATCGTCAGGTTCGAGCTCCCGGCGCCGATCCGGGTCGAGAAGCTGCTGATGGCCGGGTTCGGTCTGAGCCGGTCCGCCGTGAAACGCTCGACCGATTCCGGCCGGATCCGTCTGCCCATGGCCGTCGACGCGAGGGCTCGCGAGGACTTCACCTTTCAGCGAAGCTATCGCAGGAACCCCGGCCGTTAGGGCAGGGAGGAATGCGTTCTGCGGTTCCGCGGCGCCCTGGCGCAGCGAGGAAAGGTACGCCCGCTGGGAGGTGATGTTGCCCGGACCCAGGCGCCTGTCTCGAACACGCGTTCGGTACGGTCGCTCGGGTGAAGCTCGTCGTGCAGGTGAAGCTGCTGCCGACCGCCGAGCAGGCGGCGGCGTTGCGGTCGACTCTGCGCGCGTGCAACGACGCCGCCGATGAGGTGTCGCGGGTGGCGTATGAGACCGGCGTGTTTCGTGAGTACGCGCTGCGCAAACCCACCTACGCCGCGTTGAAGGCGCGGGGTTTGGGTGCGCAGGCCGCCCAGCACGTGATCAAGAAGGTCGCGGACGCGTACACGACGCTGCACGCGACCATCCGCAACGGCAACCTCGGTCCCGCGGGCGGCAAGCGGCGGGTGAAGGCCGAGTCGAAACCGATCGGGTTCCGGCTTGATGCCGCGCAGCCGTTCGATGACCGCTGCTTGTCGTGGCAGCACGACGCGGGCACGGTGTCGATCTGGACCGTTGCGGGCCGGGTGAAGAACCTGCGGTTCACGGGCTCGCCGGATCAGCTCACGACCCTGCGCGCGCATCGGCAGGGCGAGTCGGACCTGCTGCACAGGGACGGCATGTGGTTCCTGGTCGCCACCTGCGATGTTGAGGAGAAGGCCGAGTTCGACCCGGTCGACTGGATCGGCGTCGACCGGGGCATCGCGAACCTGGCGACCACGAGCGACCTGGACAACTTCCAGGGGCGTCGCCTGCGGCGCTATCGGCGCTGGCATGCCCGCAAACGTGCCGAGCTGCAGGCCAAGCGCACCAAGTCCGCGACTCGCCGGTTGAAACGTCGCGCGAAGCGAGAGGCACGGCACGCGACACACGTGAACCATCGGATCGCCAAGCAGATTGTGGCTGTTGCCGAACGCACCGGCCGCGGTATCGCCCTGGAAGACCTGGCGGTATCC
>NZ_VSRL01000180.1 GCF_012184385.1 Lentzea indica
CTCGGCGATGCCGGCGACCGGTTGCCGGGCGGCGGTGCGCAAGCCCGACCGCGATGGCGACGGCCGTCCTCGTCGCGAGCAGCAGCGGCGGCATCGCCGTGCCCGCGACGAGCCGGTACCCGCCCGAGCACGCCCATGGTGGCCTCGACGGGATACCCGAGGTCGCGCAGCCGGTCGACGTCCCGCCGCACCGTCCGCGGCGTGACGCTGAGCCGTTCGGCCAGCTCACTGCCGGGCCACTCGCGGGGTGTCTGCAGCAACGACAGCAGACGCAACAACCGGGCCGCATCACTCATGGCCACAACCTATGCCAGAACTAGGACCGAAACGGTCCTACATGCGGCATACGGTCATCCCAACGACCAAGGGAGAGACCGATGAACGTTGTGCCAGAGGGCTACCACACCGTGACGCCGTGGCTGATCACCCGAGGCCACACGGCCGAGCTGATCGACTTCATCACGGAGGTGTTCGACGCGACAGAGCTCGGCCGCGTGGGCGAGGCACCGCGGATCGGCCACGCCGAGGTCCGCATCGGCGACTCGGTGGTGATGCTGTTCGACAAGGAGGACTGGCCGCCCACCCCGGCGTTCCTCCGCCTCTACGTCGAAGACGACGCCGAGACCCTCAAGCGCGCGGTCGAGCGCGGCAGCAGGATCCTCACGGAACCGACCGAGCTGTTCTGGGGCGACAGGGTCAGCCGGTTCGCCGATCCGTTCGGCAACCTGTGGTGGCTGCACCAGCGCGTGTCCGAGCCGACCGCGGAGGAGCTGAACGCCAGGCTGCAGGACCCGGCGTTCATCAAGGCCATGGACTACGTGCAGAGCGCGGACTTCACCCCGCAGACGTGACACGGGCGATGACCGCCCCGCGTGTTGTCAGCCGGTGACCCGCTCCCGCTCGTCCGCCGTCAGCGTCGGCTCCGGCGACACCTCGCGCCGGGGCCCGCGCATGGTCGCCCACATCACCTTGGGGCTCATCAGCTTCGCCATCGGCCCCGACAACGTGAAGGCGTCGATGAACGCCCGAGTGACAGCGGCCTCGGTGGTCGCCGTGCGCACCAACCGGTCCACGTAACGCTGCAGAACCCGCCCGGCCAACGGCAACGGCTTGCCGACCGCCCCCGGATAGAGGATGTCCTGGTTGGTGGCCATCGCCCAGGCCCCGTCGACCACCTTGCCGATGGCGCGTTGAATCTGCTGGGCACCGTGCCCGGACCGCATCCCGGCGTCCAGCGCCTGGGCACTCTGCGCCGCGATCGACATCCCGTGCCCGTAAACGGGGTTGTACGTCGCTACCGAGTCACCCAACGCCAGAAGCCCGCTGGGCCAGGACTTCATGCGCTCGAAGAACATCCGCCTGTTCGCGGTGCTGTGCGACCCGTACACCGGCGACAACGGCTCGGCCGAAGCGATCAGCTCACCGACGACCGGGTTGCGCACCGACCGCGCGAACGCGACGAACTCCGACTCGTCGGTCGAGGGTTCACCACCACGCGTCCCGGACAACGTGACCAGCCACCGTCCGTCCTCGATGGGCAGCAGGGTGGCCGTGCACCCGGGATGCGGATCACGCGGGTTCGCCTGCACGTTGACGATCGGAAAACCGGAAGCAGCGGTGGCAGGAGCGCGGAAAATCCGTGTGGCATAAGCAAGTCCGGAGTCGACACTCTCGGAGTGCACCTCGGGCAACCCGAAGGAGACCAGCCACGAAGGCAACCGCGAGCCCCGTCCGGTCGCGTCGACGACCAGGTTCGCCTCCAGCGAGATCCGCTCACGCGAGACCCTGTCCTCGACCACCACACCGGTGACAGCGTGCCGATCACCGAGCAACGACACCGGCTCAGTGCCGGTCAGCACCGAAATCTTGTTGTCCCGCAACGCCTGGCCGCGCACCACCCAGTCCAGCAGCGAACGACTGCACGAGACGATGAACTGCATCTCCGGAAACCGTGGCACCCATCCCTGAGCGCTCAACGACACCAGGTCGTTCGGCACCCCGATCCGATGCGCCCCTGCCGAGAACAACGCGTCCAACGTTCCTGGCAGCAAGGACTCGATCGCCCGCGCGCCACCGGACATCAGCAGGTGCGCGTGCCGGGCCTGGGGCACACCGGATCGAGGCGAAGGCCCGTCCGGTAACTTGTCGCGCTCCACCACGGTGACCTCGTCGACGTGTCTGACGAGGACGGATGCCGCGAGCATGCCCGCGAGTCCTCCTCCGAGGACAACGGCGTGTGTGGGTGCCATCTAATCAATTCCCCCTGCTGCATCCACGCGTCCCGCGTCGGCGACGGCGGCGTCGACTATCGGCGAATGCTGGTACGCACGCGAGATCCGCACCCATCTGTCGTGCTCGGCGGCGAGGTCGGTGCCGTCGACGATCTCCGAGGCGGGACGGCGCTTGGCCGGGCGCGAACGCCCGCCGGACGTGCCGGCGGCCCGCAGCTGGGCGGCCTCCACAACGGCCGCCATCTCGTCCTTGGGCAGTGAGGCCTGACGTGCGAGGGAGGTCGCGGCCTCGCCGACGGTCAGGTCGAAGTACGGCGTGAGCGCCCAGCGCCAGTCGTTGAGCTCGATGATCTGCCGGCGCACGCGGTGGTGCGGGTTGAGGAACTTGCCCGGTGCCACCAGCACGATGCCGGGGTTCACGTGCACCAGAGCGCGGTGCAGCGGTCGCAGCGCGAAGTACGTGCGCCAGCGCCGCAACCACAGCGACGGCGACGGGCGGCGCGGGCCGAAGACCGGCAGCGCCATCGCGATCACGAGCGGGATCATCGACAGCGACGCCATCAGCGGCGCGGTCAGGCTGAGCACGTCGAAGCTGCGCTCGCCCGCCCAGTCCATCAGCAGCACGAAGAGCTTGGTGCCCGCGAACGCCACCGGGAAGAGCCCGGCGAAGCAGTACCAGCGCAGGCCGCGCGCGAGCCACGGACGCGCGGAGATCGCCTCGTCCCGCGCACCCTGCCAGCAGTGGTACGCCTGGCCGCCGCAGCCGACCCCGGTGGCCACGAGGTAGATGAACAGGAACACCGCCACCGTCGGCTGCGTGGCGTAGAACGTGTCGAAGTCGACCTGGCGCTCTTCCTCGACCTCGGACTTGAAGAACAGCACGATCATCGCCGCGACGATCGAGCCGTAGCTGACGAGGATCAGCCGGACCCGTTGCCACGCTTGGACAGCCGGGTAGCGCCAGTACAGCACCAGCGCGAACGACGCACCCGCGAAGCAGACCACCAGGCTGTACACGAGCAGCGCGGCGAAGTTCGGCACGCCGCTGACCCAGTTGATCCAGGTGATGTTCGCGGGCGCCGCGAAGAGCACGGCGAAGGCGGAGAAGAAGACGGTGGAGATCAACGCCACCACCCTCGGGCTGCCCCAGCTCGACCGCAGCGCACGGATCTTGTACGCGAGCAGGAGCAGACCGACGATGCCGCACGAGAGGTAGATCAGGTTAAAGATCGCCACGACGCACCCAGCGAGATCTTCCTTCGAGAGACTCGGCCACCCGCCGCACGTGCGCCGGTTCCTCGGTGGTGGCCGTGTCGGCCCAGACCCTGTGTTCCGTCAAGCGTTCCAGCAGGTGGTCGGCGAGGTTCTCCGCCTCGCGCTCCTCGTCCTCCGTCAGGGTCGTCCGGCCGGCGATGATCTGCGCCATCCTCGGCAGCAGGTGCGGCGCGAGCTTGCGCATGCCCTCGCTGCGGCTCAGCGCAACGGGCTCGTGCTTCAGCAACACGTGCGCGAACTCGTGCAGCAGCACGTGCAGGCGGTGGTACCAGGACGGAGAGTCGGCGCAGATCACGAGATACGTGCCGTTCTCGAGCAACGCGGTCGCGCCGCTCAGGCAGACGGCGTTGGTGATGGCGGCGAAGCGGACGTCGACGTGACGCCCCAGCCGCTCGCTCATCAGCTCGCAGACCCTGCGGCTCGCGTCCCTGTGCGTGGCGTCGGGCGGCAGGTCGAGGTCGCGGGCGACCTCGTCGACCAGCTTGCGCAGTTTCCTGCGGTTCACCCGTCGCCTCCTCTCGATGTCGTCTGCAGCGGTCCAGGCTGAGATCTTCACGCCGGCGTCGTCATCAAGTGTGGTCCGGAGACGTACGGCGGCTGTTCAGCGGGAACGACCAGCCCTCGCCGACCTCGAGCGCCTGCCGGAACCCTTCTACCGCAGCAGCCCTGGCCTGCGGGGACAGATCACCCGTACGTTCGGCCAGACGGGTGACGAACTCGACGACGCCGAGTTCGCGCAGTGCGAGGAAGTCTGTCAGCTCCGAGTCGACCCGCGCCGCGAGGTCGTCGTCGAAGAAGTACGCAGGATCGGCGCCGAAGTGGTCGGCCAGGCCGAGGATGTGCTTGAGCCGCGGGTTGTCGCTGGTGTTGCTCAACAGCTCGCGGATGTAACTCGCGGAGATGCTGCCGAACTGGCCGGACGAGCTGATCGACGCCGCGACCTCCTCCGGCGACCACGGCCCGCGGTCCGGTGGGTGGACGGCCCCGAAGAGCGTGGTCAAAGCGTTGGCACGCCAACCGGGCTGCTCTCCAGGGTGTAACTCGCTGCGGCCGCCGAGGAACACGGCCGGGTGCACGCCGAGCGCGCCCGCGAGGTCGACGATGGCCTGGCAGGTCGGGTTGTCCTTCACTCCGAGCCGCAGCTGCGAGATGTAGCCGTGCCCGATGTCCCCACCCCGTGACTTGACCGCGGCGGCAAGCGCTACGTTGGTCACCTTGCCTCGGCCGTTGGGCGGGTTGTTGCACAGCTCGTTGAGGACCTCGGCGAACGGCCTCACGCCACACCTCCGCTGGAGCGACTCGTGGCCGGCGATCATTCCACTGTTGTGGAACCAAGCGAGCATATGGCATCACAGGGGTTGAATCCACCTGTCCGTAGCTCTATGATCACACTCCGCCGCTTCAACTGATGTGTCGCGTTTGATCCGAACGACGTCACCTGAGTTGAAAGGGACAGTTCGGAGCCAGTCAGAGCTGAAGTCTGGGGGGACTCATGACGACTGCGCGGATGGGGCTTCCGGTGAACCACGGTTCTCTGCGCCTGCACGACGAGAGCGCTCCCTCACGCTGCGGTTCGTGCGCACAGCCGGTCGGCGCGTGGGCAACGGACCGCCTGACGGGCCTGCTCGGCCGTTGGGGCTGGGACGATCAGGCACCCGCGGTGTACCGCCGCGCCCAGCGCCGGTGGGAACAGGTCGCGCTGCTCATGATCGACCTCGACCGCTTCAAGAAGATCAACGACGAGTACGGCCACCCCGCCGGCGACGTCGTGCTGAGCGACGTGGCCGACGTGTTGACGACGCACACCCGCTCGTCGGACCTCGTGTGCCGGTACGGCGGCGATGAGTTCCTCGTGCTGCTGCCGCGCACCACGGGCGGTGAAGCGGCCGTCGTCGCCGAACGAATGCTGCGCGGCATCCGCGCATTGCAGACCGAGATCACCACGAACGACGGCTACGGCCTCACGCTGCACGGCCAGACCGCGTCCATCGGCGTCGCGTCCCACGTCCCCGGCAGCGATGGCGCGCTCATCGACCTGGTCCGCGACACCGACGCGGCGCTGCAACGGGCGAAGCGCAACGGCAGGGCCCGCGTCCAGATGCACGACCCGAGCGCGTTCGCGGCCGAGCGGAACACCGATGCCTCGGCGCTGCACCACCTGCTCGTGTTGCAGGACTTGATGAGCAGCGACCAGCTTCCCCAGGTCCTGGTCGCGCTGTCCGACGGTGCCAAGGCGATGGAGGACCTCGTCCCCGCACTCGGGCCGAAGGTGATCCGGACCTTGGAGCGCCTGCAGGACAACGGTTTCGTACTCCGCCGTGCCGCGCGCTACGAGCTCACCGCCGCCGCTCGCGAGTGGATCACCGACGTGCTGCCGGCCGTGGCAGCGTGGACGAACCGCCACCACGGCCTGATCCACTAGGGCCTGTTTCTCGGATCTCGTTCGATGAGAGTCGAGCCTGAGGTGGTTCCTGGCGGTGCGGGCGACAGACCCGCATACCGGTGTTGTATATGGGTCTGTCGCCCGTGCCCCCACGGGCCGCCTCAGGCCCGACTATCGCGAACACGGATCCGAGAAACAGGCCCTAGCTTCGGCTCAGTGCTTCCAAGCGCTGCTCGATCTCGTCCGCGGAGGCGTGTCCGCGTGCGAGCGCGTACATCTCGGACCCGCGGACAGCGATCAACGTCGGGAAACCGCTGACGCCGAGCCGTGCCGCGCGGCCGAATTCGGCTTCGGGTGACGCGCTCTCGAACGCGGCCACCACCGCGTCGGCGTCGAAGCCGAAGTCCTCGGCGATCATCCGGTAGGTGTCCGGATCGGACAGGCTCCTGCCGTGGTGGAAGTACGCGTTCTGCATCGCGACGGCCAGCTCGGCCGCTCGGTCCGGCGCGGCCTGGCGCAACGCGATGAGACCTCGTGCGGCGGCTTCGGAGTCCATGACGAACGTGCCCTCGTCGAGCAGCGCGTTGAAGGCGTCGCCGAACTTCGCTCCGGTCCGTGCGGTGACCTGGACGTTGGCGTCCTTGATGAACCCGAACTCGCGGATCGGCACCCGGCGCTCGCCGGTGAACAGGCCGCCGGAGATCACCTCGACCGGCAGCTCGGGATGGCGTGCGGTGACCGTCTGCAGGGTGCCGGAGAAAGCGTGCGACCAGCCGCAGTAGGCGTCGAAGACGTAGACGAGCTTCACGACCGGTACAAAGTATCTGACTCGTCAGATATTTCGTGGTGTGACCCGGTTCACTTCAGGGGCGGCAGCGCGTCCCTGGCGGAGTGGCTGAGGATCTTGAGGTCCTCGGCGAACCGGTCCCGGTGGTCCTCGGGAAGTGGCGCCAGGAAGTACTTCTTGATGTTCTCAAGGTGCACTTTCGCCGCGTCGACCACAGTCTTCGCGCCTTTGGGCGTCAGCTTCGCGAGGCGGCCGCGCTTGTCCGTCGGGTGTGCGATGCGTGCCACCAGGCCGGCCCTTTCGAGCCGATCGATCACCCGCGTCGCCCCTCCCGTGGTGAGCACCTGCTCCTGGCTGATCGCGCGCATCGACATTCCCGGCTCGCCCGCCCTGCCGAGAATCAGCAGCACCTCGAACTCCAGATGCGTGAGCCCGCACTCCTGCTCCAGCGCACGGCCGAGCAGGTGTTCCAACCGGTTCGCCGCGCCCTGCAACCGTCCGAACGCGAGCATCAGCCCGTTCGTCGCCGCGTCCTGCGGAGTCTCGATGTCCACGGTTCCCCGCTCAGTGGGTGAAGATCGTGATGGCCTGCTGGGCGAGCCAGCGCTCGGCGTCGTCCCAGGACCAGCCGCATTCCTTGACGAGGGTCCGCCACGCGCCGAAGCCGAAGCAGAACCACAGCACGTCGGTGGCCCGTTCGACGTCCATCTTGAGGAGTCCCTTGTCCCGCAGGTGTTCTGCGACCTCGCTGAGCGCCTGCCGATAGGCGCTGGTGCTCTGCTTCCAGAGCGCGGCGCCGTCCTCGTGCACCGGGAACGCGCCGTAGAGCACCTCGACGATCTGTTGCTCGTTCTCGTTGCCCACGCGGGTTCCCTTGGCCAGCAACGTCAACGCCGTCGCCAGGCCGTCGGTCCGCCGGATCGCCTCCGTGGTCGCCGCCGCGTCGGTCCTGCCGATCGACTCGCTGACGATCTTGTGCAGGATCTCCGACTTGCTGCCCGCGCTCGAGTACACGGTTTGGGGTGCGACCCTGGCCCGCTTGGCGATGTCCGCCACCGTCACGCGCGCATACCCGTTGGCGGAGAACAACTCCGCGGCCGCGCGCAGGACGTCCCGCCGGGTGTCGGCGGCGTCCTGCGCACGGCGCG
This sequence comes from Lentzea indica, assembly GCF_012184385.1. Classification (GTDB taxonomy): domain Bacteria; phylum Actinomycetota; class Actinomycetes; order Mycobacteriales; family Pseudonocardiaceae; genus Lentzea; species Lentzea indica. The sequence goes on from NZ_VSRL01000180.1 coordinate 7,825, forward strand.
GCGAGTGGTACTGCCTCGTCATCGACCCGCTTCCAACGTCGCGGCCACCTCGTCCGCCGACGGCATCGCGGCGATCTCCTCGGCGATCGTCGTGACGTTCTCCCGGATGCTCACGTCCTCCAGCACCGTCTTCACCGCGGCGACCAGCGCCTCCGGCGTCTGCGACGGCGGATTGAGCGCGATGCCGGCACGGGCGGCGGCCACCCGCTCGGCCTGGAAGAACTGGTCGGCGCCCTGCGGCAGCACCACCAGCGGCACACCCTTCATCAACGCGGCCGCCGTCGTGCCCGCACCACCGTGCGTCACAACGACGTCAACACCGTCGAGCAGGTCGTCCATCGGCGTGAACCCGACAAACGTGACCCGATCGTGGTCGACGTCGAACTCATCGGGCTTGGCCGCCAGCCCCAGCGTCACGACGACCTCCACGTCCAAAGTGGACAGCGCGCGGAGCAACGGGCTGAGCTTCGCCGGCTCGCCGAACCACGTCCCGAACGTCACCAGCACCCGCGGCCGTGCCGGCGCCGGCAGCTTCGCCCCGGTCGCCCCGGCTCGCGGAACGCCTCCGGGCGCAACGGCAACCAGCCCTCCGGCTGCTGCCACTCGTCGGCCCGCATCGACGCGGGCCAGGTGTCCAGCAGCCATTGCCTGGGCTGCCACGGCAGGTCGCGCGCCCCGTGTCGCGTGCGAGCCATGGCGTCCATGGCCTCAGTAAACACCGGCGGCAGCGGCGGTCCGAAAGCCAGGGTCGCGACCGGCGTGTCCGTCGCGGCAGCCATCAAAGGACCCACGTAGTCGCACAGTTCGGCAACGACGAGGTCCGCCTGGAAGTCCTTGGTCGCGGCCAGTGCCTCGTCCGCCGTCAGGTCGATCCGGGTGCCCGCGAAGAACTCGGCCACCGAGTCCGGCGTCGGTGCGCTCGCCGGGTCGGCACCTGTCCTTCGTGCGACCTCGGCGAACAGCACGTCCGGCAACGGCCCCGCCGCCAGCAGGTCGAGCCCCTGAGCTGCAAGAACCGGTGCCATTCCCGCGGCGGTCAGCACAGCCACCTCGTGGCCGCGGTCCTGGAACGCGCGGGCGAGGGGGAGCAGCGGCAGCAGGTGGCCGTGCTGCGGAACACTTGAGAAGAGGATGCGCATATTGATCAGAGTACTCATCTAACGAATAAGGGTGCCTTCGAGCGCGTCCAGTGCGAGCTCGTTGATGGCGCGGGCGTAGTTCTGGTGGCGATTCACGATGCTGGAAACGTCAGTCGGATGGCGGCAGCGCGAACCATCGGCCCTGCTTGATCACCCGCAGTTCGCCGCGGGCAGCGAGTTGCGCGCACGCAGCATTGAGTTCCTCGTTCGCCGGCCGTCCGACCCTCGCGGACCATCGTCCGGTGAGAGCGCACCGCGAGCATGATGTCCTGCACGCCGGCCAGGCCGGGGGGATCCGCGAACAGACGACCCCGAATCTCGCGAAGCGCCACGACATAACGCTGGACGGCGTCGACAGCCGACAAGGATCTCTCATTCACGCCGGCAATTGTGCCCCGAGGCGCGGGGTTCGATTGGCCGCAAACGTACCGCTGGACGGCCTACGCGGTCGAGCCGACACCCTTGATGCGCCCGTCGCGGAACGCGTCCACGAACAGGCGGTGGTCCTCGCGGGTCTGGCGGGCGTAGTCGAGGGCGAAGGCGACGATCGAGTCGGTGAAGGCGGCTTCGCGGTCGCCGATGGCCGTGGCGATGGCTTCCTCGCACTGGAAGGCGACGAGGGTTTGTGCGGAGTCCTCGTCGGCCACGCAGTGCATCTTCGCGGTGGCGCGGCCCAGGTAGCCGAGGACCGGGAGCATGTCCGCGGGCTCGGTGAGGTCGGACCAGTCGAGGTCGGCCTCGTACGGGGAGAGTTCGGCGACGACGTAGCCGACGCCGTCGATCCGGGTGTGGCCGAGCCACGGGTCGGCGTGGGCCTGCAGGGCGCGTTGCGAGACGGCGGTGCGGTGGCCGTGGTCGGTGAAGTACTCGCGGATGCGCGTGTCGGGGACGATGCGGCTGGGGGCGGCGACGTTGGCCTGCTTCATCGAGAGGACGACGTCGTTCTCCAGCGCCTGAGAGCGGCCCTCCACGAGGATGTTGTAGGCGTGCAGGCCGGCTGAGCCGATGCCGAAGCCGCTGCGGCCCACCGCGTCCTTGACGGTGTAGGTGCGGCTGCTGGCGCGTTTGCCGGTGGGGATGGTGTCCAGATAGGACGCGAAGGCGCTCTCCACCGAGGCGCGGACCTCCGGCGTCAGTTCGTGGATGCCGTCGCGGTCGCGGCGGAACCTGCGGTCGTAGTCGACGATGACGGTCTTCTCGTCCAGCAGGCCGATTCTGGTGGCCAGGCGGGCCCGTTGCAGCACGCGGTGCAGGGCGCCCTCGGTGCTGTCGAGGCGCAGGCTGAAGAGCTCGTCGCCGGGGCGGTCGGCGAAGGAACGGATCTGGGCGACGTACGCGGAGACGTAGGCGCGGATCAGGTCGGTGATCACGCTGTCCGGCAGGGCCTTGCGCCACCCGAGCAGGGCCATCGAAGCGGCGAACCGGCGGACGTCCCACGTGAACGAGCCCAGGTAGGCCTCGTCGAAGTCGTTGACGTCGAACACCAGCGTGCCCTCGGCGTCCATGTAGGTGCCGAAGTTCTGCGCGTGCAGGTCGCCCTGGATCCAGATGCGGCCGGTGCGGTCGTCGGCCCATTCATCGGGCATTTCGGCCATGTCGGCGTAGAACAGGCACGCGCTGCCTCTGTAGAACGCGAACGGTTCGGCCGCCATCTTGCGGAACTTGTGCCGGAACGCGGCCGGGTCGGCCGCCATCAGCCCGGTGAAGGCGTCCTCGAGCACGCTCACAATGCGGTCGCCGCGATCGGTCATGGCGCCTCCCTCTGTCGCTGTCAGTTCGACACGAGTTGGCCGAAGAAGTCAACAACCGGCGACAGCGAGCAGGAATCGAGAAGCCCGGGCCCCGGCGGCGCGCCTACCGTCAACGGCATGTGCTTCATGTTCGGAGCGAGCAAGGAACACGTGCATCGCATGCTCGGGCTGACCGACGACGCGAAGCACGACGAAGCGCTGACCGGCGTCGAGGAGACGCCGGTCAGCGAACCGATTCACGCGTGGCACTCCATGAGCATCTGCGTTGATCCGCCGCCGTAGGCACTCGGGTCGACTGTGGAGCAGTGCTCCTTGATCCACTCCTGGCGGCCGCTGCTGTCGCGGCCGCCAGGGCCGCCACCACCCATGCGGTCACCGCCGCCGAGCACGAACTTGAGCTTGCCCTCGGTGACCCAGGTCTGCAGCTGGTCGACCGACGGCGCGTTGTCCGAGCCGGAGAACCCGCCCATGCCGATCACCACCTCGTCGGAGCCCATGATGTACGGCGAGGCTGCCTGTGCCGGGCCTGCGACCGCCAGAGTGATCTCGGCGCCACCACCGTGTTCCTTGGCATACTTCAGGATCCGCTTCTGCTCGTCGGTGAGCTCGCGGTTGCCGCCACCGGGACCCGGCGGCATCATGCCGATCCGCGGCTGGCCCGTCCCTCCTGGCTGTTGCGCGCCGTCCTGAGGAGGCCTTCCCTGGTTCGGGCCGGGCACCTGGCCGCTGAAGTAGCGGCCCCGCCCATCTGCACGGGCCCGGCGGCAGGCATCACGCCACCTCCGGTCGCCGCGGCCGCGCTGGCCGTCGACCACACAGCAGGCGTCAGCAGCATCGCGACCACCGCGGCCACCAGGCCCGCCCGGCGCAGGCCGGCGAGAAGCACGACGATCGCCACTGCCGCGATTCCGAGGACGGCCCACCGCGTCCACCCGTGGAACGACGTGTCGCGCGAGACCACGACGAACGCCCAGGCCGCCGTGATCGCGATCCCCAACGGCAGCAGGAACCGCACGAAACTCTTGGCACGCCAGAACATCATCAGCCCCGCAGCGCTGATCGCCGCGACCGCGGGAGCGAGCATCGTCGTGTAGTACGGGTGGAAGATGCCCTGCGCGAAGCTGAACACCGCCGCTGTGACCAGCAGCCAGCTGCCCCACATGAACCAGCCGGCGCGTTCGGCCGGATTGCCTGGAAGCTTCCTGCGCCGGCGCAGCACGCCCGCGACGGACACCGTGACCAGGACCAGCAGGCACAACGGCAGCAACCACGAGATCTGGCCGCCGACCGAGGCGTCGAACATGCGGGCCGCACCCGCCTGGCCGCCGAACATCGCGCCGGGACCGGTTTGGACGCCGTTGGGCGTGTAGATCATCATTTCCGGCTGCTGGCCGCTGCCTCCCCGGTTGCCGTTGCCGCCGAACACCCGGCCGAGGCCGTTGTAGCCGATGATGAGGTCCCACGCGCCGCCGTCCTTGCTGCCACCGATGTACGGCTTGGAGCCCGGCCACCACGCGTGCAGCGCCACCCACCAGAACGACGACGCGACCAGCACCGCACCGGCCGCCAGCAGGTCGAGGATCCGCCGCTTCACCGGCGCGCTCGACCCCACCAGGTAGGCCAGGGCGAAGCCGGGGACCACGATCCACGCCTGCAGCATCTTGGTGAGGAACCCGCAGCCGACGAAGAACGCGCACCACAGCAACCACTTCGTCCGCGGACGGCTCTCCGCGGACTGAACGGACCGCGTGAAGGCGTAAGCGGCGGCGACGAGCAGCAACACGAGCAACGTGTCGGGGTTGTTGTCCCGGTTGATCGCCACCGTGATCGGTGTCAGCGCGAGGATCAGTGCGGCGAGCAGCGCCACCTTCTCGTCCGCCCACAGCCGAACGGTGCGGTGCAACAGGAACACCGCCGCGACGCCTTCGATCACCTGCGGCAGCAACACCGCCCAGCCGTGGAACCCGAACACCGCCACAGCGATCGCCTGCGGCCACAAGGCCATCGGCGGCTTGTCGACGGTCACCACGCCGGCCGGGTCGAACGAGCCGAACAGAAAATTGGTGAACGAAGTCGACATGGACTTCGCGGCGGCCGCGTAGTAGGGGTTGCCGACCTGGCCTGCGCCGATCGCCCACACGTACAGCGCTCCCGCCAGCACGCAGATCGCCGCGAGCGCCCAGCCATGCCAACGGGAAGGCCGCTGCGCGTCGATCGGTTCGTCAGCCGGAGCTGCCACTTCGGCAGTGGCGGTCATGCTTGGTCCTTTCGGTCGTCCCTGCGGAACACCCAGCTCCGCAACAGGAAGAAGCGCCCCACGGTGCCCAGGGCCGACGAGCCGAGCAGCACCACCAGTTCCAGCGTGCGGGACGGGTTCGAGGAGGCCGCGTGCAACAGGAGCAGCGCGGCCGATGTGAACGCGTAGTAGAGGCCGAACACCACGAAGCCCTGCAGGTGTGTCTTGCCGCGTGTGGTGTTGCGGGCCGTGAAGGTGAAGCGGCGATTGGCCTCCGTGTTGAACAGTGTCGTGATCACCAACGCGGCGAGGTTGGCCGCCAGCACCGGCCACCACAGCCGGAAGACGCCGTACAGAGCCAGGTTCGCGAGCGTGGAGATCACGCCGATCACCGCGAACGACAGCATTTGCCAGGAAAGCCCGCCCTCGCTGCGGCTCAGTACGGCGTCAGGATGGATGGCACGCGGCTGCGGTCGCTGCGGCAGACCGTTCACGAGCGCTGTGCCGTTGGCCTTGGCTCGCGCCACGCGGATCAGCCCCTTGATGTCGTCGATCGCCGTGACGACCACGTCGACCCGGCTGTCCACGTCCTCGACCCAGTCGACCGGCACTTCGTGCACGCGCAACCCGTTGTGCTCGGCCAGGAGCAGCAGCTCGGTGTCGAAGAACCACCCCTCGTCGCGGGCCTGGCCGAGCAACGGCCGGACGACCTCGGTGCGGGCGGCCTTGAAGCCGCACTGGGCGTCGCTGAACCGCGCGCCGTGGGTGAGCCGGATCAACGCGTTGTAGGCGCGCGAGACCAGCTCGCGCCGCGGTCCGCGCACCGTCCGCGAACCCGGTGCGAGCCGCGAGCCGATCGCCAGGTCCGAGTGCCCGTTGAGCAGCGGCGCGACCAACGGCAGCAGCCCGTCCAGCCCCGTGGAGAGGTCGACGTCCATGTAGACGACGACGGCTGCCTCGCTGGCACCCCACGACTCTCTCAGCGCGAGCCCGCGTCCCTTGCGGTCCAGGTGATGCACGCGCACCCGCTCGTACTTCTCGGCCAGGGCCGAGGCCACCTCCAGCGTCCGGTCGGTGCTGGCGTTGTCCACGACCACGATCGACCAGTCGAACGGGAACTGCTCGCTCAGGAACCCGTGCAGCACCTCGACGCAGCCGGGCAGCGCGCGTTCCTCGTTGTAGACGGGAATCATGATGTCCACGGTCCCCGTGGCTTGTGCGGTGCTCACCGCCATGTGGTCTCCGTTCCACTTTGGACACAGCCGTGACCGTTGTGGAACCGAGCTTGCTGGCGTTGTCGTGAGAACGTCCTTGGCTTCTGCTGAGAGATTCGTGAGAGGCCACAACGTCACACAGCTCGCTCACAGACTTCGGTTCTACCGTCGCCTGCATGCGACTGCTCGTGGTGGACGACGACCCGGACGTGCGGGACAGTCTGCGGCGCAGCCTGGAGTTCGAGGGCTACGAGGTCACCACCGCCGCGGACGGCGCCGAGGCTCTGCGGCTCGTCAACCGCGCTGACCTGGCCATTCTCGACCTGATGATGCCGAACGTCGACGGTTCGGAGGCCTGCCGCCGGTTGCGCGCGGCAGGGGAGCGGTTGCCGGTGCTGATGCTCACCGCTCGTGACGCGCTCGGCGACAAGGTCACGGGCCTGGACGCCGGCGCCGACGACTACCTGGTCAAACCCTTCGCGCTGGAGGAGCTCCTGGCCCGCGTCCGCGCGTTGCTCAAGCAGAACCGGCACCGCGTGACGCCGCGCTTGTTGCAGTTCGCCGACCTGCGGATGGATCCGCAGGCACGTGAGGTCGTGCGCGGCGGCGAGCGGCTCGACCTGACGCCGACGGAGTTCGACCTCCTGGCCGTGTTCCTGGGTCATCCCGAGCGGTTGCTGACCAAGCAGCGCCTCAAATACGCCGTGTGGGGGCATGACCAGGGCACCAACAACCTCGACGTGTACATCGGTTACCTGCGTCGCAAGACCGAGGCCGGTGGCCGTTCCCGTCTGCTGCACACCGTGCGCGGCATGGGTTTCATCCTGCGTGAGTCGTCACCGTGAAAGGCCCGGTGCTGCTGCGCGGCAAACTCGCGTTGATCACCGCCTGCGTGGTGGCGGTGGCGATCGCCGGGATCAGCGTCGTCACCTGGCTCGCGACCGAGCACAACCTGCGTTCGCAGCTCGACAAGTCGTTGCAGGCGAGCCTGCCGCCGCGGATGGACCGGCCGCCGGGGCCGGGTGAGCGGCGGGAGTTCAAGCTGCACTGCGACGAAGGCCTGCCCAACGAAGGCCTGCAACAGGTGCTCCAGGGCATCCAGGTGCTCAGCCCCGACGGCACCGTGTGCGCGCCACCCGGCGTCGACCCGGTCGTGACGGGCACCGAGGACTTCGTGGGGACGACGACGTTCCGGGATGGCGTGACGAGATCCGGGACGTCGGCGCGTGTTCTCATGCAGCCGCTCTACAACGGCGACGTCCTGATCCTCAGCCGCAGCCTCGCGGAGATCGACGACACGCTCACCGCACTCGCCGGGGTACTGGTGGGCGTGGCCGTCTTCGGTGCGCTGCTGGTCGCCGGGGCCGGTCTGTGGCTGACCCGCCGCGCCCTGGCCCCGATGGAACGCCTTACAGAGACCGCAGAACACATCGCGCGCACCGAGGACCTCACAACCCCCGTCACCGTCTCCGGCCAGGACGAGGTCGGCAGGCTCGGCCGCGCCTTCACGTCGATGACCGCCGCTCTCGCCGAATCCCGGCGCCGCCAGCGAGATCTCGTCAACGACGCCGCACACGAGCTCCGGACCCCGTTGACCAGCCTGCGCACCAACATCGACCTGCTGGTCCGCGCCGAACGCACCGGCCGCCCTTTGCCTCAGCGCGGTGAGGTCCTCGACAGGCTGCAGGCCCAGAGCCAGGAGTTCAGCGACCTCGTCACCGAACTCGTCGTGCTGGCCCGCGACGACCGTGAACTGGCCAGCGAGCCCGTCGACGTGGCCGCCGTGATCGACCGTGCCGTCAAACGTGCCCGCAGCCGCGCCCACGACCACGTCTTCGACGTCGACCGCTCCGAATGGTCGATCGTGGGCGACGCGGGCGCGTTGGAACGAAGCGTGCTCAACCTGCTGGACAACGCCGTGAAGTTCTCCCCGGCGAGTTCCACCATCACCGTCCGCTCGCGGCCGGGCTGGCTCACCGTCAGCGACGAGGGCCCCGGACTGCCGTTCGAGCACCGGAAGTCGGCGTTCGAACGGTTCTGGCGCGCGCCCGACGCCCGTGGCCTGCCCGGATCCGGTCTGGGCCTGGCGATCGTGGCGAACATCGTGGCCGTACACGGCGGGAGTGTGCAGTTCGTGCCGAGACCACGCGGTGCGTCCGTTCGGGTCGATCTTCCAGAATTCCGTCAACCGGCCGACGATCGACGGGTGGTTGGCAGGGGCGGCTCTGCACCACGGTAAGTGGTATGGACCGCAGACACCGGCGCCCTGCCCTGCTGATCACCGCGTTCCTCTCGGTCGCGATGGTCACCGCCGGCAACTCCGCCGCAGCCCCTCCTGATGAACCGTTGCACCACTGGCAGCACGACCACTGGCCGCAGCAGCAGCCGTGGCAGCAGTCCAGGGACTCCGCCCGCGTGTTCGCGCAGGCGGGATTCCCCGGCCCCGTCGACCCGCAGAACTGGGTCAACCCCGATCACATGACGTGGGAACGGGACTACAAGAAGATCCCCGGCACCAACTGGGCCGACCCGTCGGTCAAGGGTTCGGTGCGGAACTTCAAGGGCGCGCTGGTTCTGCTGGACTACCCGAACCAGCCGTTCGTCGTCACGCAGCCCAAGAACTCCACGGTGTTCGGCAACCCGAGCGCGGAAGCGAGCAACGTTCCGCGCGCGCAGGTCGGGCAGTTCTACGAGGACTTCCTCAACAAGCCGAACGGTCTCAACCGCGGCCACACCGTCCACGAGTACTGGATGGAGACCTCAGGCGGGCGCTACGGCGTCGAGCTGAAGGCGTTCGGCCCGTACACGATGCCGGGCAAGGACCACGAGTACGCCATGGAGTTCCAGGGCGGCACCGGTTGCCCGGCTGGCGACTCGTGCAACCGCAACATCCGCACCGACGGCCGTGCCGCGTGGGTGGCCGACGTCGGCTCGGAAGTGCCTGCTGGCTACGACTTCATCTACTACCTGTCGGCCGGCCAGGACGAGTCCGGCACGTGGCAGGAGTTCGGGATGATGAAGTTCCGGACCAAGGAGGACGTGACCGACGCCTTCGGCCCGCCCGATCCCGCCCTGCCGAACTGGTCGCGCACCCGGTACGTCGACTGGACGTCGTGGGCGGCCGGCTCGGCGATCTGGCCCAACGCGGGCGGCGGATCCTCCACACAGGCCGAGAGTTCGGGCCAGGGCGTGTACGCGCACGAGCTGAGCCACATCCTCGGCATCGGCGACAACTACAACAACCCGTACGGCAGCCCGCCGCGCCGTGACTACAGCGGCCCGTGGGACATGCTGTCGCGCGGCGCGTTCAACGGCCCCGGCGGCCCGCACTCCCGCTGGACCATCCCGTCGACCGGCGGCGGGTCGCTAGGCGCCCAGCAGACGCTGCGCAACAAGATCAAGCTCGGCATCGTCGACGAGCGCAACGTGCTCAGGTTGTCGCGGGAAGCCCTGGCCGGCTCCGGCACGGTCATTGCGAAGATCACCGCGCGCGAGGTCAATCCCGGCGCTTCAGGCCTGACCGGCATCAACCTCGCACTCGGCACCGGAGACAAGACACCCGCGTGCAACGTGGCCACCAACCCGTTCTGCGACGGCGGCGGTTACAACAACTACACGCTCGAGGTCGTGGACCGGATGGGCGCCGACTCGTTCACCCCGGACGCGGGCGTGCTGCTGGCCAAGACCAAGAACGTCGACGCCGCACCGTTCACGTGGGTGATCGACGCCAACCCGCAGGACATCGGTATGACCGACTACGTCCTGCCCGACGGCACGAAGGTCCCGATCACGGTCGGCGACTACCGCCAGCTGTCCGACGCCCTGTTCCACGCGGGCACGAACTCGGGCAGCGAGTACGAGTTCGTCGACCAGGCCAACCGGCTGCACTTCTACGTGCTGGACGTGCAACGCGACTCCCGCGGTGTCCTGTCCTACACGGTGGCCGTCCGGTCGCTGGACGGCGCCGGCCCGCAGCAGCGCGGAGTGCGGCTCACCCCGACCGCCGCCGCGCAGGGCGACGACGGCCG
>NZ_VSRL01000181.1 GCF_012184385.1 Lentzea indica
CCCGCCGCGGCACCGGCCGGCCCCGGCCGGGTGAGGCGTGTCGCCGGCCACCGAGCCACTCAGCTGGTCGCCGTGGGACTGCTGGGCCTTGTCCTCGGCGGCGGCATCGTGGGAGCGATCTCGGCCAACCGCTTCGACGACCACGGCCGCCCTGGCCACGTGCGGATGTACGACCGTGGCGACCGCGGACCTGATCGCGGTGACCGTGGTGACCGCGGTGATCGCGGTGATCGCTTCGATGAGCGCGGCCCGTTCGGCGAAGGACGTCCCGGCGACCGCTTCGAGCGGTAAACCGACCGAGCGCACGACCTGCGTTTCTGCCCGAGTCCCCGACGACGCAGGTCGTGCGCTCCCCTAAGTCAGGAACGCACGCCAAAGCCGGATTAGTCCCCCTCGTTCTGCCGCGGCGTGCGTTCCGCCCTAGTCCCTAGTTCGAGTGCGGCTGCGGTCCCAGCCGGATCGCGAGCAGCTGACGCCGCAGCACTTTCCCGGTCGCGTTGCGCGGCAGCTTCGGCACGACCACGACCTCGCGCGGCACCTTGTGCCGCGCCAGCCGGGTCCGCACGAACTCGCGCAGCTCCCGCACGTCGATCCGAGCACCCGCCACCGGCACCACGAAGGCGCGCAACCGTTGCCCGTACTCGGGATCCGGCACGCCGAGCACCGCCGCGTCGCGCACGCGGTAGTGCGTCATCAGCAGGTTCTCCACCTCGACCGGGTACACGTTCTCGCCGCCGGACACGATCATGTCGTCCTCGCGGCCGTCGAAGTAGAGCCGTCCGCTCGGGTCGAAGTGGCCGAGGTCGCCGGTCGCGACGAGGTCGTCGATGCGTTCCTTCTGCGAGCCGTCGGTGTACTCGTCGACGGTCAGCGAGCCGCGCACGAAGATCCGGCCCGTCACGAACGACCGGGTGATCCGGTTCCCGTTCTCGTCGTAGATTCGCACGATGCAGTTGTGCGGTGGCATGCCGACGCTCGACGGCGCGGCCTCGAGATCGTCCGGTGTGGCCACGGTGGCGACCGCGACCTCCGTTGAGCCGTAGAGGTTGTAGAGCACCGGCCCCAGCACCGCCTGCGTGCGGTGCACGAGATCCGTCGACAGCGTCGAGCCCGAGCAGAACACCACGCGGAGGTGGCTCAGGTCGAACGAGTCCAGCACGGACCGGTCGAGCTCCATGATCCGCTGCAGCATCGTCGGCACCATCACGATGGTCGTGCAGCGCTGGCCCTGCACGGACCACAGCGTCTTGCGCGGGTCGAACCGGCGCTGCAGCACCGCTCTGGATCCCAGCGACATCGCGAGCGTGAGGTGCGAGTAGCCGACGGAGTGGAAGATCGGGGCGGCGATGAACGTCGACTCGCCCGCCTTCATCGGGATGCGGTCGAGGAAGTCGGACGCGGTCAGCACCGACTTGATCTCGCGCGCCGTGCCCTTCGGCGTGCCGGTGGTCCCGGAGGTCAGCTGGATCACGACGCCGGGCTCGCGCGGCGGCTCCAGTTCCCCGCGCGGTGCCTTGGCCACCAACTGGTCGAGAGTCGGCGTGCGACGGTCGAGGCCGTCGCGCGACCACGCCAGCCAGCGCGGGATCGTCGGTGGCAGCTGGTGGAAGAGCGGTGTGAACTCCTCGTCGTGAATCACGACTGACGCGCGTTCACGTTGCAACAGATCGAGCACGACCGGAGCGCCGAAGCCGGTGTTCACCAGCAGCACGCGGACTCCGAGTTTCGCGCACGCCAGCAGCGACTCGACCATGCCGCGGTGGTTGCGGCACATCAACGCGACGATGTGCGTGTGCTGCACACCTAACGCGCGCAGGCCCTGTGCGATCGCGGTGGAACGCCTGTCGAGCTGTCTGTAGGTGACCGATCCACGTTCGTCGACGACCGCGACACCGTCCGGATTCAGCCGGACGGAACGGCGCAGTGCCGTGACGTTCGGCCCCCAGACCTGGACCTCTCTCAACGCCTGCATGGACATCTTGAAGTTCGTGAGACTCACCATGCCCGCGGCGGACAAGACACGGAGTGAGTGCACCCGGCCCATGGCGTCGCGAAACACCTTGCGCAACCCTGGCATCAACAGCTCCTCGCGCTGCAAGTCCCCGAGGTATTCGGACGGTAACTGTCCGCAAGGCTCACGCCAAGTGTTGAGCCATGCGGAATGTGCATGACAACGGGACATTCGAACATGTAAACGTTTTCACGTTGCCCGGTTCACGCCCGGACCTTCCGCTTTGTTGCCAAAGCAGGAGTCTGACCGGTCAGACCAAAAGCCTCCCTAGACGAGGAACCCGCGCAGCAGCGACGCCGTTCCGTCCAGGTGTTCGGCCATCGCCTGACGCGCCGATGCCGGGTCTCCGTCCAAAATGGAGGTGATGATGCGCTCGTGCTGGGCGTTGGAGTGCACAAGGTTCGGTTCGAGCAACGGGATGCTGTCCAGCAGCTCGTTGGCGCGCATCCGCGACTCGGCGACGGCGGCGGTGAGCGACGCGGACCCGGTGGCCTCGGCGATCGCAAGGTGCAGGCGGGAGTCCTTGCGCCGGTACTCCGCGAGCGACGCGGTGGACGCTTCCTCCAGATGCGCACGCAGCCCACGTCGTTCCGACGGCCCCAGCGACCGGCCCGCCGCGGTCTCCGCAGCGCCTGTCTCCAGAACCTTCCGCAACGTCAGCGCGTCGTGGATGTCTCCGAACTCCTTGCCGGGAGCGGGCTTCGGGATTTCGGCGTTGACGAACGTGCCGCCGTAACGACCCCGCCGCGACTCGACATAGTTGTTCTCCTGCAACGATCTGATGGCTTCGCGCACGGTCACCCTGCTCACGCCGAGCCGGGTGGCGAGTTCCCGTTCGGACGGCAGCCGCTCACCCGGCGCGACGACGCCGAGCCGGATGGACTGCATGAGCCGTTCGACGGTCTCCTCGAAAGCGTTGCCCGCCCGCACCGGGCGGAACAACGCCTCCTGCGCGTGCTCCATTAGAGCGGTGTCACGTACGCGCCGGCGATGCCGCCGTCCACGAGGAAGTTCGACGCCGTGATGAACGACGAGTCGTCGGACGCCAGGAACGCCACCGCGGCGGCGATCTCGGTCGGCTCGGCGAACCGGCCCAGCGGCACGTGCACAAGCCGGCGTGCGGCCCGCTCCGGGTCCTTCGCGAACAGTTCCTGCAGCAACGGCGTGTTGACCGGCCCAGGGGAAAGCGCATTCACCCGGATGCCCTCGCGCGCGAACTGCACACCGAGCTCACGGGACATCGCGAGCACGCCGCCCTTCGAGGCGGTGTAGGAGATCTGCGACGTTGCCGCGCCCATCGTCGCGACGAACGACGCGGTGTTGATGATCGAGCCCTTGCCGTTGGCCTGCATGTGCGGGATGGCGTACTTGCAACACAAATAAACCGACGTGAGGTTCACCTTCTGCACGCGCTCCCACGCCTCGATGCCCGTCGTCAGGATCGAGTCGTCGTCGGGCGGCGAAATACCGGCGTTGTTGAACGCGATGTCCAGCTTGCCGTAAGTGTCCACAGTGGTCTGGAAGAGCGCTTTCACCTGCTCCTCATCGGTCACGTCGACCTGGACGAAAAGCCCGCCGACCTCGTCAGCGGCCGCCTTGCCCGCGTTCGGGTCGACGTCCGCGACGACGACCTTCGCGCCCTCGCTCGCGAACCTGCGCACGGTCGCGAGTCCGATGCCGCTGCCGCCACCCGTCACGACGGCCACGCGGCCCTCGAGTCGCTGCACCATCTTTTGATCTCCTGTCAGGTAGCGATGAAGACGTTCTTGACTTCGGTGAAGGAATCCAGCGCGTCCGGGCCGAGCTCACGGCCGAGGCCGGACTGCTTCACGCCACCGAACGGTGTCCAGTAACGGACGGACGAATGCGAGTTCACCGAAAGGTTTCCGGCCTCGACGGCCCGCGACACCCGGATCGCGCAGCCGACGTCGTTGGTCCAGATCGAACCGGACAGCCCGTACTCGGAGTCGTTCGCGATCCTGATCGCGTCGGCCTCGTCGGTGAACGGCAGCACGACGACGACCGGTCCGAAGATCTCCTCGGTCACCGTCCGGTCATCCAGACTCGGTGTGAGCACCGTCGGCGGGAACCAGAATCCCGGTCCGTCCGGTGCAACGCCCTGAAACGCCACCGGTGCGCCGTCTGGGACATAAGACGACACCTTTTCCAAATGAGACGCGCTGATGAGCGGACCCATCTCCGTCTTCTCGTCGCCGGGCGCGCCGACGACCAGATTCTTCACCGCGGGCTCCAGCAGTTCCATGAACCGGTCGTAGACGCTGGCCTGCACGAGGATCCGCGATCGCGCGCAACAGTCCTGCCCGGCGTTGTCGAACACCCCGTACGGTGCCGTCGCGGCCGCCTTCTCCAGGTCGGAGTCCGCGAAGACGATGTTCGCCGACTTGCCGCCCAACTCCAGCGTCAGCCGCTTCACCTGGTCCGCGCAGCCGGCCATGATCTGCTTGCCGACGCCCGTCGAGCCGGTGAAGACGACCTTGCGCACCAACGGATGCGTGACGAACCGGTTGCCGACGACGCTGCCCTTGCCCGGCAGCACCTGGAAGACGTCCTCGGGAATGCCTGCTTCCCGCGCCAGCTCGCCGAGCCGGATCGCGGTCAGCGGCGTCAGTTCCGCGGGCTTCAGCACGACCGTGTTGCCGGCGGCGAGCGCCGGGGCGAACCCCCAGCCCGCGATCGGCATCGGGAAGTTCCACGGCACGATCACGCCGACGACGCCGAGCGGCTCGTGGAAGGTCACGTTCAGCCCGCCGGGAACCGGGATCTGCTTGCCGAACAACCGCTCCGGCGCGGCCGCGTAGTAGTGCAGGACGTCACGGACGTTGCCCGCCTCCCAGCGGGCGTTGCCGATCGTGTGCCCGGAGTTCTCGACCTCCAGCCGCGCCAGCTCTTCGTTGTGCGCGTCGACGAGCTCCGCGAACCGGCGCAGCAGCCGGGCCCTGTCGCCGGGCGCGACGTTTCGCCACGTCTCGAACGCCTTGTGCGCCTTGACGATCGCGGCGTCGGTCTCGTCGAGACCGGTGTGCGGGACTTGCCGCACCAGCTTCTCGGTGGCCGGGTTGATGACGTCAAAGGTCACGCTTTTCTCCTTGCAACGCCTACGAGCGCTTCGAACAGCCTCAGGTCTTCGACGTCCTGCTCCGGGTGCGACTGCACGCCGAGGACGAACCGCGCGCCTTCCAGCTCGACCGCCTCGACCGTCCCGTCGGGTGCCCTGGCCGTCACACGGAGCCCGTCCGCGATCCGGTCCAGCGACTGGTGGTGATGGCACTGGACGGTGGTCCGGTCGCCCAGGATCCCGTGCAGCGCGGTGTCCTTCGAGACCTCGATCTCGGTGTGCTCGAACACCGCGGGCGCCGGGTTGTGGCCCTCGACGTGCTGGTGCAGCGTGCCGCCCAGCGCCACGTTGAGCACCTGCATCCCCCTGCACACGCCGAGCACCGGCAGGTCGAGCTTCAGCGCGGCCTCGACGAGCGCGAACTCCGCGTCGTCGCGGTCGCGGCGCGGTTCGCCGGTCATGGGGTGCGGGTCGGCACCGTAGGCGGCGGGGTCGACGTCCGCGCCGCCCGCGATCACCAGTCCGTCCAGGAACGCGATGGTCTCGGCGGTCCAGGTGCCGACCGGCGGCAGCATGACCGGGTTGCCGCCTGCCTCGACCACGCAGTCGAGGTAACCGCGGTAGAGCACCGCGGCTTCCACGTCCCAGTGGCCGAAGCGCGTGCGCTCCAGGTAGGTGCTGATGCCGATGAGCGGCTTGGACGGCTTAGAGGCGCTCAAAACCCCGTACCTTCTCCCAGTCCGTGATCGCCGCCTCGAACGCGTCCAGCTCGATCTTGGCCGCGTTCAGGTAGTGGTCGACGACCTCCTTGCCGAACGCCTCCCGCGCGATCTCGCTGGCCGCGAACAGGTCAGCCGCTTCGCGCAACGTCGTCGGCACGGTCGCCCGGTCCGAGGCGTAGGCATTGCCGATGAACTCGTCCTCCAGCGCCAGCTTCCGCTCGACACCGTGCAGGCCGGCCGCGATCAGCGCCGCCACCGCGAGGTACGGGTTCACGTCGCCACCGGGTACCCGGTTCTCGAACCGCAAAGACTGGCCGTGGCCGACGACCCGCAACGCGCACGTGCGGTTGTCCCTGCCCCACGCCACCGCGGTCGGCGCGAACGAACCCTTCACGAAACGCTTGTAGGAGTTGATGTTCGGCGCGAGGAAGTAGGTGAACTCCCGCAGCGCGGCCAGCTGGCCGGCCAGGAAGTGCTTCATCATCTCCGACATGCCGTGGCCCTCGGCGAAGACCGGCTCACCGTCCTTGGAGCGCAAGGAAAGGTGAATGTGGCAGGAGTTGCCCTCGCGTTCGTTGTACTTCGCCATGAACGTGAGCGACTTGCCCTGCTGCGAAGCGATTTCCTTGGCGCCGTTCTTGTAGATGGCGTGCTGGTCGCACGTCCGCAGCGCCGTCGTGTACCGGAAGGCGATCTCGTGTTGACCGGGATTGCACTCGCCCTTGGCCGACTCGACGACCATGCCCGCGCCTGTCATGCCGTTGCGAATGGCCCGCAGCAACGGCTCAACGCGCGCCGTGCCCAGCAACGAGTAGTCGACGTTGTACTGGTTCGACGGCGTCAAATTGCGGTAACCGGCGTTGAACGCCTGCTCGTACGTGTCGTCGAAAACGATGAATTCGAGCTCGGTGCCGACGTAGCACTCCAGCCCGAGCGCGGCCAGCCGGTCGAGCTGCTTGCGCAGGATCTGCCGCGGCGAGGCGACGACCGGGTCGCCGTTCTCCCACACGACGTCGCACATGACGAGCGCGGTGCCCTCCTGCCACGGGACGCGGCGCAGCGTCGCCATGTCGGGCTTCATCACGAAGTCGCCGTACCCGCGGTCCCAGCTCGACATCGCGTAGCCGCTGACCGGGTTCATCTCGACGTCGACGGCGAGCAGGTAGTTGCAGCCCTCCGCGGAGTGCCCGAGCACCTCGTCGAGGAAGTACTGAGCCGCGCACCGCTTGCCCTGCAGGCGACCCTGCATGTCCACGATCGCGACCAGGACCGTGTCGATCTCACCGGTGTCCACGGCCTCGCGCAACTCCTCGACGGTCAGCATCCCGCGTTCCTCCAAAGGTATGTCAGCGAGCCATTGGCCGCATCATCTTGACACCACCGGGTGCCGAGCGCCACCCTCAACCACCGGTTTAAAGGACTAGTAGGAGTCCATATGGCCAAGCACGTCGAGTACGAGAAGGTGGGCGACGAGTACCTGGAGCACCGACAGCTGAAACGGGGTGCGGCGGGCTGGGTCCTGCTGGCCGGGCTGGGTGTCTCCTACGTCATCTCCGGCGACTTCGCCGGGTGGAACTTCGGCCTCGCCCAAGGCGGCTGGGGCGGGTTGCTGATCGCCACGATCCTGATGGCGACGATGTACACGTGCATGGTTTTCGGTCTCGCCGAACTGGCCTCCGCACTGCCCGTCGCGGGTGCCGGCTACGGATTCGCGAGGCGCGCGCTCGGCCCGTTGGGCGGGTACGTCACAGGTATCGCGATCCTCATCGAGTACGCCATCGCGCCCGCGGCGATCTCGGTGTTCATCGGCGACTACGTCAAGGCGCTCGGCCTGCTCGACGCCACGTGGCCGGTGTACCTGGCGTGCTACGTGATCTTCGTGGGCATTCACCTCTGGGGCGTGGGCGAGGCGCTGCGGCTGATGTTCGTCATCACGGGCATCGCGGTCGTCGCCCTGGTCGCGTTCGTGGCGGGCATGATCCCGAAGTTCGACTCCGCCAAGCTGTTCGACATCGGCGACGGCTCGTTCCTGCCGATGGGCGTCACAGGTGCGTGGGGCGCGATCGTGTTCGCGATCTGGTTCTTCCTCGCGGTCGAGGGCGTGCCGCTGGCCGCGGAGGAAGCGCGGGATCCCAAGCGCGACATGCCCCGCGGCATCATCGGCGCGATGGTGGCGCTGCTGGTGTTCGCCGCCGCGATTCTTCTGGTCGCACCGGGTGGCGCGGGTTCGAAGGTGCTGGAGGCGTCCGGCAACCCGTTGCCCGAGGCGGTCCGCGCGGCCTACGGCGGCGACAACTTCCTGGCGCAGCTGGTGAACTACGTCGGCCTGGCCGGGCTGGTCGCGTCGTTCTTCTCCATCATCTACGCCTACTCGCGGCAGCTGTTCGCGTTGTCCCGCGCGGGGTACCTGCCGCGCTGGCTGTCGAAGACCGGCAAGCGCAAGACCCCGTACCTCGCACTGATCGTGCCGGGCACCATCGGGTTCGTCCTGGCCACGGTCATGAAGACGGCCGACCCGGTGACGGGCGGCGCACGGCTCATCAACATCGCGGTGTTCGGCGCGGCCTTGTCCTACGTGCTGATGATGTTGTCGCACATCGTCCTGCGCAAGACGGCACCGGAGCTCCATCGCCCGTACCGCACCCCTGGCGGTGTGGTCACCACGAGCATCGCTCTGGTTCTGGCCGTTGCGGCGGTGATCGCGACGTTCTTCGTCGACGAGATCGCGGCGGCTGTCACGGCGGGCATCGTGCTGATCGCCGTTGCCTACTACTGGTTCTACAGCCGTCACCACCTCGTGGCGAACGCTCCGGAGGAGGAGTTCGCGGCGATCGCCAAGGCGGAGGCCGAGCTGGACTGACTCGGGCGGTGAGTGGTTCCGGGCGGGACCACTCACCTTCGAGCAGGTCGTGGCAGGATCGGTCACGTGAGTGACATTCAACGAGTGGGAGTCGTCGGTTCCGGCCTCATGGGCTCAGGAATCGCCGAGGTGAGCGCCCGCGCCGGCCTCGACGTCATCGTCGCCGAGGTCAACGTGGACGCGGCCGAGGCCGCGAAGGGGCGGATCGCCTCGTCGCTGGCCAGGGGCGTGAAGTCCGGCAAGCTCAGCGAGGAGGACCGGGAGGCCGCGCTGGGGCGCATCCGGTTCACCACCGACATCGGCGAGTTCGCCGACCGGCAGTTCGTGGTCGAGGCGGTCGCCGAGAACGAGCAGATCAAGACCGACGTCTTCACCGCGCTCGACAAGGTCGTGAAGGACGAGGACGCCATCTTCGCGTCCAACACGTCGTCCATCCCGATCATGAAGCTGGGCATGGCCACGAACCGGCCGGAGCAGGTCATCGGCGTGCACTTCTTCAACCCGGTGCCCGTGCTGAAGCTCGTCGAGATCGTGCCGTCCCTGCTGACCGGCGCCACCACCCAGGTCCGGGCGGAGGCGTTCGTGCGCGGCACCCTCCACAAGGAGGTCATCCGCTCGCAGGACCGCGCAGGCTTCGTGGTCAACGCGCTGCTGATCCCCTACCTGCTCTCGTCGATCCGCATGCTCGAGTCCGGCTTCGCCTCGGCCGACGACATCGACAACGGCATGGTGCTCGGCTGCGCGCACCCGATGGGGCCGCTGCGCCTGACGGACCTGATCGGCCTCGACACCACGAAGGCCATCGCCGAGTCGATGTACGACGAGTTCAAGGAGCCGCTGTACTCGCCGCCGCCGTTGCTGCTGCGCATGGTGGACGCGGGCCTGCTGGGCAAGAAGTCAGGCCGCGGATTCCACAACTACGCGAAGTGACCTACGCGAAGGGCCCGCTCACAACACGAGCGGGCCCTTCGCGTGAAAGCACCTAGACAGCCGCTTCCAGCCGGTTCATCGAGTGCTGGATGAGCCCCACCAGCACGGCCTTCGAGGACTCGCGGTCCCGCGCGTCACACAGCATCACCGGAATGGCCTCGTCGAGGTCCAGGGCGTGCCTGACCTCGTCCACCGTGTAGAGCTGCGACCCGTCGAAGCAGTTCACGGCGACGATGAACGGAATCCCTCGATGCTCGAAGAAGTCGATCGAAGGGAACGACGAGTCCAGCCGCCGCGTGTCCACCAGCACCACGGCGCCGATCGCACCGGTCGCCAGTTCGTCCCACATGAACCAAAACCTGTTCTGGCCGGGCGTCCCGAACAGGTACAGCACCACCTTGGTGTTGATGGTGATGCGGCCGAAGTCCAGGGCCACCGTGGTGGTGTCCTTGCCCTCGATGCCGGCCAGGTCGTCGACGTGCACACCGGCCTCGGTGAGCAACTCCTCGGTCCTCAACGGCGGGATCTCGGAGACCGACGCGACCATGGTGGTCTTGCCGGTACCGAACCCACCTGCGATGACGATCTTGACCGCGGTCGGCACGGTCAGCTGGTCGTCAGATCCCACGAACACCATCCAGTACGGCCTGCAGGAGATCCCTGTCGGGAATATGGGGGGAGGAGTTCTGCACGATCACGTCACCGCGCTCGATGAGGTCCGACAGCAGGACCTTCACCACTATGAGCGGGACGTCGAGGTAAGCGGCGACCTCGGCGACCGAGAGGGGACGTGCGCACAGGGCCATGATCTCGCGATGCTCGACCGTCAGCGACGTCTGGTCGGACGTAAACGAGGAGGCTCGGACCTGCGTCACGAGGTGCAGATGAGGCGCGTTCGGCCGGGTGCGGCCGCGCACCATGGCGTAGGGCCGCACCAGCGGCCCCGCGGCCTCGTCGTACCACCAGTCCTCCCGCGCGGTCATCAGCGCGACTCACGCGCCGAGGGAACTGTTGCCGTTTCCGCGCGCGGGGCCGACGAGAGGTACGTGCCCACCCGCTTGACCAGCATGTTCATCTCGTACGCGATCATGCCCATGTCGGCGTCCTCTTCGCCCAGAACGGCGAGACACGCTCCGTGGCCCGCCGCTGTGACGAACAGGTAGGCGTGCTCCATCTCGACGATGGTCTGCCGCACCGCGCCGCCGCCGAAGTGCCGGCCGGTGCCGCGGGCGAGCGACTGGAACGCCGAGGCCATCGCGGACAGGTGCTCCGAGTCGTCGCGGGACAGCCCGGCCGAGCGGCCGAGCAGGAGTCCGTCCGCCGACAGCACGACCGCGTGACGGGCGCCGACCACGCGCTGGATCAGGTCCTCCAGCAACCAGTTCAGTTCGCCGTGCTGGCTGGTGTTGTCCTTCATGACGAGGGGGCTCCTTCTGATCTCCAGTCGTCAGTCAGCCGGGCGTCACGGGTGCCGCGCTGGAACGCGGCGAGCCCGTCTCGGGTCCGCTCGGCCGACTTTTCGCCGGTCACCGGGTCGGCGTGCGGCGTCTCCTCCGGCTGCATGAGCTGCGGCGCGAGGTTCTGCCGCTTCTTCCTGCGGGGAAGCGGTGTCTTCCCCTCAGCGGGAGGTGCCGCTGGGGGCTTTTCGTCCACTGATGCCACTGTTTCGGAAACGGCTGGGGGAGCCGTTGCGTTCAGTGCCGCCTGCACTTCGGGGGTCACCGTCACCGGGAAGCTCGGGTGTTCCTCGACGTGGCCGTGGTGGTGGTCGTGGAACGACCGCACCGGCATCTGCGTGGTCTCGGTGATGTCGCCCGCGGTGTTGTGCGGGGCGACGATGTTCGGCGGCAGCACGCACAGCGCGACCGTGCCGCCGTAGGGCGAGTCGCGCAGCTCGACCTTGATCCCCCGCCGCGCGGCGAGCCTGGCGACGACGAACAGTCCCAGCCGGGACTCCCCCCGGAACGCCATCGTCTCGAAGTCCGGCGGATTGGAGAGCTTCGCGTTGGCCTGGAGGCGCTCCTCCTGCGTCATGCCGAGCCCGTGGTCCTCGATCTCGATCACGATCCCGTGCGGCACGGCGTTGGAGTGGATGATCACCTCCGACCGCGGCGACGAGAACGCCGTCGCGTTGTCGACGAGCTCCGCGAGCAGGTGGATCGTGTCGGCGACGGCGACACCGACGAGCGCACGGTCGGGCACCGGGTTGACCCTGACCCGGACGTACTGCTCGGTCTCGGCGACGGCGGAGCGGATGACGTCGCTGAGCCGCACCGGCTTGCGCCACTGCCTGCCGGGCTGCTCCCCGGCGAGGATGATCAGGTTCTCCGCGTTGCGGCGGGCCCGCGTCGCCAGGTGGTCGAGCTGGAAGAGCGAGTCCAGCTGCTCGGGGTGCTCCTCTTCGCGTTCCAGCTTGTCGAGGATCTTGAGCTGCCGGTGGACGAGTCCCTGGTTGCGGTGCGCGATGTCGAGGAAGACCCGGTTCACACCCTCACGGGCCTGCGTCTCCTTCACCGCGGCCGCGACCGCCGTGTACTGGGCGGTGTTGAACGCGTCCGCGACCTGGCCGATCTCGTCGTTGCCGTAGTCCAGCGGCGGCATGTCGCGGTGGACGTCCACCTGCTCGCCACCGCGCAGGCGCGCCACGATGTGCGGCAGCCGTTCCTGCGCCAGCCGCAGCGTGTCCTCCCGCAACGAGGCGAGGCGCGTGATCAGCGCCCGGCTGACCAGGCGGTTCGAGATGCGCAACGCCAGCACGATGCCGACGACGACCGCGAGCAACGCGATGAGGCTGCCGATCAGCACCGCGGTGAACCGGCTGTTCGCCTTGGCGAGACCCAGGTCGGAGGCGTCCTCCGCCTGCCGGACAGCGATCCCGACGAGCCTCTCGTGCACCGGACCGGCCGCTGTGCGCCACTGCTGCTCGGTGACCGTCGCGTCGCCGTTGATGATCCGGCCTTCGAGGTCGAGCAACGTCCGGTACTCCGCGCTGCCGCGCAGCGTGTCGTACTGCTGGCGGGCCTGCTCCAGCGCGAACGGGATCGTGGAGTCGACACTCGAGTGGTAGGCACCGATGAGCCGGACGAACTCGACTCGCTCGGCCGGGGTGAACTTGCCGTTGAGCAGCCCGCGTGAGCCGATCGTGGCGCCGCGCGACAGCCAGTCGGCGGCCTGGAAGATCGTGACGGCGTGGACGCTGGACTGGCCGGCCTCCGCGTCCGGCACCAAGCGTGCCTGGCGGGAGAACAGCGCCACGCCCGCGTCCAGGAGGCTGTTGTAGTAGTCGTAGACGGCCTGCGGGTTCGCCGACCCGGACACGACCTGCGAGCGCTGCTGCGGCAGTTCGTTCAGCACGGAGTTGAGCGCGTTGATCCGTTCGACGATGTCCTGGGGCGAGTTGTCCGAAAGATCCGCGAAGGCGTCTTTCATCTTCCTGACCGATTCGTCGGTCGCGTCCTGCTGCCCCTTCAACGTGGCCGCGTCCACACCGCCTGCCTTGCTCAGCAGAACGAGGCTCAGCTGACGTTCCTTCTGCAGCCCGACGAACGCCTCGGAGGACGGGGTCGTCACGTCCTTCACACCTGACGCGATCGAACGCATGTAGAAACCGTCGAAAACGGTGTACGAGGAGAAAACCGCCCACATGACGAGCAGTACAACGCTTGGTACGACCACGACACCGGCCAGCCGCGACCGAATGGTCCGGTAGTTGGTCGGTGTGTAACCGCTCTTCTCGTTCACAGCGCTCTCACGGTCTCCTGTGTCCCACGGCCAGCGCTGCGGGTAACCCGAGTCACTCCTTCGGCTCCAATACGGTAACAAGTAGAGATCATCGTTACCCAATGACAGCGATCACACGCAGTACGCGGTTGGCAGGCTACCCAGTGGAGTGAGCGGAGCAACAGCCAGTCCGGGGGTTCTCACAACGCAAGAACCCCCGGACGGGCTAGTTCCTGTGCTCGTTCTACGGGCGTTCGATGGCGACGACGTTGTAAGTCGTCTCGGGCGTCGGCGGCGTGGTGAAGCGAGCATTCGGCAGGTAGAGGCGCTTGCCGAACGCGGCGACCGTCGTGGGAACGTCGAACCGCGCATCCGTTCGTTCCGCGGCGAGAGTCGCGCCATCACGGCTGAGGGTGTAACGCGCGACTTTGTTCAGCCTGTTTTGCACCACGAACAACTGGCGTCCCTCACGCAACAGACCGTCACCATTGGTGAGTGTTTGACCGTGCAAATTCACGCTGATCGTTTTGCCGGTCCTGGGATCGATCCGGAACAGCTTGCCGGTGTTGCTCTGCACGGCGATCAGGCCCCCGCCGAGGCCCGTGACGATGCCGTTGAGGTTCGTCGCGCCGGGCGTGACGACGAGGTCGCCGGTCAGCTGCAGGGTCCGGTGCGGCTTCAGGTTCAGCGGCACTTCGTAGAGCACCGCCTTGCGCGAGTCGGTGAACCACGCCGACCTCTCGGTCAGCACGACGTCGTTGACGAACGTGTCCGCGGTCGCGAACTGGAACTTCGCCAGCAACGCGCCGGTGCGGGTGTCGTAGACGCGAGCGTCGCCGCCCACGCCTCCCGCGACCCACAACCTGCGCTTGTCGTCGACCTTCATGCCGAGCGACGGCGTGCCCGGTCCCTTGGCGAGCACCTCGCCCTTGCCGGTGCGCAGGTCCGCCGCGTAGATCGACCCGTCGGCCCGCGACCCGAAGTAGGCCGTGGTGCCACTGATCGCGATGCCTTCCGGCTGCCACCCGTTCGGCAGGGAGAACTCCGTGGGAAAGTGCTTGGACGCGTCTGCGGTGGCCGGCGCGGCCGCGGTGAGCGTGACGCCCAGAACCGCCGCGAGCAGGACACCGAATCTGCGGTACATGCCGCCTCCTATCGGATTGGGTTGCGCCCCTGATCCTTCTCCAGCTCGGCGGCGTCACCGGAGTTTTCTCAGCAATCCGACATCTCTACAGCTCAGCGGCGGCCTCGGCGATGAGCTCCAGCGACTCGCCCTCGCCCAGTGCCATCTCGCGCAGGCTCGCGAACCGGTGCGAGCACTGCTCGGTCAGGCCAGGGTCCTCGACGTACTCGCCCTTGATGAACGTCTCGAGGTACGCCACGTCGTTGTGCTGGCGGTGCGGGAAGCCGAGCAACGTGAACGGCGACCCCATCGCCGGATAGGCCCCTGCGCCGCGCGGCACGACCCGAACGCTCACCGTCGGATGCTCGCTGACCTCCATCAGGTGCAGCAGCTGCGCCTTCATCACTCGCGGCCCGCCGACCACCTGCCTCAGCACGGCCTCGGGGAAGACCGCCTGCACGGTCAGCGGGTCCTTGTCGCGCTTGCGAGCGGACCACGACTCCCTCACCCGCGCCAGCCCGGCACCCCGCCGGGGATCGTCCACCCGCGTCACCGCGGTCGTGTAGTCGGCCAGCTGGAACACGGCCGGCACGAGATCCGTCGTGAACGCGCGCAACGACGTCGCCTCGAACACCAGATGCCCGAAGTCCGCGGCGGGATCGAACGGCTCCGCATCGCGCTGCCCAGCCCGGTGCCGCTCGGCGTACTGGGCCTGCAGCACGACCTTCTGCCACTCCAGCGCGGGCACCCCGTAGACGTATCCCAGCGCCATGATGTCCAACACGGCGGACGGCTGCACCGCGTTCTCCATCGTGGACAGTTTCGCGCTGCTGAACCCCACTCGCATGCCCACCTCGGTGAGGGTGAGACCCCGCTCATCGCGCCAGTTGGCCAGGCTCCGCCCAATGGCGCGTTCGAGCGGCGTGGCCCGGAAATCTTTCGGCATGCACCAAAGCTTAAGACGAATTGCCGGGCGTTCTTGCGAGGCCCCATGTGGACAAAATTTCAGACCCCCCAATCGGGTCTTCTGGCCCTCACCTGCGGTTTCAGGGCCAGTAAAGGTGGTTCACACCTTATGGAACCTGTCATCATCTTCGCCATACACACCGACAGAAGGACACACACGACGCGTATAGAAGAATCTGATATTTGAGACGGATCGAAGCCGAGTTGAGACGCGGATCGGGCCTCCAGGCCTGACCGACGCGCTAATGTAAAACGACCTGCCCCGGCTGGCACCGGGACAGGTCGTGGGTGAAGCAACCTCTAGACGGGTACTGCTGAAGATCCCCACTTGTAGGAGTCCGTGCGACACTCCGAGTCGAGCGCATGGACTGCGGGCTCGCCCGCGTGCTCGGTAGCCGCCGTAGCCTGCGTGCTACCGGGCACCCCAGCGACCACCAGGGTCGCTACTAGTACAGCGCTGCTGAGCAGCCTTCTCTTATGCACATGCGGATCTTGCCAAAGCGGATTGTGATCTGCGTCGCGGGGTAGCGCAAAGCAACGACCTCTTGTTGGAGCAACCCGTTCGGCTAACCATCTCGACCCGATCGTCGGGTGTTCCGGTCATCACGTCATCGGAAGGACACTCTCAGTACATGATCGGCCGATCGGGTGGCGTTATTCCACGAGGCCGCTCTCGAACCAGGTCGCCGGTTGCTCCATTCGTGACGACGGCAGGGACGGGCCGCTCAACGCCACCTGCTCGTCGAGCTGAGCCGCCGCCGACCGTGCCCGGTCTTCGTCCCCGATATCTCGGTATCCGCGGTAGGCCTCTTCGAGGTGCTCGATCGCCAGGTCGTGCTCGCCGGCCTTCCAGTTCAGCTGGGCGAGCAGGTCGTGCGACCGCGCCTCCAGCTCCCGGTCGTGCTGCGTGCTGAGCTTCAACGCCTCGGTCGCGTAGATCAACGCCCGGTCCAGGTCGTCGTGGTCCCGCGCGATCGCCGACAACACCAGTCGCGCACTGGCCAGCCCAGGCTGGAAATGGGCCTGGGCATACCGCGCGAGGGCCTCGTGGCAGTTCGTCCTGGCGGAGAAGTCGTCACCACTTTCGCGGGCCAGCCCTGCGAGCGCGACGAGCGCGTCCGCTTCGCCCTTGTAGTCGCCGATGCGCTGGCGGATGAGTCGGGACTGGACGAGGTGGACGGCCGCCTCGGCGAGCCTGCCGCCCTCCCGGCACGACAGTCCCATGCGGAAGTGGATCCCGCTCTCCGTGTCCGCGAACCCGTCCGCGAGGACGAGCGCCTCCCGCAGCAACGCCAGCGCTTTCGGCACATTGTGGGCGCCACGCAGGCAGTCGGCCTTGTTGCGCAGCAGGACGGCGAGCGCCTCCGGGTCGTCGTGGTCGCCGAAGAGCCGCTGCGCCCGGTCGAGCAGGCGTTCGGCGGTCGCGTAGTCGCGCAGTTTGAGGTGGACGTAGGCGAGGTTCGTGACGGTCTGCGCCTCCCCCACGACGTGGCCATCGACGTGCGCGGCCTCCGCGGCGGCGGTCATCATGGCCACCACCTCCCGGTAGTGGCCGTACCTGACCACCAGCTCGCCTACTCCGTTGGCGATACGCCAGACGTAGCCCGCCTGCCGCGAGGCGCGCAGCACACTGACGATGCTGGCCTTGGAGCCCGCGACCCACCTGGCGACCTCATCCTCGTCCGCGAACTCACCGGGCTGCACACCTTCGGGCAGCGGCAGCATCGGCACGCCGTCGCGGAACCCGAACACCTTGCGGTCCGCGTTGTTGGCGGTGTGCAGGTACCAGCCCAGCAGCCGCGTCATCGCCGCGTCCTGCTCCGCCTGCGGTTCGTCATGTGCGATGCGATCGGCCGCGTACTCGCGCAGCAGGTCGTGCATCCGATAGCGATCTCCGTCGACGGTGTCCACCAGTCGCTTCCACACCAACGAGTCCGCGAGCACGCGGGCTTCCCCGATCGGCAGCCCGGCCAGCGCGGCGACCACGGGCAGCGGAATCTCGTGCGACGGGTGCAGCCCGAACAACCGGAAGAGGTGTGCCTGCTCGGGTGTCAGCGCCAGGTAGGACCGTTCGAACTGGGCGCGAATACCGTTGTCCTGCAACGACAACAGCGTTCGGCCATCGGTCAGCGAGTCGAGCAGGTCAGCGAGCGACCTGTCCGGCTGCGCGGCGACCTGCTCACCGATCAACTGCATCACCAGCGGCATGCCACCGGTCCGTTCGGCGAGACGCACGACGACGTCCGGCGCGGCGACGGCACGGTCACCGAGGCGTCCGGTGAGCCAGGCGGCGATCTCCTCCGACGCCAACGGCAGCACGGTGAAGGCACGGGCGTTGTGTTGCAGCACAAGTGAACTCATCCTCGCGCGACTCACCACGAGGACGACCGACGTCGACAACGCAGGCAGCAGAGGTTCCACGCCGTCGACGTCGTCAAGCACCACGAGCATTCGCCGGGTGGCCAGCAGTTCGCGCAGCCGTGCGATACGTGCGGACGCCGACGGGATCGGCTCAATCGACACTCCGAACGCCACGAGCAGGTCCGCGACCACTTCTGCCCCGTCGGCGTGCGAAGCGAACCAGCAGCCGTCGGGGAAGCGCTGATGCACGCGATGCGCCCAATGCACCGCGAGAGTGGTCTTGCCCATGCCCGGCTGACCGTCCACACAGATCAACCTGGGCACAGGGCGAGGCGGCACCAGAGCGTCCAAATCCGATAACAGGTTCTCACGTCCGACGAATACGTCGACGTCGTGCGGCAAATAGCGCGGTC
>NZ_VSRL01000182.1 GCF_012184385.1 Lentzea indica
CTCGTGCCGCTGGTGGGGTGTTGGCCGGCTCGGGCGCGCTTCACGCCTTGGTGCGGGCTGGCTCGTGCCCTGGTGGCTGACCTGGGAGCGGTTCATGCCCTGTGGGCGCTCGCTCGTGCCCTCCGGTGGGCGCAGACTCGCTCGGACGCGGTTCACGCTTCGGTGAGCGCCCGGCTCGGTGTAGCTCACGCTTTGGTGAGCACTGGAGCGCTCAGGTGTGCTCACGCCCTTGGCCGACGCTGGCCCTGTCAGGCGTAGCTCAGGCCTTGGCGGGCGCACCTGAACGTCCCTCAAGCCCTCGTGATCGCGAAGAAGAAACACCCGTGAGACAGGCTCCGAACCTGAACCGAGTCGATCGAAGTATCGTTGAACAATCCTTCGATGGCACGATCGAACGATCCGGGCTCCACCACCTCGCCGTCGTGGATCTGACCTGCGGCGTTGTAGGAACGTAGGATCCGGGGATTGTTCAACAATTCAACAGGGAGACGATCCAACGAAGGCGAGCCAGGGCACTCCACGTGGGTGAAGATCGGCCCGACCTCGGAGTACGGCCCATTGCCCGACGAAGGCGAGTAGCGGAACAGCCAGACCGGCTCATCGGGCAGCGACTTCCGCAGACAGCAACGCAACGGCACGCCAGGCTCAGAAGCGCGATACTCGCGGCCGGGGTCGGACAGGGAAGCGGACGGCGGCACGTTGTGGATTCGCATGCCGAGAAACGATCGTCGTCAGGAGGCCGAAAAGCTGGCGGGAATCGGACGCCAGGGCGGCAGCGCGGGCAGCAGGTCCGAGACGGCCACGCCGTTGCCGTGCAGCAGCCAGCCGAACGACCCCAGCCCGGACGGGTCGCGCAGTTCAGCGATCCGGCCCGCGCGGGCGGCAGACTCCAGCCAGTCCCATCCGGAACCAGCAGCTTCTCCAACGAGGCCAAGCGCGGCCATGGCGTCCCGCTGCGACACCAGCACCCAGTCGCCGCCGGCAGCCTCTGCACACGCGTCCATGGCGACGTGCGCGGTGATGTCGCAAGAGCCGTCGAAGACCGGTGGCACCTGACGCCCGTCCCGATACCCGGTCAACGAAAACCGCCGCGAAGAGATCAGGTGCCCATAGTCGATCGCCAAGGCCGCCCCGCGCACCGATGAGACCGCGGCGGCCCAAGCAGCGTCACGAGGCGCCCCGACCTCGGCCTGCTCACCATCGGCCAGAGAAGGCCACCACCGGGTGATCCACGGATCCGAAGAAGGCCCGGTCACCACCGGGCAGGGGATCGCGTCGAGCCACTCGTGCCCGACCAGCAACCCGACGCACGAAGGCACGGCAGAGGTCCACCGAACACCAGGCAGCTCAACGGGCGGGCCGAGTTCGACGGCGGTCACCCGCAACCGGGAAGCCAGCGACCCCGAGGCCAGCGAACGAACCGCGAAGGCCAGCTCGCCACCGCCCGCGCCCACGTCCACGAAGTCCACGACCGGGGGAAATCCGAGAGCGGCGTCCACGCGTGACAACAACTCGACAAGGGCAACCCCGAGCTCCGGCCCCACCAGCGGTGACGTGCGGAAGTGCGACGAAGGCTTCTCGCCGCGCGCGAAGAAGCCGCCGGGGCCGTACAGCGCGGCGTGCCAAGCGGCTTCCCAGTCGAACACCGGACAAGTGTGCATCTAAGGTCATTTCCCGTGAACGACGCCGACCTCACGCCGACGCCGACGCCGGCGCCGACGAAGAAGCGCATCGAGCAGCGCCGCTGGACCGTCCTGTTCCCCGTCGTGGCGCTGATCGCGCTCGCCGCGGCAGGGCTCGTGCTGTTCGCGCTGGGCACGTCGAGCATCGGCATCGAGCCGTTGCTGGTCGGTGCCGCCGCTGCGCTGATCCCCGTCGCGTTCGTGGTGAGCGCGTTCCTGTGGATCGACCGCTGGGAGCCGGAGCCCGCGAAGATGCTGCTCTTCGCGTTCGTGTGGGGGGCGTGCGGCGCGACGATCAGCTCGCTCGCGTTCAACCAGACGAGCAGGGTGCTCGCGGACCTGATCGGCCAGGACGGCACGACGTTCACGGCCGTGGTCGGGGCGCCGATCGTCGAGGAGGCGACCAAGGCGGCGTTCCTGCTGGCCGTCTTCCTGCGGCGCAGGCACGAGTTCGACGGGGTCGTGGACGGCATGGTCTACGCGGGCATCACGGCCGCCGGCTTCGCGTTCACCGAGAACATCTGGTACTTCGGGCGGGTCTTCCTGGAGGACGGGCTCGGCGGCATGGGCGGTGGCGTGATCGCGCTGTTCATCCTGCGCGGGGTGCTGTCGCCGTTCGCGCATCCGATGTTCACGGCCATGACCGGCATCGGCGTCGGCATCGCCGCCAGCACCAGCAACGCCACGACCCGCATCATCGCGCCGATCGGCGGCTACCTCACGGCCGTCGGCCTGCACTCGCTGTGGAACTTCTCGACCACGGTCGGCACCGGGTCGGACTTCATCAACCTGTACTTCCTGATCATGGTGCCGGTGTTCGCCGGCGCGGTCACGATCGTGGTCTGGCAGCGACGACGTGAACAGCGGATCGTCGCTGGGCAGCTCGCCGCGATGGCGCAGAACCGGTGGATCGCCACCAGCGAGGTCGCCCTGCTGGCCAGCCTCAACGGTCGCAGGAACTGGCTCAAAGCGGTCAAGCGCAAGTCTGGTGACGCGGCGGTCAAATCCGTGAAGAGCTACCAGATCGCGGTCACCGAGCTGGCCTTCCTGAGACACCGCATCGAACAGGGAACGGCGGGCCAGAGCGCCGAGCAACGCCACGGAGTGCTGCTCGACACCCTGCACGCCGCTCGGGCGGCCGCCCGCCGGTGAGTCCCGTCACCGACCGGCCTCAGGCAAGGATCGGCGGGATTACCCTCGTCGGCGTCGTCTGGTACCCGAACCGGGACTGGAACGTCAGAAGGAGTTAGTCGCATGGACGCGACCCCACGTCCGGCCAGGCTCGCCGTCGGTGTCATCTCGGCAGGCCGGGTCGGCTCGGTGCTGGGCGCCGCGCTGGCCAGGACGGGCCACGTGGTGGTCGGCGCCTGCGCCGTCTCCCAGGCTTCCCGCAACCGCGCGGAAGAGCTGCTGCCCGGCGTCCCGATCGAGGACCCGACCGAGGTCGCCGCACGATCCGATCTGGTGCTGCTGGCCGTGCCGGACGACGAGCTCGCCGGCCTGGTCAAGGGCCTGGTCGCCACGGGTTCGTTGCGTGCGGGCCAGATCATCGTCCACACCAGCGGTGCTCAGGGCGTGAAGATCCTCGAACCCGCTGCCGAACTCGGTGCTCTCACGCTCGCGCTGCACCCCGTCATGACGTTCACCGGCCGCTCGGAAGACCTGCTGCGGATGAGCGCCGCGTGTGTCGGCGTCACGGCCGCGGACGGCGACGAGGTGGCCTGGAGCGTCGGCGAGGCCCTGGTCGTGGAGATGGACGCCGAACCGATCAGGGTTCCTGAGGCTGTCCGCCCGCTCTACCACGCGGCACTGGCTCACGGTGCGAACCACCTGATCACGCTGGTCCGCGACGCCGCCGACCTGCTCACGAACGCCGGTGTCGCCAACGCCGAACGCCTCCTCGGCCCGTTGCTGTCCGCCGCGCTCGACAACGCGCTGCGCCACGGTGACCGCGCCCTCACCGGTCCGGTCGCCCGCGGCGACACGGGTACCTTGCGCAGCACCTCGACGTGCTCGCCGCGCAGGCATCCGAGACTCTGCCCAGCTACCGCGTGCTCGCCCGGCGCACCGCCGAGCGGGCCGAACGCTCCGGGCTGCTCAAGCCCGACGCGGCCAACGACGTTCGCACCACTCTTGAGGACTGACGTGACCAAGCCACTGACCAAGGACGACTACCGCCCGGACGACGTCACGGTGCACCGCGACCCGCAGCGGCTGAACCGGGTCGTGCGGACGCTGCGCAACGCCGGCCGCAACGTCGCACTGGTGCCCACGATGGGCGCGTTGCACGCGGGCCACCGGCAGCTGATCCGCGAGGCCCAGGTCATGCAGAACACGGTGATCGTGGTGTCGATCTTCGTGAACCCGTTGCAGTTCGGGCCGAACGAGGACCTCGCGAAGTACCCGCGCCAGTTCGAGTCCGATGTGGACATCTGCCGCGGGGAGCGCGTCGGTCTGGTTTTCGCACCGTCCGTCGAGGACATGTACCCCGCGGGCGCGCAGGTCACCGTGCACCCCGGCCCGCTGGGTGACGAGCTGGAAGGCGCCTCGCGTCCCGGCCACTTCGAAGGCGTGCTGACCGTGGTGTCGAAGCTGTTCAACATCGTGCAGCCCACGTACGCGGTGTTCGGGCAGAAGGACTACCAACAGCTGCAGCTGATCCACAAGATGGCACGCGACCTGAACTTCCCGCTCGACGTCGTCGGCGTGCCGACGGTGCGCGAGCAGGACGGTCTGGCGCTGTCGTCGCGCAACGCCTACCTCACCCCGGAGCAGCGGCAGCAGGCCGTCGCGCTGTCGGCCGCGCTGACCGCGGGCGCCCACGTGAGCTCGCAAGGTGCGGACGCGGTGCTCAAGGCCGCGCACGACGTCCTGGCGCAGGTGCCCGAGGTCGAGCTGGACTACCTGGAGCTGCGCGGTACCGACCTCGGTCCCGCGCCGGAGAACGGTGACGCCAGGCTGCTCGTGGCGGCCCGCGTCGGTTCCACCCGCCTGATCGACAACATCGCGGTGTTGCTCGGCGAAGGCGACGAGTAGGGGGAATGACATGTTCCGCACGATGCTGAAGTCCAAGATCCACCGCGCCACCGTGACGCAGGCCGACCTGCACTACGTCGGCTCGGTGACGGTGGACGAGGACCTGATGGAGGCCGCTGACCTGCTGGCGGGCGAGCAGGTCGCCATCGTCGACGTCACCAACGGCGCGCGGCTCGAGACCTACGTCATCCCCGGCGAGCGCGGCACCGGCGTGCTGGGCATCAACGGCGCGGCGGCGCACCTCGTGCACCCCGGCGACATCGTGATCCTCATCGCGTACGGGCAGATGGACGACGCCGAGGCCCGCACCTACCAGCCGCGGGTCGTGTTCGTGGACGCCGACAACAAGGTCGTCGACCTCGGTGCCGACCCCGCGCACGCCCCGGAGGGCTCCGGTCTCGTGAACGGGTCCACGAGCGCGCCTTCGTCTGAGACCGTTGAGGCGACCGCGCTGGACGCGTTGATCCAGGCCGAGAACTGAAGAAGGAACGCCAAGTGCTGCTCGCCATCGACGTCGGCAACACCAACATCGTGCTCGGTCTGTACGACGGGGTCGGCGACTCTGCCCCGCTCGTGCGCGACTGGCGGATGCGCACCGACGCCAGGATGACCGCTGACGAGCTCGCGCTGACCATGCGCGGCCTGCTCGGCGAGTACGCCGACAAGATCACCGGCATCTCCGCGCTGTCCACCGTGCCCGCGGTGCTGCGCGAGCTGCGGGTGATGCTCGGCCGCTACTACGACGCCGTGCCGAAGGTGCTGGTGGAGCCGGGCGTGAAGACCGGCGTCCCGCTGCTCGTCGACAACCCGAAGGAGGTGGGCTCGGACCGCGTGATAAACACGCTGGCCGCGCACCACCTCTACTCGACCTCGTGCATCGTGGTCGACTTCGGCACGTCCACGAACCTCGACGTCATCTCGTCGCGCGGCGAGTTCCTCGGCGGTGCCTTGGCGCCTGGCATCGAGATCTCGGTCGACGCCTTGGCGGCCCGCGCCGCCCAGCTGCGCAAGGTCGAGCTGGTCAGGCCGCGCAACGTGATCGGCAAGAACACCGTGGAGTGCCTGCAGTCCGGCATCGTCTACGGCTTCGTCGGCCAGGTGGACGGGCTGGTGCACAAGATCACCGAGGAGCTCCAGCAGACCGATCCTGGACCGGTCACGGTGATCGCCACCGGCGGCCTCGCGCCCCTGGTGGTCTCGGAGTCCTCGGAGATCGCGCACCACGTGCCCGACCTGACCCTGTTGGGCCTGCGCCTGGTCTTCGAGCGCAACATGCCCGCTATTCGCTGACGCGCACCATCCGGAAGACGTCACTGCGCAAGGGGACGTCGAGCGGCCAGTTCGACGTCTCAGGGCGCTCGCGGAGGAACGCGAGCATCTTGTGGTTGATCGCGGCTCGCTCGTCGTCGTCGACGACCAGCATGCGCGAGTGCGTGTTGACCCAGGCGATGACGGCTTCCGGCGAGTCCCTGCGGTGCGTGTGCGGGAACGTCTCGTGCTCCACGGGCCCGAACGACGGGTGCGACATGATGCCCGTCGGGTTGTGACGCTGTGACTCGACGCTGCTCGCCGACACCTGCTCGAACTCGGTGACCCAGTCGGCGTTCGGGTCGGACTCGATCCACATGGCCGCCAGCACGCCACCCGGCCGCAGCACGCGGGCGATCTCCGGCAGTGCCTTCTCCTGGTCGAACCAGTGGAACGCGGTGCCGACGAACACGGCGTCGACGGTGTGGTCCGGGACCGGGATGTGCTCTGCGTGGCCCGGCAGTGCGCGCACGTCGTGAACGCGGCGCACGAGCTCGGACAGCATCTGCTCGTTGGGCTCCACGGCTGTCACGCGGTGGCCCTCGGCCACCAGACCCGCTGTCAGCTTGCCGGTGCCGGCGGCCAGGTCGAGCACGTCCAACCGCTCGGAAGTGCCCAGTGGCTCCAGTGCCCACCGGATCGCCGCCACGGGATAGTCAGGCCGGTGTTCGGCGTATGCCTCGGCCTGCGCGCCGAACGAGTCCGCTCGCCTCGCGTGTAGATCCATCACCCCAACCTAGTTCGTGGCCCGGTGCCGAGGTTGGTCTGGTCGGGCTCGCTGAAGATCCTCCTCGATTCCACGTCGGGGGAAGCAGAGCTTGCGCGAGCGTTCCTCGTGGATCTCGGAATCGGTGGCCGCCTCGTGAAACGGGTATCCGGTTCGCTTTGCCGCAACCGCCTTCCGTACCCTTCTCGGCGTGAGCGAGCAGCCGAAGCAAAACCCCGTGACCAGCGAAGAGGACCTGCCCGAACAGATGCGCGTGCGCCGGGAGAAGCGTGCACGGCTGCTCGCTTCCGGCAAGGAGCCGTATCCCGTCGAAGTCGCGCGCACGCACACGTTGCGCGAGATTCGCGACGCGCATCCAGAACTCGAACCCGACACGCAGACCGGACAGGTCGTCGGAGTGACCGGGCGCGTGATGTTCATGCGCAACACCGGAAAGCTGTGCTTCGCGACGTTGCGCGAAGGCGACGGCACCGAACTGCAGGCGATGCTGAGCCTTGCCGGCGTGGGTGAAGAAGCGCTTTCCGAGTGGAAGACCGACGTCGACCTCGGTGACCACGTTTTCGTGCACGGTGAGGTCATCAGCTCGCGCCGCGGTGAACTTTCCGTGATGGCCGACGCGTGGCAGGTGACGTCGAAGTCGCTGCGCCCGTTGCCGGTCGCGCACAAGGAACTCGGCGAGGAAACCCGTATTCGTCAGCGATACGTCGACCTGATCCTGAGGCCGACCGCTCGTGACACTGTTCGGACCCGTGCGAACGTCGTTCGTTCTCTGCGCGACTCGTTCCACCGGCGTGGATTCCTCGAAGTCGAGACGCCGATGTTGCAGACGCTGCAGGGAGGTGCGAGCGCGCGTCCGTTCATCACGCACTCGAACGCGCTCGACATCGATCTGTACCTGCGCATCGCGCCCGAGCTGTACTTGAAGCGCTGCGTGGTCGGTGGCATCGAGAAGGTCTTCGAGATCAACCGCAACTTCCGCAACGAGGGCGTCGACTCGTCGCATTCGCCCGAGTTTTCGATGCTGGAGTACTACGAGGCGTACGCGACGTACGACACGAACGCGGTACTCACGCGCGAGCTGATCCAGGAAGCCGCGGAAGCGGTCACGGGTTCGCAGATCGTCACGTTGGCGGACGGCAGCGAGTACGACCTGTCGGGTGAATGGACGACGATCAGCATCTACGAGTCGTTGTCCGAAGCCGTCGGTGAGGAAATCACCCCCGACACCCCCGCTGACGTGCTGCGCAAGCTTTGCGATCGGCACGAGCTCGAGGTCAGCCCGAAGTTCGGGCACGGCAAGCTGGTCGAGGAGCTGTGGGAGCACCTGGTGTGCGACTCGCTGTACGCCCCGACGTTCGTGCGCGACTACCCGGTCGAGACGTCGCCGCTGACCAGGCAGCACCGCAGCAAGCCGGGTGTCGCCGAAAAGTGGGATCTGTACGTCCGCGGATTCGAACTCGGAACCGGCTACTCCGAACTGGTGGACCCGGTCATCGAGCGTGAACGTCTGGAAGCGCAGGCACGCCTTGGCGCGGCCGGTGACGTCGAGGCGATGCCGATCGACGAAGACTTTCTGCGATCACTGGAGTACGGAATGCCACCGAGTGGTGGTGTCGGAATGGGTATCGATCGGCTGCTGATGGCCCTCACGGGTCTGGGTATCCGGGAGACCATCTTGTTCCCGCTCGTTCGCCCTGAATGAGTAACTTTCCGGATGTCGATAGGTGCAATGCGGCAACCGTGCGCTAACCTGCGTCGCAAGAGGCATTAGTTGGCGTGCGGGTGACCGCGCATTCGGGGTCCAGGAGGATACGCATGGCGCAGAAGGTCACGGTGACCCTCGTCGACGACCTGGACGGCTCCACTGCGGAGGAGACCGTCGAGTTCGGGCTGGACGGTGTCAGCTACACGATCGACCTTTCCTCGGGGAATGCGGGCAAACT
This sequence comes from Lentzea indica, assembly GCF_012184385.1. Lineage (GTDB taxonomy): Bacteria > Actinomycetota > Actinomycetes > Mycobacteriales > Pseudonocardiaceae > Lentzea > Lentzea indica. The sequence continues at coordinate 8,697 of NZ_VSRL01000182.1, forward strand.
TCGTGATGCCTTGGCCGACTTCGTGGGAAGTGCACGTCGTGCGGGCGGTCGCAAGCGTGTTGGTCCCGGTCGTCCGGCCGGGGTGAAGGCGCGCCCGGCTTCGGCGGATCGTGAGCAGAACCAGGCCATTCGCGAGTGGGCCCGCAAGCAGGGCATGAAGGTGTCGGACCGGGGCCGGATCCCGGCCGAGGTGCTCGACGCCTACCACCAGCAGGGCTGAAATTCGTTAAAACACGAAGGGGTTCCGGGACGATTCCCGGAACCCCTTCGTGCTATTTGAGTGACTGATCAACTACTGGCTGGATCGACACCGAAACCCTTCGCAAGGTCGTCGAGCATCGCGTGTGCCCCCTGAAGACTGACCGAAGAGACCCAAACGACATCCGAGACGTCCTGCTTCTGGCCTTTTAGTTGACCCCACAACGGGTTCGCCAAATACTGATCCTTGATCTTCTGCGTATCGCCCTTCTGGTCGGCCCAGGCGGAGACGAAGATCCGCTCCGCGTCGAGCGACGAGATCTGCTCCTGGCTGAGGTCGACCGAGATCTTCTCCGAGGTCGGCTGCCCCTGAGGGCGGGCGAGGCCGGCGTCGGAGAACAGCACACCGCCCGGGAACGACTTCTCCGTGTAGAGCCGGACGGTCTGCTCGCCAGCGATGAACCGCGCGAGCGAGATCGACGGGTTGTGACCGGCCTTGGCGCGGATGGCGTCGCCGACCTTCTTCGCGCGGGCCTCGTAGTCGGCGATCTTCTTGTTCGCCAGCTCCTCCTTGCCCAGCGCCTTGCCGAGCAGGCGGATGTTGTCCTTCCACGTCGGCCCGGTCGTGACGCTGAACACCGTGGGGCCGATCTTGGACAACTTGTCGTAGATCTGCTCGTGCCTGACCTTCGCCGACACGATCAGGTCCGGGCCGATGGTGGCGAGCTCCTCGAGGTTCGGGTTCGCCAGCTCACCCACGGTCTTGGCGTTCTTCGCGTACTTGGCCGCGTCCTGCGCCAGGTAGTCCGGCAGCCCGTCGGTGCGGTAGCGGGTGTACGCGACGACCTCGGTCTCCAGCGCGAGCGCGGCGTCCACGTAACTGGTGTCGAGCGCGGCGACCTTCTTCGGCCGGTCCTTGATCTCGGTCTTGCCCATCGCGTGCTCGATCGTCACCGGCGTCCAGCCCTGGTCGGCGGGTGCCGCCGGGCTCGTCGTAGTCGCCTGACCACATGCCGTGAGCGCGAGTAGCGCCACACTGATCAGAGCTGGTCTTCGCATCGGTGACTCCTGAAATTCGGTTAGGCTTACCTGTCTTCAGCGGAGCATAGGTTGGGCATTTGGAGGGGTGGGCATTGGGCCGTAAGTCGTTGGTCGGCCTGCTCTTCCTGCTGATCGTGCTGGTCGCCGTGTGTCTGGCGAGCATCGCGATCGGCTCCAAGGAGATCCCGTTGTCCGGGGTCTGGCACGGCCTCTTCACGCCGACCGGTGTCGAGGACGACGTGGTGATCCGCGAGCTGCGGGTGCCGCGGACGTTGATCGGCATCGCGGTGGGCGTCGCTCTGGGCGTCGGTGGTGCGCTGATGCAGGGCCACACGCGCAATCCGCTGGCAGATCCCGGCATCCTCGGCGTCACGCACGGCGCCGCGCTGGCGGTCGTGCTCTCGATCTTCCTGCTCGGCGTCGACTCGCTGGTCGGCTACATCTGGTTCGCCTTCGCCGGCGCGATGATCGCGAGCGTGATGGTGTTCCTGCTCGGGTCGGCTGGGCGGGGCGGGCCGTCACCGGTGACGCTGGCGCTGGCCGGTGCCGCGGTCTCCGCGCTGATGCACGGCCTGGTGTCGGCGATCGTGCTGCTCGACCAGCAGTCGCTCGACGCTTTCCGGTTCTGGCAGGTCGGCACGATCGCGGGCCGCGACATGTCGGTGCTGACGCAGGTGCTGCCGTTCCTGGTCGTCGGTCTGGTCCTGGCGGCGTTCAACGCGCCGGGCCTCAACGCGTTGTCGCTGGGTGAGGACGTGGCCAAGTCGCTGGGCGTGCGGGTCGGCACGACGCGGTCGTTGGGCATCTTCGCGATCACGCTGCTGGTGGGCGGGGCTGTCGCGGCGTGCGGGCCCATCGGGTTCATCGGTCTCGTGGTGCCGCACGTGGCACGCGCGTTCACCGGGCCTGACTACCGCTGGCTGCTGCCGTTCTCCGCGCTGGTCGGCGCGATCCTGCTGCTGTTCGCCGACATCGTCGGCAGGGTGGTGGCCCGTCCGTCCGAAGTGGAGGTCGGCGTGATGCTGGCGCTGCTCGGCGCGCCGTTCTTCATCTACCTGGTGCGCCGCAAGAAGCTGGTGAAGATTTGACCGCGCTCAGGGTGGGAGCGACCTCGTTCAGGCTGCGCCGCCGGCCGCTGACGGTCGTCGCGGTCGCTCTTGTGCTGCTGGCCGCGGTCCTGGTCGTCGACATCATGATCGGCGACTTCCCGCTGACGGTGTCGCAGGTGATCGACACGCTGCTGGGCGGTGGCACGCGCCGCGACCAGTTCGTGGTGATGGAACTGCGCATGCCGCGAGCCCTGACGGGCCTGCTCGTCGGTGGCGCGCTCGGCCTGTCGGGCGCGATCTTCCAGGCGATCGTGCGCAATCCACTGGCCTCGCCGGACATCCTGGGCGTGACCTGGGGAGCAGGCGCCGGCGCGGTCTCCGTGATCACCTTCGCCGGGTCGCTGGGCGTGGTGACCGGCAGCGCGGCGTCCCTCGGTCTTCCGCTGGCTGGCCTGGCAGGCGGACTGGTCGCGGGCCTGCTGGTCTACGCGCTGGCGTGGCGGCAGGGCATCGAGGGCTTCCGGATGGTGCTGGTCGGCATCGGCATCACCGCGGTGGCCGGAAACTTCACGCACTACCTGCTGACCGTCGGCGACGTGCAGGACGCCGGGCGGGCGATGGTGTGGATCACCGGTTCGCTGAACGGTCGCGGCTGGGAGCACGTCGTGCCGGTGGCTTTGGCTCTGGTCGTTCTGGTTCCGGTGGCGTTGATCGGTGGCCATGTGCTCGGCGCGCTGCAGTTCGGCGACGAGACCTCGCGCGGCCTGGGCGTCAGGGTCAACGTCGCGCGCTCGTTCCTGATCGTCGTGGCGATCGTGCTGGCCTCCGTGGCCACTGCCGCGGCTGGTCCGATCGCGTTCGTCGCACTGGCCACGCCGCAGATCGCGCTACGGCTGGCCGGGACCGCACAGCCGCCGCTGTTCGGGTCCGTCGTGATCGGCGGCGCGCTCGTCATGCTGTCGGACCTCGTGGCGCGAACCATTTATCGCACTGAGCTGCCGGTCGGCGTTGTGACCGCCGTGCTGGGTGCGCCCTATCTGATGTACCTGCTGGTACGGAGTCGCCGGGAGGCGCGGCTGTGAGTGTGCGTCTTGAGGCTTCGTCGCTGTGCGTGGGCTACGGCGAGCGGCTGGTCGTCGACACCCTGGACCTGTCGATCGTCGGCGGCACCGTCACCGCGGTGATCGGGCCCAACGGGTGTGGCAAGTCGACTTTGTTGCGTGCTCTCGCGCGGTTGCTGCCGGCGCGGTCCGGGGCGGTTCTGCTGGACGGCAAGCAGATCGACCGGATGCCCACTCGTGACGTTGCTCGCGTGCTCGGGCTTCTGCCTCAGGCTCCCTCTGCGCCTGAAGGGCTGACTGTGGCTGACCTGGTTGCTCGGGGGCGGCATCCGCATCAGTCCTGGTATCGGCAGTGGTCTTCCGATGATGCTGCTGCTGTTCATGACGCTTTGGCGATGACCGGGATTTCGGATCTGGCGGAGCGGACCGTGGACGAGCTGTCCGGTGGGCAGCGGCAGCGGGCCTGGATCTCGATGGCTCTTGCCCAGGGCACGGATCTGTTGCTGTTGGACGAGCCCACGACCTATTTGGACCTTGCCCATCAGATCGACGTTCTGGATTTGGTGCAGGAGCTTCATGCATCCATGGGGCGGACGATCATCATGGTGTTGCACGATCTGAACTTGGCTGCTCGGTATGCGGACACCATCGTTGCCATGCGGGATGGGCGGATCGTGGCTCAGGGGGCGCCTGGTGAGGTGTTGACCGAGGCGATGTTGCTGGATGTGTTCGGGTTGGATGCTCGGGTGGTTGAGGATCCGGTTTCTGGGACGCCGTTGGTTGTGCCTGTTGGGTCTCGGCATCGGTTGCCGTAGGCGTCGCGTCGGTTGGGTGGGTTGTCCCCCTGTTTCGTTGGCGGCTGCCGGTTTGTAGTCCGTAGGTGGTCGGGTTGCGTGCTGGTGTGCCGGTTGCTTTCTGGGGCTCCGCCCCAGACCCCGCCAATCTGATCAAAGACCTGTCCAGCGCCGCCTGCGGGTTGATGGCACGCCTGTTGCTTTTGGCGGCTTGCTGTTGCGTAGGTGTTTGGGGTGACGGGACCACCCCACCAGCTGGCTTTGTGAAAAGCGCGCTCGGCTGCGCCGTCGCGGACGGCTCGGGCCGTTGGCCCTCGATGCCGGTCAGGAGCAGGTGCGTGGGCAGGCCGTGCACGGCTCCGCGTCTGGGAGGACGTAGTGGAAGCAGCAGCTGTTTCGCTTGCGCTTCCAGCCGTCGTCGGTGAGGTGCAGGGTTGAGGCTGAGACGAACGGTTCCAGCTTTTCGGGGAGGATCAGCGCCGCGTCGGTGACACCCGCGTTCTCGTCGCCGCAGAGTCGACCGGCGGCCCAGGGGCCGTATTCGAGCATGTCGGTCGCGGCGGCCCACAGTTGGCGGCGGCCGAAGCGGACCACCTGGCCGAACGAGGCTACGAATTGTGCGGCGTGGGCGGCGTAGCGGGCGCGGAGGATTGACGCTAGAGCGGCCTCGTTGGGTACGACGGTGGCGGCCGGGTGGTTTGAGGCCGGGTCGTCGGGGAGGCAGGCGAACTCGTCGCTGAGAAGAGCTAGGCCGTCTGGGTGTGGGCGGCCGTCGGTGGCGATGTGGAACGCCAGGTCGGCGGGCTTCAGGGTTGGCACGCGGCGGGCGGTGTGGAAGAGCAGGCCTGCCAGGTAGCCGGGCACGTGCAGGTACCACCCCATGATGTAGCCGGCGGTGGCGCGGTCGTCGGACTCGCCGTACTGCTCGACCATCCATTCTGCGAGGTCCTTGCGCCACAGGTCGAACCGCGAGGGCTCCGCCAGCAGGTCCGAGCAGATCGTCCAGTCCTCGGAGGGCGTGCCGAACCTGATCTCGGTGCCGACGTCGAGGCGGGCGATGGACTCGGCCAATGGCGTGAGCGCACGCGGGTTCTTCTGTGAGACCCTCGCAGGTACGGTCAACGCGCAAGTCCTTATCTCATATGTATGAGGCTTGCCTAACCTTACCCAAGGCGCCCTTGTCGCGCCCGTTCAGGTGGTCCCCGTCACAGGAGCATCGCTCAACGGTCGGTTGTTCGCGCTCAGCGGACATCGCCCGATCTGTGGAATCCGTTGCTCCCGACCTGCGTTGATGCCGATGTCAATGTTCACCGGACGCGGCTGACCGCTGACGGGAACCACAGGCCTCGGAACCGCCCACTACAGTGGAGCCACGGTGCCGCGCTCACCAGGGTAGATCGGTGGAGCCGAGGACCGCCGACGCAGCAGTCAGGGAGTGCGAATGTTCGAAAGGTTCACCGACCGCGCGAGGCGGGTGGTTGTCCTTGCCCAAGAAGAGGCACGGATGCTCAACCACAACTACATCGGCACCGAGCACATCCTCCTGGGTCTGATCCACGAGGGTGAAGGTGTCGCCGCCAAGGCGCTCGAGTCGTTGGGGATCGCGCTGGAGGGCGTCCGCCAGCAGGTCGAGGAAATCATCGGCCAGGGCCAACAGGCTCCGAGTGGACACATCCCCTTCACCCCCCGCGCCAAGAAGGTTCTCGAGCTGTCGCTGCGTGAAGCGCTGCAGCTCGGCCACAACTACATCGGCACCGAGCACATCCTGCTCGGCCTGATCCGCGAGGGCGAGGGCGTTGCTGCGCAGGTCCTCGTGAAGCTGGGTGCCGATCTGAACAGGGTGCGGCAGCAGGTGCTGCAGCTGCTGTCCGGTTACTCGACGGAGAAGGGCGCGTCGGAGTCGACCGGTCGTGGCGAAGGCACGCCGTCGTCGTCCCTGGTGCTCGACCAGTTCGGGCGCAACCTCACGGCTTCGGCCCGTGAGGGCAAGCTCGACCCGGTGATCGGGCGCGCCAAGGAGATCGAGCGGGTCATGCAGGTGCTGTCCCGCCGCACCAAGAACAACCCGGTCCTCATCGGCGAGCCCGGCGTCGGCAAGACCGCCGTCGTCGAGGGACTGGCGCAGATGGTCGTCAAGGGCGAGGTGCCCGAGACGCTCAAGGACAAGCAGCTCTACACGCTCGACCTCGGCTCGCTGGTCGCGGGCTCGCGCTACCGCGGTGACTTCGAAGAGCGCCTGAAGAAGGTCCTCAAGGAGATCCGCACGCGCGGCGACATCATCCTGTTCATCGACGAGATCCACACGCTCGTCGGTGCGGGTGCCGCCGAGGGCGCGATCGACGCCGCGTCGATCCTCAAGCCGATGCTGGCTCGTGGCGAGCTGCAGACGATCGGTGCCACCACGCTCGACGAGTACCGCAAGCACGTCGAGAAGGACCCCGCGCTGGAGCGTCGTTTCCAGCCGATCCAGGTGGGCGAGCCGTCGCTCGAGCACACCATCGAGATCCTCAAGGGCCTGCGCGACCGGTACGAGGCGCACCACCGCGTCTCGATCACCGACTCCGCGCTGGTCGCCGCCGCCACGCTGGCCGACCGGTACATCAACGACCGGTTCCTGCCGGACAAGGCGATCGACCTCATCGACGAGGCGGGCGCTCGCATGCGCATCCGCCGGATGACCGCGCCGCCAGACCTGCGCGAGTTCGACGAGAAGATCGCGGACGTGCGCCGCGACAAGGAGTCCGCGATCGACGCGCAGGACTTCGAGCGCGCGGCGAAGCTGCGTGACGCGGAGAAGCAGCTCCTGGGCCAGAAGGCCGAGCGGGAGAAGCAGTGGAAGGACGGTGACCTGGACGTCGTCGCAGAAGTCGACGACGAGCAGATCGCAGAGGTCCTCGCCAACTGGACCGGCATCCCGGTGTTCAAGCTCACCGAGGAGGAGACCACGCGTCTGCTCCGCATGGAGGACGAGCTGCACAAGCGGATCATCGGCCAGGTCGACGCGGTCAAGGCCGTGTCGCAGGCGATCCGCCGCACCCGCGCCGGTCTGAAGGACCCGAAGCGCCCCTCCGGCTCGTTCATCTTCGCCGGCCCGTCCGGTGTCGGTAAGACCGAGCTTTCGAAGGCGCTGGCGAACTTCCTGTTCGGCGAGGACGACGCGCTCATCCAGATCGACATGGGCGAGTTCCACGACCGGTACACCGCGTCGCGGCTCTTCGGTGCCCCTCCCGGTTACGTCGGCTACGAAGAGGGCGGCCAGCTCACCGAGAAGGTGCGCCGCAAGCCGTTCTCCGTCGTGCTGTTCGACGAGATCGAGAAGGCCCACCAGGAGGTCTACAACACGCTGCTCCAGGTTCTGGAGGACGGCCGCCTGACCGACGGTCAGGGCCGGACGGTGGACTTCAAGAACACCGTCATCATCTTCACGTCGAACCTGGGCACGTCCGACATCAGCAAGGCCGTCGGCCTCGGCTTCACCTCGGGTCAGGACACCGCGTCCAACTACGAGCGCATGAAGAACAAGGTCAACGACGAGCTGAAGAAGCACTTCCGCCCCGAGTTCCTCAACCGCATCGACGACATCATCGTCTTCCACCAGCTGACTCAGGACGAGATCATCAAGATGGTGGACCTGATGATCGCCCGCGTCGAAACGCAGCTGAAGAACAAGGACATGGCCCTCGAGCTGACCGACAGGGCCAAGTCCCTGCTGGCCAAGCGTGGCTTCGACCCGGTGCTGGGCGCCCGCCCGCTGCGCAGGACGATCCAGCGCGAGATCGAGGACACCCTGTCGGAGAAGATCCTGTTCGGCGAGATCCAGCCGGGCCAGATCATCATCACCGACGTCGAGGGCTGGGACGGCGTGTCCGACGAGCACGACAAGGCGAAGTTCGTCTTCCGTGGCGAGGCCAAGCCGAACCGCGTGCCGGACGCTCCGCCGGTCGACCTCGCAGCCCCCGCGGCCACCGAGCCGCAGGACGCTCCGGCGACCGAGTCCGAGTGAGCTAGGCAGCAACCGAGAACGGCCCCCGGATTTCCGTCCGGGGGCCGTTTTCGTCTGCGGTTGTTCAACAATCCCCGCTCACGACGACTTGAAGAGAAGCGACGGGTCGTCGCCGGAGGGGGCCATGGGACATCCTGCTGATCCTGCTGCAGCCGCACGTCGTGGTGGTGATCGCCATCGCTGTCGTCTTCTACACGACCCTGCGTCCCCGCTGGCGTGCCCGCGAACGCTCGAAGGTCCTCGCCGAGCAGACACCGGCCCTGGCCGAGCTGGCGGAAAGCCTCGGTGGCTCTCTGTCCGGCGAAGGTCAGGCATCCGCGTGGTCTCCCCGGCTCCAGCGGTCGAAGTCCGAGGCCGAGCTGTCACTGGACTTCGAGCGCGGGCCGTGGCACGTCCGCCTGACCGAGGCGTGCAACCCGAGGCCGGTGCTCACCGACGCCCTCTTGACGTACGAGCACTGGATCGAGGTCGCCACGGTTCCCGTGCCACCGCGAAAGGTCCGGCTGGAGTTCTTCACGCTGTCCTTAGAGGACGGATTCGTCCATGTCGTGTGCCAGGACAGGGTTCAGCCCGACGAGATCGTGTTCCTGGTCGACATGATCGTGGAGACGCTCGACGTCATGCCGGACGTGGAGCCGAGGCACCCCTCGGCAACCATCTGATCGTTTCGCTGTCGTCCCGGTTACTCGGCCACATCGATTCATCCGTTGCGCAGCGAAACGGAAACTCCTCCTGCCATCATGGCGCCCGCTGGCGTGATCTTGCGCGAGCGAGTTCCAGGAGGAGGTCCTTGTGCCATCGGCGGCGTTCGAGCAGCTGGTCGCTCAGTTCGAGCGGTTCCAGTCTCAGATGCAGCGCGTTGACCAGCAGTTCGCCAACATCGGCGAGATGCAGCAGCAGCTGACCGAGATGGAGGCGGTCGCCACCTCGGCCGACCGCGCCGTGACAGTCGTAGCGGGCCCGTCCGGCACCATCAAGGACATCAGGCTGACCGACCTGGCCATGCGCAGACCGCCGCAAGCGCTGGCCTCCGAACTGATGTCGACGCTGCGGAAGGCCGTCGCCGAAGCCGCCCGTCGTCAGGCGGGGATCGTCGAGGGTGCGATCGGCGACGACATGAAGCTCTCCGACCAGGTGCTGGAAACCCAGGCCCAGTTGTTCGGCATGTCCAAAGAGGACCTTCGCGCCGCCACCGCAGGCGATGCCGTCACGCCGCCGCCAGCACCGCCGGCCGCGCACCAACCG
>NZ_VSRL01000183.1 GCF_012184385.1 Lentzea indica
CCGGCCACCTGGCCGCCGAGCGGGTCACCAGCTCGGCAGCCGCGGCCGGAGTGCCTTGTTCCACAATGGAACTCGTGGGCCTCGGGCTGGACCGCGGGCTGCCGCTGGGCACGACCGGGATGCGGGCGCGGTGCGATCTGGACACCGCCGCACGGGCGGGACAGGCGTTCACCGCGGCGATCTGGCTGGTGCAGATCGCGGTGTGGGGGCTGGCGACGCTGGCGTTGGCCGGGTACACGAACCTGGTGCGCAAGCCCGGCTGAGGTGGACGGTGGCGTAAGAGATTCGCGTCCCCTGCATGGTTCTTCGTCCGTGCGGCGGCGAGTGATCTTGCAGAACACTGCGCTGACATGGGCAATCTCACCAGACGTGGATTTCTGGGAGGCGTCGCGGGCGCCGGTGCGGTAACGCTGGCGTCCTCCCCTGCCGCCGCGCGAGTGGCTGCGGATTTCGAAGCCGCAGCCACGTCGCCCCGGTTCTTCGGACGGATGTTCAGCGGGCTGCCCCCGTTCGCCGAGAACACGCCACGCGTGCAGGACGCGTTGCGTGCGATGGGCGCACAGGGCGGACCGCTCGACGCCAAGGATCCGTTGCACGAAGGGCCGATCCGACTGATCACCAACCCGGAGCTGAGTCCGGGCAACGTCGACAACCCCTTCCACACCGCGGGAACGACGTTCCTCGGGCAGTTCATCGACCACGACTTCACGTTCGACCTGCACTCCCGGCTCGCCGTGCCTGCCGAGCCCGAACAGAGTCCGAACACACGCAACCCCACGCTGTCATTGGATTCTGTGTACGGCGGCGGACCTACCCTGTCACCGCAGCTGTACGACTCGAACGACCGCGCCAAGTTCCGGGTGGAGAACGGCGGGTTGTTCGAGGACCTGCCGCGCAGAAGCGACGGGGTCGCGATCATCGGCGATCCGCGCAACGACGAGAACCTGATGATCGCGGGCCTGCACGCGGCGTTCCTGTTGTTGCACAACCGGGTCGTGGACCGGCTCCGGGCACAGGGCACGTCGGCGGACCGGGTGTTCGCGGACGCGCAGCGCACCGTCGTGTGGCACTACCAGTGGATCATCGTGCACGAGTTCCTGCCGCAGATCATCGGCTTCGGAATCACGCAGGACATCCTGGCGCACGGCCGGCGCCACTACCGGCCGGCGCAGGGCCAGCACTTCATGCCGGTCGAGTTCCAGGGCGCCTGCTACCGGTTCGGGCACAGCATGGTGCGGCCGTCGTACCGGGCCAACCTCGCTGGCGACAACGGCCAGCCGTTCTTCGGCTTCATCTTCGACCCGGCCGGCGAAGGACAGGCCGATCCGGTGGATCTGCGCGGCGGGCGGCGGGCGCGCCGGAGGTTCATCGGGTGGCAGACGTTCTTCGACTTCGGGGACGGCCAGGTGCGGCCGAACAAGCGGATCGACACGAACATCTCGACGCCGCTGTTCAAGCTCCCGCTCGGGGCGATCGCGGACGGTCAGCCGCCGATCTCGTTGCCCCAGCGCAACCTGCTGAGGCACCTCACGTGGTCGCTGCCGTCCGGGCAGGAGATCGCGAAAGCCATGGGCATCCCGGTGCTGGACAACATCCCGGAGCTCAGAGAGTTCGGCTTCGACCGCTCCACGCCGCTCTGGTACTACACGCTGCGCGAGGCCGAGACGCTCGGTGACGGGATCTCGCTCGCGGGCGCGAGTGCCCGGCTGGTCGGCGAGGTGTTCATCGGGCTGCTTCAGCTCGATCCCGAGTCGTACCTGAGGCAGCAGCCGAACTGGAAGCCGACGCTGCCGTCCCGCAACGCCGGTCAGTTCACGATGGTGGACCTGCTCAGGTTCGCCCGCGTCGATCCCTCGAGCCGCGGCCAATAAAGTTGGGTGGTGTTCACAGTTTCAGAACGTGACCAGCTGCGCCGCGACCTCGTCAACGCCGCCGACACCGACCCGCGCGTGGTCGGGGCGGCGTTGACCGGTTCGGTGGCCGTCGGCAGGGAAGACCGTTGGTCCGACATCGACTTCGCGCTGTCGATCGACCGCGAACTGGACGCGGTGGTCACCGACTGGACCGCGCTGATGTACGCGTGCGGCGCGGTCAGCCACCTCGACGTGCGGCGCGGGGCGGTCCTCTTCCGGGTCTTCCTGATGCGCTCGACGCTGCAGGTGGACATCGCGTTCTGGCCGTCGACCGAGTTCGGCGCGACCGGGCCCACGTTCCGGCTGCTCTTCGGCGAGGCCAACTCGTTGCCCCAGTCGGGCCAGCCCGACCGCGCCGAGCTCATCGGCCTCGCTTGGCTCCACGGCCTGCACGCGCGGTCGGCCATCGCGCGGGGCCGTGTGTGGCAGGCGCTCCACATGATCAACGGGATGCGCGACCACGTGATGTCGTTGCACTGTTTGAACGAGGGCGTGAACGCCGTGCAGGGACGAGGGCTGGACGACCTGCGTGATGCCGACGCGTTCGCCGGGACGCTCGTGCTGTCCACGCATCCCGATGAGCTGCGGCGGGCGTTTCACGTCCTGACCGGGCTGTTGCTGGGCGAGATCAACGACTCGGCGCTGGCTGAGGCTGTACGGGCGCTGTGTCCCGCAGCAACAGCCCAGCGGTGAACAGCACCAGCACTGCCGCGGAACCGTGCACCGCTAGCGCATAGCCCACCGTTCCGCCGTGCGTGATCACCGCGAGGCAGTCGCCGATCGGGATGATCGAGTCAGCCAGGACCACCCAGCCCAGGGCTCGCCGGTGCCCCATGACCAGCAGGATCAGCGCGGTCAAGGCGTACGCGAGGTCACGGACGCCCTTCACGACGTAGTAGCCGTCCGGGTCCACGATGCCGAAACCCGCTGCCGCACCGTCGCCGTTGAGCAGATAGCTCAGGCCGAAGTAGAACCCCGCCAGCACGACGAGCCAGGCCATGATCGTGGTCAACCGCATTGCAACCTCCGTAAGAATCTAGCACTGCTAGCGACAGGAGCGACGCTAACATTAGAAGCGCTCGAATGTCTAGCAGTGTAGATTCATCGGCGTGACCATCCAGAACCGACGCGAACGCGAGCGCGCGGAACGCCACCAGCTGATCATCGACGCCGCCCGCGAGCTGGCAGAGGAAGAAGGCTGGGACGCGGTCACCACGCGCAGGCTCGCCGACAAGGTCGAGTACAGCCAGCCGGTGCTCTACAGCCACTTCAAGGGCAAGGACGCGATCGTGCGCGCGGTCGCGGTGCAGGGGTGCGGCGAGCTGGCCAGGAAGTTGCGCAAAGCCCGTGCCACACAACACAAATCACGGCTGCGGACCGCCGCGGAGGCGTACCTCGAGTTCGCACGGGAAAGGCCCGCGCTCTACGACGCGATGTTCGTGCGGGAGGTCGACATCCCTTGGGGCACAGGAGAAGCGCCGCAGGAGCTGCGCGACGCGTTCGGCGAGCTCGTCGCCGCGGTCGAACCCGTTGCGGGTGAACGTGATCTGGAGACGCTCACCGAGGTCTTCTGGAGCTCGCTGCACGGCATCGCCACCCTCACCCACGGCAAGCGGCTGCGGCCGGATCACCACGAGGCCCGGCTCGGCCTGGTGCTAGGTGCGCTCAGCCTGGCAAAGCAGGAAGACCGGCCTTGACCCGACGCGAGTGAGCACGACCGTGGCTTCCGAAGGGCCGGAGAGCTTCAGGCGCTTGCGCAAAGTGTTCGGGTCGACGTCCAGGCCGCGCACCAGAATCTCCAGCCTGCCGATCCCGCGCGTCTTCAGCAGGGCCTTGAGCGCCTTCTCGGTGTAGTGGCCGTGTTCGAGCACGCGGAACGCCCGGATGCCCGCGGGTGGCGTGTCGCCGCTCAGGTACGCGATGCGTTCGTCGAGCTGCCAGAGACCATGCCGGGCCGCGTAGTGGCGCACCAGGCCCGCGCGCACGACAGCGCCGTCCGGGTCGATGATCCACGAGCCCGGTGCGCCGACCAGGCAGTCGTCGGGCTCCAGGTCGGTGACGGTCCACGAGGAGTCCCCGTGAATGACCGTCGCACGGCGCGAAACCCCTGGGGTGGCAAGGCCTCGCGTCCACAGGCAGGCTTCGCGGACCGAGCCGTCCAGCGACACGACCTCGATCTCGTCGGCCCACGGCGCGACCGCGAAGTCGATGCCGGGAGCGCACTTCACCGCGAGATCGACGCCCGCGTAGACCTCGGACAGCTCGTCGAGCGGCGGCACGAAGTCCGCGGGGTGCCATTTGCGGCGGCCTGACGAGTCGCGGCGAGCAGGGTCCGCGGTGACGGCGGAAGCCCGCGAAACAGGCCGCAGCGCATCAGCCTGAACGACGAGCTGACCAGGAACGTTGTTGCGCGCCATGGCCAGCCGGACCGGATCGAGGTCCGAACCGATGCACCGGGAGGCAACCGCGCTCAGGGCGAAGAGATCCGCGCCGATCGAGCAGGTGACGTCGTGAACGTCGCGGCCGGAGAACCGCAGGGCGCGATGGCGAGCGACAGCCGAGGCGGTTGCCTGCTGGAGAGCGTCATCGGTGAAGAGCCACGACGCAGGAGAGTCCAGTTTGGACACCGCACGGCGACGCAACAGCACGGTTTCCACGACAGGAGCGAACCGCGAGCCGAGCAGCTTGCGGGCCACGCCGACGTCGTGCAGGCGAGAAGCGTCCGAGAAAGGCAACGCGTCCACCTCGGCGAGCGCGGCGATTCCGGCGGCAGAGCGCAGGAACGTCACGTCGTCCGAGGTGAACGCGTACCCCAACTCAGGAAGACTTCTTGCCGGTGATCGACACGTTGTAGAACACCTCGCGCGGCAGGACCTTCGCGAAGACGTTCTGGTCGACCCACGAGAGCTGCTGCCACGTGCGGTAGGCGAACATCGCCCAGCCGAAGCCCAGCTTCTCGCGCGGTACGGCGGACTCGAACGTGCGCACCGGCCAGCCGAACAACGCGGCGGAAAGCTCGTCGGTCACCGCGCGAACGGAAACAGCACCCGCGCGCCTGGCCGTGGCCTCCAGCTGGTCCGGGTCGAACGTGTGCAGGTCGACGACGGCCTCGAGAGCGGCGGCGCGGGAGGACTCGTCGAGCTCCTCCTGCGGACGGCGCCACTCCCCGAGCGCCGGCACGGCCTTGGTGATGTTGGTGGTGAGCCACCACGTCGCCTGGCCGAGCTTGCGGGCGTAGAAGTTGCCGATGTTCGTCGGGTCGCCCGCGAACACGAACTTGCCGCCCGGCTTGAGAACGCGCAGCACCTCGCGCATCGCCGCCTCCACGTCCGGGATGTGGTGCAGCACCGCGTGGCCGACGACGAGGTCGAAGGTGTTGTCGTCGTACGGGATCCGCTCGGCGTCGGCGACGCGGCCGTCGACGTCCAGGCCGAGGTGCTCGGCGTTGCGCAGCGCGACCTCGACCATGCCGGGCGAGAGGTCGGTGACCGAGCCCTTCTTGATCACGTCGCCCTGCATGAGGTTCAGCAGGAAGAAGCCCGTGCCGCAGCCCAGTTCCAGAGCGTGCTCGTACGGGCCGGCATCACCCGCGACGGCCTTGAAGCGGTCGACGGCGTAGGTGATGCAGCGGTCGTCGTAGGAGATCGACCACTTCTCGTCGTACGTGCCCGCTTCCCAGTCGTGGTAGAGCACGTTGGCGAGCTTGGCGTCCTTGTACGCCGCCTCGACCTCTTCCGCGGTCGCGTGCGGGTTGGGGGCCGGATCAGTTGCCACTGAACTTCGCCTTTCCTGGGCCGTTCGCGATGAACGACTCGACACCGGCCTTCTTGTCCTCCGTCGCGAACAGCGCCGCGAAGAGGTGGCTCTCGAGCTTCAGGCCCGACTCCAGGTCGGTGTCGAGGCCGCCGTCGACGGCCGCCTTGGTCGCGGCGAGCGCGAGCACCGGTCCGTTGACGAACTGCTTGGCCCACCGCACCGCGGCCGCGTAGACGTCGTCAGGGGCGACGACCTCGTCGACCATGCCGATCTCCAGCGCCTCCTGGGCGCGGACGAACCGGCCGGTGTAGAGCAGGTCCTTGGTCTTCGACGGGCCGATCAGCCTGGTGAGGCGCTGCGTGCCGCCACCACCGGGGATCAGGCCGAGCAGGATCTCGGGCTGGCCGACCTTCGCGTTGTCGCCGGCGATGCGGCGATCGCAGCCGAGCGCGACCTCGAAACCGCCGCCCAGCGCGTACCCCGTGATCGCGGCAACGGTCGGCTTCGGGATCGTGCTGATGGCGCCGAGCGCGTCGGACAGGCTCTTGGCCCGCAGCGTCATCTCCGCGTGGGAGATCTGCGCGAACTCCTTGACGTCCGCACCGGCCGCGAAGACCTTCTCGCCGCCGTAGACGATGACCGCGTAGACGTCCGAACGCTCCGACGCCTCCTTGGCTGCGGCCTGGAGCTCGGTCTGCACCTGCCGGTTCAGGGCGTTCATCGGTGGCCGATCCAGCCGGATCGTGCCGATCCCGTCCTCGACTTCCAGCCTGACGAACTCAGCCACTCAATCCTCCTCGATGAGGTACCGGACAGACCGTACGTTACCCGTCAGTAGTCGCGAGTTCGCGTCGGTCGTCCGGTCAACCGCCGGTGCCGAATTCGGCGAAGCCCAATTCGGTGCCGGCGATTCGGCCGGGCGGCCGACTTCCCGGCGAACTCGCCGCCGTCTGCGGAGCAGCGGCAGTCCAGCACAGTTCTCAGACCTTTCGGCGGGCGAAGAACCGCTCCCCCGACTTTTGCAGTTCGAGGTCCTGACCGAACGTCTTTGAGAGGTTTTCCTCAGTGAGGACGTCGTCGAGCAGGCCTTGAGCGACGACCGAGCCCTCACGCAGGAGCAGCGCATGGGTGAAACCGGGCGGAATCTCCTCGACGTGGTGCGTGACCAGCACCATCGCGGGCGCGTCCGGGTCCATGGCGAGCTCGGACAGCTTCGCGACGAGGTCCTCGCGGCCGCCCAGGTCGAGGCCCGCGGCGGGCTCGTCGAGCAGCAGCATCTCGGGGTCGGTCATCAACGCGCGGGCGATCAGCGTGCGCTTGCGTTCACCCTCGCTGAGGGTGCCGTACAGGCGATCGGCGAGGTGAGCGATGCCGAGCGTGCCGAGCAGCTCACGGGCGCGGTCGGTGTCCTGCTTGCCGTACGCCTCGCGCCAGCGGCCGAGCACGGCGTAGCCCGCGGACACGACCAGGTCGACGACCTTCTCGTCGCCGGGGACCCGCCCGTTCAGCGCCGCTGAACACAGGCCGATGCGGGGCTTGAGCTCCTGGACGTCGGTCTTGCCCAGGCGTTCACCCAGGAGGTGGACCTTGCCCTTGGTCGGGTGCAGCTCGGCGCTGGCGAGCCGTAGCAGGGTCGTCTTGCCGGCTCCGTTCGGGCCGAGGACCACCCAGCGCTCATCCAGTTCCACGCTCCAGTCGATGTTGCCGACCAGCACGTTCTTCCCCCGACGGACCGACACGCCCGCCATGTGCACGACCAGATCTGTCACGTCGACGTCCGCCACGCCTCCATTGTTCCGAACGGCCATGCACGGGTCCTCCATCGGGGTGTCCCACGCGTCGGGTGGACCCGCTGCGCCGCCTGTGTGAACTCTCAAGTTTTTTGTCGGTGCCGGATGCCAAGATCGGAGGTATGGCTACGCGACCCGAGTCCGAGGTGCTGGCAGGCCGACCGTTCCCACTGGGGGCACACGCCGAAGCAGGCGGTGTCCGGTTCGCGGTGACGTCACACGTCGCTGATGCGGTCGAGGTCTGTCTCATCGGCGACGACGGGACCGAGAAGCGGGTCGAGCTGACCGAACGAACGTTCGGCGTGTGGCACGGGCTCGTGCCGGGGGTCACGCCGGGGCAGCGGTACGGGTTCCGCGTGCACGGGCCGTACAACGCGGGGCGCGGGCTGCGGTGCAACCCGGCGAAGCTGCTGGTCGACCCGTACGCGCGGCAGATCACGGGGAAGATCACGGACCTCGAGGCCGCGCTCGGGTACGTGGGCGATCCGATGCACGGGCCGCCGTCCGCGGTCGACTCGCTCGGGAGCGTGCCCCTCAGCGTCGTCAGCTCGCCGGGCGGCGCGGACACGGGGGTGAAGCCCGAGGTGCCGTTCGAGGAAGCCGTGATCTACGAGATGCACGTCAAGGGCTTCACGAAGAACCACCCGGACATCCCGGAGAAGCTGCGCGGCACGTACCTCGGGCTGGCGCATCCTGCGGCGATCGAGCACCTCACGCGGCTCGGCGTCACCACCGTGGAACTCCTCCCCGTGCAGGCGTTCCAGGACGAGCCGTCGCTGCTGAGCAGGAACGCGAGCAACTACTGGGGTTACTCGCCGCTCGGGTACTGCGCGCCGCACGCGGCGTACGCGAGTGAGCCGGCCGGGAGGTCCAGGAGTTCCGGACGATGGTCGCGGCACTCCACGCGGCGAACATCGAGGTGCTGATCGACGTCGTCTACAACCACACGTGCGAGGGCGGGCCGGACGGGCCGACGCTCTGCTTCCGCGGGTTCGACGCGCCCGGCTACTACCTGCACGCGGGTGGCGGCAGCACCGTCGACATCACCGGGTGCGGCAACACGCTGGACGCCGGATCGCCGCAGGTCGTGCGGCTGGTCACCGACTCGCTGCGGTACTGGGCCGACGAGATGGGCGTCGACGGGTTCCGGTTCGACCTCGCGTCGACGATGGGGCGGCCGAACGGCGGGTTCTTCGACCGCGACTCGGCGCTCCTGACGGCCATCACCACGGACCCGGTGCTGTGCAGGTCCAAGCTGATCGCGGAGCCGTGGGACGCGACCGGCGACGGGTACCGCGTCGGCGACTTCGGGGTGCAGTGGGCCGAGTGGAACGGGCGCTACCGCGACACGGTCCGCGACTTCTGGCGCGGGCACACGTCCGTGCGGGATCTCGCGTACCGGCTCTCCGGCTCGTCGGACCTGTACGCGGACGATCTGCGCCGGCCGTGGCAGTCGATCAACTTCATCACCGCGCACGACGGGTTCACGCTGCGCGATCTCGTGTCGTACAACGACAAGCACAACGAGGAGAACGGCGAGAACAACCGCGACGGCACGAACGACAACCGGTCGTGGAACTGCGGGGCCGAGGGCGAGACGACCGATCCCGGCATCATCGAGCTTCGCGCGAAGCAGGCGAGGAACCTGCTCGCGACGCTCGTGTTGTCGACGGGCACCCCGATGATGGTCGCGGGCGACGAGATGTGGCGCACCCAGGGCGGCAACAACAACGCGTACTGCCTCGACAACAAGGTGTCGTGGGTCGACTGGACGACCACGGACGCAGGCGAGGCCCTGCTCGGGTTCACCCAGCGACTCATCGACCTGCGTGCGAGCTCCCCGGCTCTGCGGCAGCCGGAGTTCTTCGAGGGCCGCACGACGCCCAGCGGCAACCCGGACCTGGTGTGGTTCCGGCCGGACGGGCAGGAGATGGCCGAGACCGACTGGTTCGACGAGGGCCGCCGCACGCTCGGCATGTTCATCGACGGCTCGAACTGCCTGTCGCGCACGCGGGACGGCGAGCTCGTGTCGGACGACTCGTGGCTGTTGCTGATGCACGCCGGTGCGGACGCGATCACGGTGACGCTGCCGCACGAGCGGTACGGGCCCTCGTACGAGCCGTACCTGGACACGACGACGACGGACGGCTCCCCCGCGGATCCTGCCGCCATCCTGCCCAGGTCGAAAGTGACGGTGGAAGGGCGTTCGCTGCTACTGCTCCGTGTACCGCGCTGAACCGGGCAGATCGATGTACTCGTGCGGATCAGCAGCCGCTGGGTCGATCATGAGCGGTCCGACGCTGTGGTACCCGAGCGCGTACCTGCCGCGACTCGGGTCCCAGCGGCCGTACTCGGCCAACGCCTGCCGCCTGCGCGCGAACTGCTTGTCGGACAACGGAAGCACGTAATCCGCCGTGCGCTGGTCCTGCGGGTACGTGTAGCCGTAGACCCAGTAGAAGCGGAAATCGAGGCCCGGAAGCCCTTCCGCCGCCTCACGGCACGCCTTGTGCGTCAGGTTCGGTTCGTCCGGCGGATGGCCGTGGATCACGTCGCGGTAGCCGTTGACCAGCTTGTGCGAGGCACCGGGGTATCTCGCCTCGAACTCGAGGATCGTGTCCCTCACCTCCCGCACGAACCCGGCGTAGTCGCCCCACGCCGAGTCCGGCCGGTCCCTGATGACCACGCGGTCGACGCCGAGGCGCTGAGCGGCGGCCTTGAACTCCGCGGTGCGTCCCCGGACGATGTCGTCCTGCACGAGGCCGAAGCTGTGCGAACCACCGCCGGGGCAGTTCTGCCCGAGTGGACAGTCCGCGACGCCGTTCATGATGTCGAGCAAGCCGCCGTTCTCACCCCTGGAGAGCAACACCAGGATCATCCGGCGACCGGCTTCCTTGTGCTCGCGGATCGACCCGGCCATGGCGAGCGACTCGTCGTCCTGGTGCGGCGAGTAGAAGATCGCAGGCGGGACCGACGACGCCTGAGCCGTGCCGGGCGCGAGGGCCGCGGCGGCACCGAGTGCGAGCGCCTTGCGGCGACTGAGCTCCATGACTGACGTTCGTACGGCCTGTGCGCCGGTCTCCGCAATCTTTGGTCAAGACCACAGACCATGGTGTGGACGCTCTAGCCACTCTCCGAGAACGTCTGGCACCATCACCGGCGTGCTGGTCTATTGCTGGACTGACCGCACGATCGACCTCGTGCTCGTGGCGTCGTGCGGGTGTAGCTCGACGCGACGCATGCGCTGAGCCGCTGCGTCGCGTCTTGGTTGCTACCCCGTACCGACGTGGCCATCAGGAGCGAGCCGGTGACTTCGACGTTTGCCGAAAACATTTCCGTGCAAGATCAATCTGCGCAAGATCCTGGGCAAGATCAGTTCGACCTGCACCCGGCGCTGGACTGCCGGCTGCTGCGTGACGTGATCCACCCGTCCCGATCTCTGTGGACGCCGCGCGAACTGCGCGATCTGACCTCGTTCGTGGCCGGCGAGCTGACGACGGGCCTGCTCTCGATCCTCGGCCACTCGGCCGAACGCCGCTGGTGGGCGCGGCTGGGACTGACCGAGGGCGTGGAGCTGTGGCTGCTGTCGTGGCTGCCTGGCCAGGGCACGGAGCCGCACGACCACGGTGGCTCCGCCGGCTCGTTCACCGTGCTGACCGGCAGTCTCCGGGAGGACTACCGCTACCCCGCCGGGCCGATCCGGTCCGCGGTCCGCACGACCGGCGACGCGCTGGGTTTCGGCGCGGGACGGGCGCACCAGGTGACGAACCCGTTCGAGGCACCGGCCGCGACCGTGCACGCCTACTCGCCACCGCTCGTGCCGACCCGCGAGTACGCGTCGCTGCTCGACATCCCCGATTCCATCCCGCCGCTGCCCGCGCAGCGCCTTCCGCTGTCCGAACTGCGTCAGCTGGCCGACCAGGAGGGCCCGTGAGCAACGTCGACACCATCCTCGAAGAGGCGCGGTCCCACCTGAAACGGCTGGAGCCACACGAGCTGCACCGCCTGAAGGACGCGCTGGTCGTGGACATCCGGCCGCACCACAACCGGCTGGCCGAGGGCGAGATCGAGAACTCCGTGGTGGTCGAGCGGATCGTGCTGGAGTGGCGGCTCGACCCGGCAGGCGACTGGCGGCTGCCGGGTTTCACCGCGGACACGACGGTCGTCGTGGTGTGCAACGAGGGCTGGGCGTCGTCACTCGCCGCTCGTGACCTGCAGCGGATCGGGCTGGCGAACGCCACGGACCTCGTCGGCGGATACCGCGGCTGGCGCGCGGCGGGCCTGCCCGTCAGGGAGGGCGGCTCGCAGGCCGTGGTGTGACCATTCGCCGGTGGAACCGCTGCCACGCCGGTAGCGTCTGTCGATCGTGACAGTTGTGCGCTGGGTCGTGACGGCCCTGGTCGTGATCGGCACGATCGCCTGGACCCTCACGGACTGGTATGCCGGCCTCGCCGGGGCGCTAGTCGGCCTGCTGCTGGAACTGACCGCGGCGCAGGCGGGCCTTGCGCTCGGCGCCGTCCTCTTCGGACTCCGCATCACGCACGTGATCATCGGCATCGGCGGCGAGCTCAAGTCGTGGACCAGGACGCACCGGCGGATCGTGCTGCGCACCATCCCGGTGCTCGCCACCATCGGCATCACCGGGCTGAAGCCGGGCGTGCGCAGGCGGACCGTCCTGACCGGGGCGTTCTCGATCGTCTTCTGCGCGGCGGTCGCGGCGGCGACCTGGCTCGCCACCGGTGCGGCGTTCGGCAAGGGCATGGCGGCGGCCGCCACGGCGTGCTTCCTGCTGCAGCTCGTGCCGATCGAGCGGCCGGGCCACACCAGCCTGGGCTGGTTCGTGTTCACCCTGCCGAAGCTGACCGGCCGGCCGCTCGGCGAGCTGGAGGCGCGGCCGCGGGTCCTCGCCGGCATGGACGCCTACCACCGCGGTGACATCGACGAGGCCGAGCGGATCCACGAGGAGCTGGCGAGGGATCACCCCGACCTGCTCACCGTGGTCGGGCTCAAGGTCGTGACCGCGTGCGCCCGCGAGCGGTACCTCGAAGCGCTGCAGACGGTGATCGGGTTGAACGGACGGCAGGACCTCGGCACGCGCGAGCTGGCGTTCGTCATGGCCACCACGGCCGGGGTCGCCGTGCAGGCGGTGGAGGCAGGGCAGTTCCCCGCGGAGACCGGGCTGAAGACGGCCCGCAGCATGCTCAACAACGCCTACGAGGCGGGATATCCGAAGCACCGGGCGAACGGGACGCTGGCGGTCATGGCGCTGCTCGAGGGCGACACCGCGAAGGCCAGGCAGCTCGCCGGCTACTCCGCCGAGTCGAGCGAGAACGCGATGGGCCGCGCCGACGACCTGATCACCATCGCGCGGGCGTGGATGGCCGACGGCAACAACGCGAAAGCCCGCGAGCTCGCGGCCGAAGCGCACGAGCTCGCGGGCTGGAGTCCACGGGTGGCGGCGACCCGCGCCCGTCTGGAGATCAGCTGATCCGGGGAAGGCCTGCCGGGCGGTCTGCCCCACCACCGGCCGGAAGATCAGCTGACCGAACGGTTCGACTCAGCCGGGGAAACCGGGAGAATTGCTGCCGTTCCCGCCCGAGTTTCCCGCGCCGACGTTGTTGCCGCCGCCACCGTTGCTGTTGCCGTTACCTCAGTTGTGTTGATTCCGACGTTGTTGCCATTGCCTCCGATGTTGCCTGGCCCGGTGACCGTGATGGCCCCACGAGCTGCGTGTCCAGCACGTCCGTGCTCTGCGTGGGTGCAGTACACGAACAGGCCGTGCCTGCAGGTTAACCACACATTCGGGCCGAAAACGAATCGGTCGCACCATGGTGTGCATTCTCAAAAAAGGCTTGAACCACGGCAAACGGGTGACCGCGCAGCTCGCCACGCTTATTCGGCATTACACGGAATACTACGCAACGCGCACAAGGAAAGGGCCCGTCACCGAGACCGGTGACGGGCCCTTTCCCACCCCGCGTTCGGATCAGCCCTTCTCGACCGGCAGCGGCACGGGCAGCGCAGGCAGACCACCAGGAGGTGCCGGTAGACCGCACTTCTGCAGCAGGTCGGTGACGGTCTTGAGCAACGTCGTCAGGATCCCGGTGAGTTTGCCGACGTCAGGCAGACCGCCGCTCGCGGCGCCGAGGATCGTGCCGCCGAGACCGGCGATGGACGAGATCAGGTTCAGCACGACCGGCAGACACTGGTCGACCGGGCCGCTGTACTCGACCGCCTTCGCGGGCAGCGGCACACCCGGCACGCTCACGGGCGGTGTCGGCAGACAGCCGGAGCCCTGCAACGCCGTCACGAGGTTCAGCAGGTCGCCGATCAACGGTGTCACGGCGGCCACGTTCGGAATGGGCAACAGGCTGCTGACGACTTTCGTGAGCTTCCCGGCGAGGTCCGTCACGAGACCGGCGCAGGCGGCTGGGAGTTCTGGCGCGGCAGGCGTCGCACTGGCAGCCGGGATGGTTGAAGCGGTGAACAGAGCTGCGACGAGCGAGAGTGCGGTAATCGTTTTCTTCACGGCTACCTTCTTCCTCAATGCGCAATTTCGCTGGAGCCGCGCCGAAATACCGGTCAGGAATTCAGGTGCGGTTCATTCCATGCGACAGAGCGTAAGCCTGCACACCGACCCCTACCAGCGGAGATCGCGAATTCACCCACCCGAAAAAGGACTCATTCGATTGAGGGAGGGGCCCTGAATCGAACACGCGCCTGAAGCAGGTCACGAGCAGTGAACAGGAAACAAAGAAGACGAACACATCAGGGCATCCAGCCCGCCGTTTGAAGGCGAACTGGATGCCCTGTGTTGATCTCGGTAGCAGGTCAGCTGGCGAGAACGACCCTGCCGAGTTCGGCGGGAGACGCCAACAGGCCGTGACGCGGCAGCACGCGCACGGTGTAGCCGAGCGCACCTGCGTGCGGCAGCGGCACCTCTGCCTCGTAGTTGCCGTTGCCCGCGTAGTTCATCGGGGCGGTCACGATGTCCTTGAGCTCGTCGGAGTCGTGGGACACCTTGCCGAGCACGACCTGAACGTCCACTTCGGACGGCTCCAGCCCCGCCAGCTCGACCCGCGCCCGCACGATGACCGGCGCGCCCAGCACCGGCACCGTCGAGCCGCCGAGCACGAGGTCGCTGTCGAGCACCCGCACCCGCGTCCACGACGCGCGCAGCCGGTGCCGGTACGCGGACAGCTCCTTCGCGCCCCGGTAGCCCTCGCCGACCACGTTGCTCGCGGACGCGGCGGCCGGCGCGTAGTAGGTCTCCACGTACTCGCGAACCATGCGGGAGGCCTGCACGACCGGGCCGAGCGAGGCCAGCGTGTGCCGGACCATCGACATCCAGCGGGTCGGCACGCCGTCCTCGCCGCGGTCGTAGAACAGCGGCGCGACCTGCGAACCGAGCAGGTCGTACAGCGCGTTGGCCTCGAGGTCGTCACGGCGGACCGGGTCGCTGACGCCGTCCGCGGTCGGGATGGCCCAGCCGTTCGAGCCGTCGTACAGCTCGTCCCACCAGCCGTCACGGATGGACAGGTTGAGGCCGCCGTTCAAAGCGGCCTTCATGCCGGACGTGCCGCACGCCTCCAGCGGGCGCATCGGGTTGTTGAGCCACACGTCGCAGCCCCAGTACAGGTACCGGGCCATGGACATGTCGTAGTCCGGCAGGAACACGATCCGGTGCCGCACGCCCGCGTCGTCGGCGTAACGCACGATCTGCTGGATCAGCGCCTTGCCGCCGTCGTCGGCCGGGTGCGACTTGCCGGCGACCACGAGCTGCACGGGCCGTTCGGGGTGCAGGAGGAGAGACCGCAGCCGCTCCGGGTCGCGCAGCATCAGCGTGAGGCGCTTGTACGTCGGCACGCGCCGGGCGAACCCGACGGTCAGCACGTTCTGGTCGAACACCGAGTCGGTCCAGCCCAGCTCCAGCGCCGACGCGCCGCGCTGCAGCCACGACTCGCGCAGCCGGCGCCGCACCTCGTCGACCAGCCGGCCGCGCAGGGTGCTGCGCAGCTCCCACAGACCGGCGTCGGTGACCGGCTCGAACGCGCCGAGGCCGAGGCCGCTGCTGTTGTGGCTGTCCGCTTCGGACGCACCGAGCAGCCTGCTCATCTCGGTCGCCGCCCAGGTCGGCCCGTGCACGCCGTTGGTGACCGAGCCGATCGGCACCTCGGTGGCGTCGAAGCCCGGCCACAGGCCGCGGAACATGTCCCTGCTGACCTCACCGTGCAGTTTGGACACGCCGTTCGCGCGCTGGGCGAGCCGCAGACCCATGTGGGCCATGTTGAACATGCCGGGGTTGTCCTCGGCGCCCAGCGCGAGGATGCGCTGGGTGTTCACGCTGGGCACGAGGTTCTCGGCGCCGAAGTAGTGCTGCACCAGGTCGACCGGGAACCTGTCGATACCGGCGGGCACGGGCGTGTGCGTGGTGAACACGGCACCGGCGCGCGCGGCCGTGAGCGCCTGGTCGAAGTCGAGGCCGTCGTTGGTGATGTACTCGCGGATCCGCTCCAGGCCGAGGAAGCCGGCGTGACCCTCGTTCGTGTGGAACACCTCGGGCTGCGGATGCCCGGTGAGCTCGCAGAACGTCCGGACGGCCCGCACGCCGCCGATGCCGGCGAGGATCTCCTGGCGGATGCGGTGGTTCTGGTCGCCGCCGTAGAGCCTGTCGGTGACGCCGCGCAGGTCCTCGTCGTTCTGCTCCACGTCCGAGTCGAGCAGCAGCAGCGGCACACGGCCGACCCGCGCCCGCCAGATCTTCGCGCGCAGCATCCGGTCACCGGGCATGGCGACGTGCACGAGCAACGGCAGCCCGGACGGCTCGGTCAGCAGCTCCAGCGGCAGCCCGCGCGGGTCGAGCGACGGGTAGTGCTCCTGCTGCCAGCCGTCGAGCGACAGCGACTGCCGGAAGTACCCGGACCGGTAGAGCAGGCCGACTGCGATCAGCGGAACGCCCAGGTCGGAGGCCGCCTTGAGGTGGTCGCCGGCGAGGATGCCGAGACCGCCCGAGTAGTTCGGCAGCGCCTCGTGCACGCCGAACTCCATCGAGAAGTACGCGACGCTCGTGGGCAGCGGCGTGTCGTTCGTGGCGCCGTGCTCGCGGCGCTGGGCGATCTCGTCCTGGCGCCGCTGGTACCAGCGCGGCCCCTCGACGTAGCGCTCCAGGTCGGAGGAGAGGGCGTGGAGTTTGAGCAGGAACTGCTCATCTCTCGCGAGTGACTCCAGCTTCCCGGCGTCGACGACGGAGAGCAGGCGCAACGGGTCGCCACCCACCTCTGACCAGACGCGTGAGTCGATCGAGGCGAAGAGGTCCTGCGTGGGCGGGTGCCACGTCCAGCGCAGGTTGGTGGCGAGCGTGCTCAGCGCGGACAGGGGCTCCGGCAGGCTGGCTCGGACGGTGAACCGGCGAAGTGCTCGCATGACGAGGCAACTTACCTGCCACCCCTGCGGGCCTGACAACGTTCCCGGTCACACCTGCAACGACTTGCAGAACCGGTCAAGACGGAGACAGGCGTTGACCAGCCCGAACGGAACGTCAGTCACCCACCTCGCGTGCGTGGGCGATCAGCAGTTTTCCGTCCTTGACCTGGAGGTCCAGGCGGTGGCGCCGGATCGTCACGTCCTTCTCCGCCGCACCCCGCTTGCGCAGCGTCAGGTCCACCTCGGCGGCATACCTGTCCGAGTCGAGGACGGAGCTGCTGATCACGGGCTCGCCGTAGATCCACACCCCCTCGTACGCACCCCAGTACTGATCGTCGTCCTTCTCGGGCGGCCGGAACTCGGGAACCCAGTCCTTCCGTGCGCCCGCGGTGTCCTTCGGCAGCTTGGCGAAGTGCTGCTTGATGAACTCGTCCACCTGCCCGGTGGTGAAGGTCGTGGGCACCTGGGACGAGGAGGCCGGCGGCGTCGACGTGCCGCCGGCGACCCGGAGGCCTGGTCACGGTCGAACACGTACGTCGCCAGCACGGTCACGGCTGTCACCACGACCACCACGGCGGCCGCCACCGCGGCGATCCAGCGCCGCTTCCTGGTGGACACGCCCGGTGGCCGCGGCACCTCGACCGTCGCGTGCGGCGTGCCGGACACCAGCTCCTCCGCGGTCTGCGCGGCGGTGGGGCGGGCGGAGGGGTCCATCGCCAGCAGCGCGGTGAGCAGGGGCGTCAGCGGACCGGACCGCTCAGGAGGTGCGATGTCGCCGGTCGAGATCTTGTAGAGCAGGCCGAACTCGTTGGCGGAACGCCCGAACGGCGGCTGCCCCTCGGTCATCGCGTAGAGGGTCGCCCCGAACGAGAACATGTCCGCCGCCGCGTTGGGCTCCGCGCCGCGGGCCAGTTCGGGCGCGAGGTAGGCCAGCGTTCCCGCGAGCGTCCCCGACTTGGTCACCGCCACGTCACCGGCCGGCGCGGGAGATCCCGAAGTCCGTGATCTTGACGGTGCCGTCGTCGCCGAGCAGCACGTTGCCGGGCTTGACGTCGCGGTGCACGATCCCCGCCGCGTGCGCCGCGGCCAG
>NZ_VSRL01000184.1 GCF_012184385.1 Lentzea indica
GAATCCACCCCTGACCAGCACCAACACGACTTTGCCGGAACCCTGGGGCTCCGCCCCAGACCCCGCCAATCTGATCAAAGACCTGTCCAGCGCCGCGCGTGGGTTGATGGCACGCCTGTTGCTTTTGGCGGCTTGCGGCTGCGTGCGTGGTGCTGTTGGTGTGGGGTGGTCCCGTCACGAGTCGCACGGAGGCAGCCACACCCGAGGGGATAGGTCAAGTCGACGAAAAGCGTGTCGACTTGACCTATCCCCTCGGGCGCGGCAGGACGCGTCAGCACGACTCGTGACGGGACCACCCCACCCACGTTGTGTGTGAAGTGCTGCTCGGCTTCGCCTTCGCGGTCAGCTCGCCTCCGGCATTGCGCGTGATCAACCGGGGGGTGCTACTTGGAGCGCTACTTCACTCGGCGTCGGTATGCCAGCGTGGCTGCTACCGCACCGGCCAGGGCTCCTGCGCCCAGGACCGACGGGACGCCGATCTTGGCGGCCTTGCGGCCTGTGCGGAAGTCTCGGATTTCCCAGCCCTTGCGGCGTGAGATCTCGCGCAGCTGCGAGTCGGGATTTACGGCTACGGCCGTGCCTACCACCGAGAGCATCGGGACGTCGTTCGAGGAGTCCGAGTAGGCCGTGCAGCGGCGCAGGTCCAGGCCCTCTTTGGCGGCCAGGGAGCGGACGGCTTGGGCCTTGGCCTTGCCGTGCAGGAGGTCGCCTACCAGGCGGCCCGTGTAGACGCCGTCTTCTGACTCCGAGACTGTGCCCAGGGCGCCGGTCAGGCCCAGGCGGCGGGCGATGATTTGGGCCAGTTCTACTGGGGTGGCTGTGACCAGCCAGACGCGTTGGCCTGCGTCCAGGTGCATTTGGGCGAGGGCCTGGGTGCCCTTCCAGATGCGGTCGGCCATCAGTTCGTCGAAGATCTCCTCGCCCAGGGAGACCAGTTCGGCGACGCTGCGGCCTGCCACGAAGGAGAGGGCCTGCTCTCTCGAGGCTTTGACTGAGGCCGGGTCTTCGCGGCCGCCCACTCGGAACTTCAGCTGTTGCCAGACGAAGCCTGCCAGGTCGGACGAGGAGAAGTACTTGCGCGCGGCCAGGCCTCGGGCGAAGTGGAAGATCGACGCACCCATCATCATCGTGTTGTCGACGTCGAAGAACGCGGCTGCGGTCAGGTCTGTGGGCACCACCAGCGAGGCTTCGAGCTCGGGCGCCGCCGCGGCAGCCTGGATTGCCGCCTCAGCTGATGCCTCGCCGGCGAGCTGGGCCAGCCGGTCGCTCTCCATCTCACGGTTGCTTGCCATGTCACAAGCCTAGCGATCAGGTCCGGCTGCAAGCCCTCGACTCAGCCGAAGCTGATGCCGGGAAGCAGCGGTAGCGAGATGCTGGGCAGCGGCAACGGCAAGGGAATCGTGATTCCGGGCTTGCCCGACGTCGGTGGCGTGGAGGTGCCTGGCTGTGACGTCGGCGGGGTCGAGGCGCCGGGGACAGCGGATTGGGTGGGCTGTGTGGACGGGGTTGCCGAGCCCGGCTGTCCGGGCTGGCCCGAGGGGGTTGGCGGCACCGAGGACGGGTTGCGGCCGGACGACGAGTTCGGGTCCGTGACGGCTGAGGCGCACTCGTCCTTGGACGGTAGTGGGCCGAGGGTGTCGGAGGAACCGCTGGTCAGGGCGCTGCAGTCGGAGCGGGCGGCCAGGTCGTGGGCGCGTTGGGCGATGCTTGCGAGCAGCCACATCGTCGTGTCGGCGTGGGCGCCTGCGTCTTCTGGCAGGCGGGGGCGCAGCGTGCCGAGCTTCACGTACTGGGCCAGTGCCCAGTCGCGCAGGGCTGGCAGCGCGCTTTCGTCGGCCGCGGTCGCGTACGTGGTGAGCTGGCGGGCGCCTTCCACCGCGTCGGCGTCCAGGTCGGCCAGGGCCGTGAGCTGGGCGGACGGACCGGAGGCGCGGTCGGCCAGGGTCTCCATCTCGGTGACCCTGGACGCGGCGAACTCCAGGTGTTTGAGCGCGCGGGACTCGTCGTCGAAGGTCAGGCCGAGGGAAGCGCCTTCCGTGGTGCGTTTGATTCCGTAGAGCGGGTCTCCCGGGAGCGCGTCACGGCTGAGCAGCACGCTCATGCCGGCGAGCGACATCAGCAAGCAGAGCACCGCGGCCGCTGCGACTGCTAATCGTGCGCGCGCTCCCACGCGTCTTACAGACGAGAGCACCAATGGCTTCTCGGGTGGGGGCGCGGTGAGGATGCGCTGCTTCATGCGCTCGCGCGCCTCGGCGTCCGGGCCGACGTCCATGCGCCGGAGCAGTTCGACGATCGCGAGATCCTCAGCGAAGTCGTCGCCGCCCACCGGCTGAGGGCCGCCTTCAACGGCACGGGCGAATCGCTCGTGCTCCGTGTGCCGCCACCGCGGTGTTCTTCCCTTGCCGTCCATCTCAGCCCGAGTAACGAAGTTGATCTGCTTTGGGTTACGCGTCTGCGATCGTTATCACCGCAGCCACGACGGAAGAATCTGTGCGAGCCGCCGAACGGCCCTGTGTTGCAGCGCCTTCACGGCGCCCTCGTTGCGGTCCATGAGCTGCGCGACCTCCGAAACCGACTTGCCTTCGATGAACCTCAGCACGATGCATTCGCGCTGATCGTCACCCAACTGGGAAACGCACCGGAGCAGCTCCGCGTTGGTCGCTTCGGTCATGACTTCTTGTTCCGGACCGCTCGTCTCCTCGCGGTTGTCCTGGAGCTCGGCGGTGGTGACCTCGAGCCGGTACCGGCTGGACTTCACGTGGTCGAACACGATGTTGCGGGCGATCGTCACGAACCACGCCCCGACGTCGCGGCCCTGGTAGCTGACCGAACCGATGCTCCGTAGGGCACGTAGGAACGTCTCGCTCGTCACGTCCTCGGCGAACGCACGATCGCCGCCCACCCGGAAGAGGACATAACGGAACACCATGTCGACGTACTTGTCGTACAGCACTCCGAACGCCTCGGTGTCACCCTCTTGGGCGGCCTTGACGAGCTCCCACGGCTCGTCGCCGGCGTTGTCGTGCTGACCTCCCGTCATGGTCCGGGTGGTCCTGATCGTGGTCGGTCGTGCCCGTGCGGTCATCGGCTGGCGGCACCTCCACAGAGTCGCCGTGGCGGCAGCATACGTGTTGTTACTCCGTAGTAGGTAGCGGACGGGGTTGCGAAGTGGAGACGTATCAACCGCGGCTTCGTGACGCGCGCCACGCGTGGAAGACTGCTCGAAGCGTCCAGTTGTTCATGAGGAGGCCGTGTTGACTTCCGCTCGCAATGTCTCAGATCTGGTCCGTGCTTCGGCACAGCGGGGACCCAGCCACGTCGCTCTGGTCGACGTGGCGAGCGGAAAGAGCCTCACGTGGGAAACCATCGACGGTGCGGTTGATGCTTTCGCCCGCCGTTTGGCCGATTCCGGTCTCGAACCAGGCGACCGAGTGGCGGTACGGCTGCCCACGAGCCCCGAGTTCGTGGTCGCGGTCTTCGGGATCCTGCGCGCGGGCGGCGTCGTGGTGCCCACCGGCCCCGGCAACCCGTCGCGCGAGCTGCAGCGCATCCTGGCTGACTCCGGAGCGGCGCTCCTGGTCGGCGACGGTGAGGGTTCCGACGCCACCGTGCTCGACGTTCCTGACGTTTCCGCTGTCGGTGAGCCCTTCGAGGCGGTCCGCGGCGGTGAGGACCTCGCGGTGCTCGGCTACACCTCCGGCACGTCCGGCGTGCCGCGCGGCGCGATGCTGTCCCACCGCGCGTTGCTGGCCAACGTCTCGCAGTGCGCCGCGCTGCGCCCCGCACCCGTGACCGCGGGCGACCGGGTGCTGCTCGCGCTGCCGTTGTTCCACGTCTACGGCCTCGGCCCCGGCCTGCTGCAGGTGGCGGGCGCGGGCGCCACGGCCGTCCTGCTGGAGCGCTTCGAGCCTTCTTCTGCTTTGGACGTCATCGAGCAGCACCGCGTCACGACGATGGTCGGTGTGCCGCCCATGTACCGGGCGCTGCTGGCGAACCCGATCGAGGTGCTGCGCGAGAAGCTGGCCACGGTCCGGCTCTTCACCTCCGGCGCCGCCCCGCTCCCGGCGGGCGTCATCGACGAGATGCGTGCGGCCATCGGCATCCCGATCTACGAGGGGTACGGGCTGACCGAGACCGGGCCGGTGCTCACGTCCACGCTGGTCGGAGGCGTGCCGAAGCCGGGAGCCGTCGGGCAGGCGCTGCCGGGCGTCGAGATCCGGCTGGTCGACACCGACGGGTCGGTGCTCGACATCGACGAGGACGAGCCGGGTACCGGCCTGGTGTCTGCGAAGGGCGACAACCTGTTCAGCGGCTACTGGCCGGACGGGGCGCACGGGCCCGATTCTTCCGGGTGGTTCCGCACGGGTGACGTCGGGTTCATCGACTCGGACGGTGACCTGCACCTGGTGGACCGTGCTGGTGACCTGATCATCGTGAACGGGTTCAACGTCTATCCGCACGAGGTCGAGCAGGTCGTCGGTGAGATGCCGGCCGTCGTGGAGGCCGCTGCTGTCGGGGTGCCGGACGAGAAGACCGGTGAGTCGGTGAAGGTCGTCGTGGTGCTGCGGGACGGGGCCACGGTGTCGGTCGAGGACGTCGTGTCGCACTGTGCCGCGCGATTGGCGAAGTTCAAGGTGCCGACGTCGGTGGAGTTCGTCCCCGCCCTGCCGCACTCGCCGACGGGCAAGCTGGCGCGCGCCGTGCTGCGCAAGCCGTTGGGAGCCTGACCGATGACCCACCACGTGACGTTGATGAGCCGGGTGTCGTGCCACGCCTGCGAGGTGGCGGCGGTCGAGATCGAGCGGATCTGCGCGGACCTGGGTGCCACCTGGTCCGTCGAGGACGTCGACTCCGATCCGGAGCTGCGTGCCGAGTACGGCGACCGGGTGCCGGTGTTCCTGGTGGACGGTGCCGAGCACGGCTACTGGAAGGTCGAGGAGGACCGCCTGCGGGCGGCTCTCGCCGAGTAGTTGATTACCGGGGCCTTACGACCTGAGCGAACCAGGTGCACCTGGGTGTCGAATTGGAGGCATGAAGCCCGTCAAGGCAGCGCTCACCGGACTGCTCGCGATCATCGCCGCGCTGGCGGCCGGGCATCTGGTGGCGGCCTTCGTGGGCATCAGCGCCTCGCCGTACCTGGCTGTGGGCAACGCCGCGATCGACCTCACGCCGTCGTGGCTGAAGGACTTCGCGGTCACCACGTTCGGCACCTACGACAAGCTCGTGCTGCTCATCGGCATGGCCCTGGTCCTGGCGGGCATCGGCGTCGCGGCCGGACTGGCCAGCCGGAACAGCCCCACGCCGGGATCCGCCGTGGCGATCCTGTTGGGTCTCGTCGGCGTCGCTGCCGTCGTCACCAGACCGGACGTCGGCCAGCTCGCCGTACTCGCGCCTCTGGCCAGCCTCGCCGCCGGCCTTTACGTGTTCCGCTACCTGCACAAAGAGACCGAGGAGAACGGCTCCAGGCGTGACTTCCTGGTCACGGCGGGGCTGGCCGTGACCGCAGGCGTCGCGGGCCAGCTCCTGGGCGCCAGGACGGACGTGGAGGGCTCGCGCAGGGCCGTCGGCGCAATCACGCCCAGGACCAGGCGCCCGAGGTCCCGGTCAACGCCGACTTCGTCAAGGACGGCACCCCGAGCTTCATCACGAGCAACGAGGACTTCTACCGGATCGACAC
This sequence comes from Lentzea indica, assembly GCF_012184385.1. Taxonomy (GTDB): domain Bacteria; phylum Actinomycetota; class Actinomycetes; order Mycobacteriales; family Pseudonocardiaceae; genus Lentzea; species Lentzea indica. The sequence goes on from NZ_VSRL01000184.1 coordinate 5,678, forward strand.
GGCGCTGAGCGTGCCGAGGATCCGGGCAGAGGAGTGGACGTTGCGGGTCCACGGCATGGTCGAGCGCCCGACCGTGCTCACGTTCGACGAGATCCGCCAGCGGGACCTGGTCGAGGAGAGGGTCACCCTGACCTGCGTCTCGAACGAGGTCGGCGGCCCGTACATCTCCACGGCCGACTTCATCGGCATCAGGATCGGTGACGTGCTCAGGGAAGCCGGCGTGAAGGCGGGCGCGGACCAGCTGTTCAGCACCAGCGACGAGGGGTTCACCGCGGGAAGCCCGCTCGACTACGTCCTGGAACGCGGCCTGATCGCGATCGGCATGAACGGTGAGCCGCTGCCGGCCGAGCACGGATTTCCCGCGCGGCTCGTGGTGCCCGGTTTGTACGGCTACGTTTCCGCGACCAAGTGGGTCACCGATCTCAACGTCACCACGTTCGCGAAGGAACAGGGCTACTGGATTCCGCGCGGCTGGGCGGTCAGGGCCCCGATCAAGACGATGTCGCGGATCGACCGGCCGAAGGGCTTCGGCAAGATCCGGGGCAAGACGGTCGTCGCGGGCACGGCGTGGGCGCAGCCGAAGGGCGTCGCGAAGGTCGAGGTCCGTGCGGACGGCGGGCCGTGGCAGGAAGCCGAGCTGGGGGCGGACGTCAGCGACACCACGTGGCGGATGTGGCGGATCGAGCTGGACCTGCGGCCCGGTGGTCACACGGTCGAGTGCCGCGCGACCGACAAGTCGGGCTACACCCAGGACCAGGCACGGCTCGATCCGGTTCCCGACGGCGCCACCGGGTGGCACTCGGTCACCTTCACCGTCGAGTAGGTGCTCACCCCGTAGTGATCATGAACCGCTCCGGTGCTGGTCACGCCCTGTGACCAGCACAGTGACGCCCGAGCACCGACTTTGTGCATCCGTTCACAAGCGGTACGGTGTGTACATCACCAGCACCGCGGGGTCCCCGCGGTGAAGCACACCCGGAGGTCGGAGAGCGTGGCATCACAGCGGGGCGAAGGTGAGACGACCACCACCCCTCTGGAGCCTGCCGACAGGGAGCGCGCTCGCGCGATTCCCGAGGCGGCGGTGGCCAGGCTCGCCGTGTACCTCCGCGTGCTGTCGGGCATGGCCGACCAGGGTGTGAACGCCGTCTCCAGCGAAGAGCTCAGCCAGGCGGCGGGCGTCAACGCGGCCAAGCTCCGCAAGGATCTGAGCTACATCGGCTCCTACGGCACGAGGGGCGTCGGGTACGACGTCGAGGTCCTCGTGAGCCACATCGAGCGGATCCTCGGGCTCACCCGCAACCACTCCGTGGCCGTCGTCGGCATCGGTAACCTTGGTCACGCTCTGGCCAACTACGGGGGCTTCCCCGGCCGCGGGTTCCCGGTCACCGCGCTCTTCGACGTGGACGCCGATCTCATCGGAGTGCCTGTTGGGGGCATACCTGTCAACCACATCGACGAGATCACCGCGATCTGCCTCGAGCGCGAGGTGTCGATCGGCGTCATCGCGACGCCGCCGCCCGCCGCTCAGTCGGTTTGCGACCGTTTGGTATCTGCGGGCGTGCAGTGCATTCTGAACTTTGCACCAGTTGTCCTTCAGGTTCCAGACAACGTCGAGGTGCGCAAGGTTGACTTGGCGGTCGAGATGCAGATCCTGTCGTTCCACGTCGCTCGACGTGCGGACGAGGCTGCGAGCGTCTCGGTCGACAACAACGGACTCGGTGTGGACGGGATGGTGATTCGCCCGTGAGCGTGAGCCAGACGGCTCCGGCAGACGTGGTGAGTGCATGAGTGTGCTCGTAGTCGGTCTGTCGCACCGCACCGCCCCGGTCCCGGTCCTGGAACGCGTCACCGTGGCCGAGCCGAACCTGCCCAAGGTGCTCGGTCAGCTGCTCGCCGCCCCCAGCGTCTCCGAGGCGATGGTCCTGTCGACCTGCAACCGGGTCGAGGTCTACGCCGTCGTCGAGTCGTTCCACGGCGGCATGTCCGAGGTCGTCGAGGTCCTGGCGCAGCACGCCCAGGTCGACGCCCAGTCGCTGTACGAGCACTTTTACGTGCATTACGCCGCCGCTGCCGTCGAGCACCTGTTCTCCGTCGCGGCCGGCCTCGACTCGATGGTCGTCGGCGAGTCCCAGATCCTCGGCCAGCTGCGCGGTGCGTACGCGGCGGCGGACGAGGCGGGCACCGTCGGCAAGACCGTCCACGAGCTCACCCAGAACGCGCTGCGCGTCGGCAAGCGCGTGCACACCGAGACGGGCATCGACCACGCGGGTGCGTCGGTCGTGTCCGAGGCGCTCGGTGACGCCGAGGCCGAGCTGGGCACTCTCGTGGGCAAGCGCGCGCTGCTCGTCGGCGCGGGCGCCATGGGTGGCCTGGCCGCCGCGCACCTGCGCAGGGCGGGCACGGCGAGGTCGTCATCGCGAACCGGACGCAGGCCAACGGTGTGCGTCTCGCCACGTCGCTGAAGGCGGAGGGCGTCCCCGCGACGGCTGTCGACCTCACCGCGCTGGCCGTCGAAATCGATCTCGCGGACATCGTCTTCGCGTGCACCGGGTCGGTCGACACGGTCGTCCGCGCGGACATGATCACCAAGCGCTCGCGGCCGCTGGTCGTGTGCGACCTGGGCCTGCCCAAGGACGTCGACCCGGCCGCGGCCGAGCTGCCGAACGTTCGTGTGGTGGACCTGGAAACGCTGCAGCGGCGCCTCTCGGACGCCCCTGCGGGCGTGGACGCGCGGATGGCCGCCCAGCTCGTCGCCAGTGAGGTCAAGGCCTACCTCGCGAGCCAGCGCTCCGCGGAGGTCACGCCGACCGTCACGGCCCTGCGCAAGCGGGCGGCCGAGGTGGTCGACGCCGAGCTGCTCCGTCTCGATTCGCGACTTCCCGAACTGGACGCCGCGACACGCGGTGAATTGGCCAAGACGGTGCGCCGCGTTGTAGACAAGCTCCTGCACACGCCGACCGTCCGGGTGAAGGAGCTCGCCTCCGCACCTGGTGGTACCGGCTACGCGGAGGCTCTCCGCGAACTGTTCGGGCTCGACCCCCAGTCGCCTGGGGTTGTCAGTCAGACCAAGCAAGCTTCTGTGGATGGTGAAACGCGGTGACCCGCACCCTACGGATCGGTACCCGTGGCAGCGCATTGGCGCTCGCCCAGACGGGGACCGTGGCCGAGGCGCTCAAGGCTGCCGGAGCTCAGGTCGAGATCGTCGTCATCAAGACGCCGGGTGACCTCTCCGACGCCCCGATCGCGCAGATCGGCATCGGCGTGTTCACGTCCGCGCTGCGCGACGCGCTCGCGAACGACGAGATCGACGTCGCCGTCCACTCCTACAAGGACCTCCCGACCGCGCCGGACCCCCGTCTGGTGCTCGCGGCGGTGCCTCAGCGTGAAGACCCGCGCGACGCTCTCGTGGCGCGCGACGGCCTCACGCTGGGCGAGCTGCCGCCTGGGTCCACTGTGGGCACCGGATCCCCGCGCCGTGCCGCGCAGCTGGAGGCGTTGGGCCTCGGGCTGAACATCGTTCCGTTGCGCGGCAACGTGGACACGCGCATCGGCAAGGTTCGCAACGGCGAGCTCGACGCCGTGGTGCTGGCCCGTGCCGGCATCGCGCGCCTCGGTCGCACGAGCGAGATCACCGAGAACCTGGAGCCCATCCAGATGCTTCCCGCGCCCGCACAGGGCGCGTTGGCAGTCGAGTGCCGGGTCGACGACGTCGACGCCGAGCACCTGATCCAGTCCACTTTGGACGACTCGGCCAGCCGGGCCGCTGTGACCGCCGAGCGCGCCATGCTGGCCGCACTCGAGGCGGGCTGCAGCGCGCCGGTCGGCGCGCTGGCCGATGTGGTGGAAGACCTCGACGACGATGGGAAGGTCGTGTATCGGCTTTCTCTGCGCGGGGTCGCTGCGACGCCGGAGAACGATCTCCTCCGCGCGTCCGCCACCGGTGACTTGACCGAAGCTGAGGGACTCGGCCGGGCGCTGGCCGCCGAGTTGCTCGACCTCGGGGCCGCAGTGCTCAGCGGCCCAGAGGCGTAATCGATGGGGAGTGCCCTGATGACCCGCGCACGCAAGACCCCCGGACGCATCGCCTTCGTGGGCTCCGGCCCAGGCGACACCGGGCTGCTCACGGTCCGGGCCCACGACTTGCTCACCAGGGCTGAACTCGTGGTCACCGATCCAGACGTCCCCTCGGACGTCCTCGCGACCGTGGCCGAGGGAGTCGAGGTCCGCCCCGCCGTAGGCGAGGCCGCCGACGTTGCCAAGGACCTGGTGGCCGAGGCGCGCAACGGCGCTACCGTCGTGCGCCTGGTCGCGGGTGACCCGCTCACCCTCGACTCGGTCGTGAAGGAAGCGCAGGCCGTCGCGAAGTCGACGATCCCGTTCGACGTCGTACCCGGCGTGCCCTCGGGCACCGCGGTTCCGGCGTACGCGGGTGTCGCACTCGGTGGCGTGCACACCGAGGTCGACGTGCGCGCGGTGACGGACTGGGCAGGCCTTGCCGCCGCGCCCGGGACGCTCGTGCTGCACGCGACCGGCTCGCACCTCGCGGAGGCCGCGTCGAACCTGGTCGAGAACGGCCTCGCGCCGCAGACCCCGGTCGCCGTGACCGCCGAGGGCACCGGATTCCAGCAGCGCACCATCGACACCACGCTGGCGGCCGTCGCCGCCGACGCCGGTGAGCTGGGCGGCCCGCTGGTCGTCACGGTCGGTGCCGCCGCTGCCGCGCGTTCGAAGCTCTCCTGGTGGGAGTCGCGGGCGCTGTACGGCTGGCGCGTGCTGGTCCCGCGGACCAAGGAGCAGGCCGGTGCGATGAGCGAGCGTCTGCACTCGCACGGCGCCATCGCCGTCGAGGTGCCGACCATCTCGGTCGAGCCGCCGCGCAGCCCCGCGCAGATGGAGCGTTCGGTCAAGGGTCTGGTCGACGGCCGCTACCAGTGGGTCGTCTTCACCTCGACCAACGCCGTTCGCGCGGTGTGGGAGAAGTTCCGCGAGTTCGGTCTGGACGCGCGTGCGTTCTCCGGCGTGAAGATCGCCTGCGTCGGCGAGGCCACGGCCGCGAAGGTGCGCTCGTTCGGCATCATCCCCGAGCTCGTGCCGTCGGGTGAGCAGTCGAGCGAGGGTCTCCTCAACGACTTCCCGCCCTACGACGACATCCTCGACCCGGTCGACCGCGTGCTGCTGCCGCGGGCCGACATCGCCACCGAGACGCTGGCCGCCGGCCTGCGCGAACGTGGCTGGGAGATCGACGACGTGACGGCGTACCGCACCGTGCGTGCGGCCCCGCCGCCCGCCGAGACCCGCGAGATGATCAAGTCCGGTGGCTTCGACGCGGTGTGCTTCACCTCGTCGTCGACCGTGCGGAACCTGGTCGGCATCGCGGGCAAGCCGCACGCCCGCACGCTCGTCGCGTGCATCGGCCCGCAGACCGCCGAGACGGCGCGGGAGTTCGGCCTCCGTGTCGACGTGCAGCCCGAGGAGGCGAACGTGCCCGCGCTGGTCGACGCGCTGGCCGCACACGCCGCCCGGTTGCGCGCCGAGGGAGCGCTGCCTCCTCCGCGCAAGACCAAGCGCCTGCGCCGCAGCTAGTTCATCAAGCCGTTGGGGCCATCCGAGATCGTGGGGTGGCCCCTTCGACTCTCTCCGCAGGGAGTCCGCCGTGTACCCACTTCACCGGCCGAGGCGTCTCCGCACGACGCCCGCCATGCGCCGCCTGGTCTCCGAGACCGACGTGCGCCCGAGGCAGCTCGTGCTGCCGATGTTCGTCAAAGAAGGTCTGACCGAGCCCGCCGCGATCGGCAGCATGCCCGGCGTCCTGCAGCACTCCCGTGACTCGCTGCGCAAAGCCGCTGTCGAGGCCGTGCAGGCAGGCGTCGGCGGCATCATGTTGTTCGGCGTCCCCGCCGAGCGCGACGCCGTCGGCTCCGGCGCGACCGACCCGGACGGCATCCTCAACGTCGCTTTGGCTGATCTCCGCTCGGAGCTGGGCGACAGCACGGTTCTCATGTCGGACTGCTGCCTCGACGAGTTCACCGATCACGGCCACTGCGGCGTGCTCGCGGCCGACGGCACGGTCGACAACGACGCCACGCTCGAGCTCTACGGCGAGATGGCCGTGGCCCAGGCGCGCGCCGGTGCTCACGTCGTCGGCCCCAGCGGGATGATGGACGGCCAGATCGGCTTCATCCGCAGCGCGCTGGACGAGGCTGGCCTGCAGGACACCGGCATCCTCGCCTACTCGGTCAAGTACGCCTCTGCGTTCTTCGGCCCGTTCCGCGACGCCGTGGAGTCGCAGCTCGTCGGCGACCGCAAGACCTACCAGCAGGACCCCGCGAACGGCCGTGAGGCGATCCGCGAGGTGCAGCTGGACCTCGCCGAGGGCGCGGACATGGTCATGGTCAAGCCGGCGCTGCTGTACCTGGACGTGCTGAAGACCGTCGCCGAGATCTCGGACGTTCCCGTTGCGGCGTACCAGATCTCGGGCGAGTACGCGATGATCGAAGCCGCCGCCGCGAACGGCTGGATCGACCGCGAGCGCTCGATCCTCGAGTCGCTCACGGCCATCCGGCGTGCGGGTGCGGACATCGTGCTGACGTACTGGGCCGTGGAAGCGGCGCGGTGGCTCGACCGCTGATCCCTGCTCCCGCACCGAAGCTGATCAACGTCTCGCGCTGGTTGTGGATCGCCAGCGCGGGCGTCGGCATGGCTCGGTTCGTCGCGCAGCTCTTCGACCGCGAGACGCTCGTGGCCGAGGCGCGCAGGCAGAACCCGGCGCTCGGCCAGGACCAGATCGACTCGGGCGTCAACGGCGGGATCCTGTTCGGCCTGCTGATCGCGACCGTGATCCTCGTCGCGTACACGCGGCTGGCGAACGCGATGGCGCGTGGGCGCAACTGGGCCAGGATCGTGCTGACGGTCCTCGGCGCCGCCTCCGTCGCGTTCGGACTGTTCCGGCTGGTCGCGTTCGGCAGCGGGACCGCCGCGGCGCTCGGGGTGGCGATGCGGCCTGCCGACCTGGCCGTCACGGTCGTCACGACGGTGCTCGACGCGACCGCGATCGTGCTGATGTACCGGGTGTCCGCGCACTTCAGGACGCGAGTCGTGGTGGACAGCGACTTCCTGCGGTCCTAAGTTCGCGATCGTGACGTCTCCGAAGAAATCGGGCACCCCCGGCACGATCACCGCGGGCTACTGGCTCGTCGTGACCGGCTCCGCGCTCGGCGTGCTGGCCGCGTTGTACGTGCTGCTCAACAAACAGCAGCTGATCGAAGCTGCCGTTCAGGCCAACAAGGACCCGAAGATCACCCGGGACATGATCGCCTCGACGCTCAACGGCCTGCTGATCGTCTCGCTGGTGGTGACGGTCGTGCTCGCCGGGCTCGCGGTGTGGTTGGCGGGCAAGGTCCGCGACGGCGTGAGGAAGAGCCGCACGGGCCTGATGATCACGTTGCTGATCGGCCTGTTCTTCCAGATGCTCACGAGCACGCTCGGCATCGTGACGGCGCTGGTCGCCGTCTCCGGCCTGGTGCTGTTCTACTTCCGCCAGTCTGCCGACTACCTGGCCGAGCACGAGCAGACGTCGTGAACGACGCTCCGAAGCCGGTCCGCATCGCCGTCGGGCTGTGGCTCGCGACCGCCGTGTTCGTCCTGTTCACCGTTGTGGGACTGTGGTTTCAGCGCGGGCATGTGCAGGAGCTGACCAAGTGGTCGTCGGACCAGGTCACGAGTTTCCTGGTGACGCTGACGGTGGTCGCGGTGATCTTCGCCGCGGCGTACGCGTGGCTGACCCGCGCGTTCCTGCGCCGCAAGAACTGGGCGCGGGTCGCGCTGTCGGTCATCTCGATCGTGCACATGATCTGGATCCTGTTCCTCGGGGTCAGCGCGGCGAACCTGGTCACACTGCTGCTCATCTGCGTCGCAATCGTCTTCACGTGGCAGTCGCGTACGGCACAGTGGCTCGCGGAGGTGCGTGAGCAGTGACCGATCCGCAGAACCCCGGCCCGTGGCAGAACCCGGACAACGCGCAGTGGCAGAACCCTGCGGGCTCCTACCCGGTGACGCCGGACCACGGCGGGCACTACCAGGTGAGCCACGTCGGTCAGGCGAGCTTCTCCATGACACCGCTCGCACCCGTGCTGCCGCAGGAGCTGGCGCCACCGAGGCCGCCCACGATCACCGCCGCGATGTGGATCTGGATCGCGGGCGCGGTGCTGTCCGTCGCGGTGGTCCCGGTGATGCTGCTCACCAACGCCGACTACTTCCTCAACCGGGACGGTGCGCTCGTCACCGCCGAGGAGCGGCAAGCAGGCGAGTTCGGCTTGCGGGCCATGGCGTTGATGTTCGGCTTCGCCATGCTCGTCGCCGCCGCGCCGTACGTCGCGTTCGCGATCGTGCTGCGCAACGGCCAGAACTGGGCGCGGATCCTGCTCACGATCCTCGGTGTGCTCGGGTTCCTGTCGATGATCGCGATCATGCTCATCGCGTTGGCGTCGCACGTGTGGCAGCCGGCCGTGACGATCAGCATCGTGGTGATCGGGCTGACCATCGCGGCCGTGACGCTGCAGTTCCTCCCGGCGTCGAACAAGTACGTGCGGTAGTGCTGTACCGCGAGTCCGGCAGCAGCTGGTGGCCGCTTCTGTGGGGACCTGCGTTCGCGGTCGCCGGGTACCTGATCGAGCTCATCACCGGGCCGGCGTCCGTGGCGCTGTGGACGATCGTGGGGCTCGGTCTGACGCTCGGCGCGGTGTTGTGGGTGTACGGCCGGGTGAAGACCGGCAGCGTCGTGCTGACGGCCGAGGAGGCCCAGTTCGGGCGGGAGAAGCTGCCGGTCGCGATGATCGAGGCCTGCCGCGACGTCGGTGCGCCGACCGGTGCGCGGGTGCTCGGCGGTGGCTGGTCGGTGCCGAAGGGCACGACAGCGGTGCCGTTGCGGCTGCTCGACGGCACGGTGGTGCTGGGATGGGCGCGCGATCCCGAAGCCTTCCTCGCGGCGCTGCGGCGGGTCGTGAGAGGGTGAGCAACGTGACAGAGGCCGCTACCGAGCCAGAGACGGACACGGTGCCGGAGCACGAGCCGGACGCCGTTCCGCCCGCCGGCCCGAGCCTGCACCAGCCCAAGCGGTGGCTCATCGCCGCCGGCGAGGTCGTCGCGATCGTCCTGCTGGTAATCGCCGCCGTGTGGTGCTGGAACCGCGGCGTCGTGCGGCTCGCCTACCCGATCGACGGCCGTGAGCCGTTGATCTCCACGCGCTATCACGGCAACTGGCTGGGCACCGCCGCCGGCGCGATGACGCTGGCCGTGCTCCTCGGGCTCGACGCGGTGCGGCAGGTCGTGCTGGCCTTGCGCACCCGGCCGCAGAAAGCCGCTGAAGCCGACGTGTGAGACTGGGGTACGTGACTGCGAGTCGATCCCAGGCCCTGTTCGAGCGCGCGTCGACGCTGACCCCCGGCGGGGTCAACTCTCCGGTGCGGGCGTTCCACTCCGTCGGCGGCACCCCGCGCTTCATGGTTCGTGGCGAGGGTCCGCACCTGTGGGACGCGGACGGCAACCGGTACGTCGACCTGGTGGCCTCGTGGGGCCCGATGATCCTCGGGCACGCCCACCCGTCCGTGGTCGAGGCCGTGCAGAAGGCGGCTGCTTTCGGTCTGTCGTTCGGCACGCCGACCGAGGGTGAGATCGAGCTCGCGGCCGAGCTCGTCGATCGCGTCGAGCCGGTCCGCCAGGTGCGCCTGGTCAACTCGGGCACCGAGGCCACGATGAGCGCGATCCGTCTGGCGCGCGGCTTCACCGAGCGGCGCAAGGTCATCAAGTTCGCCGGCTGCTACCACGGCCACGTCGACGCGCTGCTGGCGCAGGCCGGCTCCGGCGTCGCGACGCTGGGGCTGCCGACCTCGCCCGGCGTCACGGGCGCGCAGGCCGCGGACACGATCGTGCTGCCGTACAACGACATCGAGGCCGTGCGGGCGGCGTTCGCGGAGAACCCCGGCGAGATCGCCTGCATCATCACCGAGGCCGCGGCGGGCAACATGGGCGCGGTCGCGCCTCTCGCCGACTTCAACGCGGGCCTGCGCGAGATCTGCGACGCCGACGGCGCGTTGCTGATCATGGACGAGGTCATGACCGGCTTCCGCGTCTCGCGCGCCGGCTGGTTCGGCCTGGAGCGCGTGCGCGGGGACCTCTACACGTTCGGCAAGGTCATGTCCGGTGGCCTGCCCGCGGCGGCGTTCGGCGGCCGCGCGGACGTGATGGCGCGCCTGGCCCCGTCCGGCCCGGTCTACCAGGCGGGCACGCTGTCCGGTAACCCCGTGGCGGTGGCCGCAGGCCTGGCGACGTTGCGCGCGGCCGACGACGCGGTTTACGTGGCGCTGAACCGCAACGCCACACGGCTGGGCGCGCTGTTCACCGCGGCCTTGACCGAGGCCGGTGTCGAGCACCGCGTGCAGTTCGCCGGGAACCTGGTGAGCGTGTTCTTCGGTTCTTCAGAGGTGAAGGACTACGCGGGTGCGCAGGCGTGCGAGACGTGGCGCTTCCCGCCGTTCTTCCACGCACTGCTGGAACGAGGCGTCTACGCCCCGCCGTCGGCGTTCGAGGCCTGGTTCGTCAACGCCGCCATGGGTGAAGAGGAGTTCGCCGTGATCGCCGACGCGCTGCCCCACGCGGCCCGCGCCGCCAAGGAGGCCCGCAAGTGACCCGCACCGTCGTCCACCTGCTCCGCCACGGTGAGGTGCACAACCCGACAGGCATCCTGTACGGCCGCATCCCCGGCTTCAAGCTGTCCGAGCGCGGCCAGAAGCAGGCGCTCACCGTCGCCGAGTTCCTGGCCGACCACGACATCGTGCACGTCGTCGCGTCGCCGTTGGAGCGGGCGCAGCAGACCGCGGCGCCGATCGCCGACTCCCATCGTCTCGAGCTGGCCACCGACGACCGGTTGATCGAGGCGGACAACCAGTTCGAGGGGCTGAAGGTCGCGGTGGGGGACGGTGCTCTGCGGTCGCCGCAGCACTGGCCGAAGCTGGTGAACCCGTTCAAGCCGTCGTGGGGCGAGCCGTACATCGAGATCGCGCACCGGATGTTCGGTGCCGTGCAGAAGGCTCGTGCTGCCGCTGAGGGGCATGAGGCCGTCTGCGTGTCGCACCAGTTGCCCATTTGGACCGTGCGGCGGTTCTTGGAGGGCAAGCGGATGTGGCACGACCCGCGGCGCCGGGAGTGCTCGCTGGCCTCCTTGACCTCGTTGATCTTCGAGGGTGAGCAGCTGGTGAGGATCGCTTACTCGGAGCCTGTGGGGGCTACCAATCCTCGGGTGACCGGGGCATGAAGCGGTTGCTGGTGTTGTTGCTTTTGCTCTCCGGCTGCACGGTCGGGAAGGACGCTGCCCAGATCGGTGCGGGCGACTTCTACCTCGTTGCGCCCGGTGGGCAGGTGAAGATCCGGTATGCGGCTTCTGAGCGCAAGGAGTTGAAGGGGCTCGAAGGGGAGTCCCTGATGTCGGACGGTCAGACGGTTCGGTTGTCCGACTACGCCGGGAAGCCCGTTGTGATCAACATCTGGGGTGCCTGGTGTGGGCCCTGTCGTACTGAGGCGCCTGAGATGCAGAAGATTTTTGACGCTGGGACTCAGGTTATCGGGGTCGACGTCAAGGAGACGTCGAAGGATCATCCTCGGGACTTCATGCGGGATCGGTCTTTGACGTATCCGTCCATTTACGACGCTTCTTCTCGTAGTTTTATCAATGTTTTCAAGGGGGTTCCGGCTAATACGGTTCCTTCTACGTTCGTTGTGGACAAGGATCATCGGGTGGCTGCGGCGTTTTTGGTGCCTGTGCTGGCTTCTGATCTGCAGTCCGTGTTGGACGAGCTTGCCAAGGAATGATCTTGTCGGACCCCGTGAGTACGTTGAGATGTAGGGGTTCCCGGATCGGGGGGACGCCTGCGTGAGCCTGCGGTGTGCGCGCTCTGCCCGTAGCGTCCCCATGTTTCGTTGGCGGCTGGCGGTTTTGTGGTTCCCCCAGGGGCTCTGCCCCCGGACCCCCGGCAATCTGATCGGGGGTCCAGCGCCGTGCGCGGGTTGATGGCACGCCTGTTGGTCTGGGCGGGGTGCTGTTGCGTGCGTGTTTGGGGTGTGGGGTGGTCCCGTCACGAGTCGCACTGGAGTTGCCCCCGGATGCCGGACACCTTGAGTCCTGACAGCGGTGCTGTTGGGCGAGAGGATGTTTGT
>NZ_VSRL01000185.1 GCF_012184385.1 Lentzea indica
CCAGCAGCAGGGTTACGACCAGGGCTACGGCGGCGCACAGCAGCCCGGCTACGACCAGGGTTACGGCCAGCAAGGCGGCTATGACCAGGGTTACGGCCAGCAGCCGGCGTACGGCCAGCAAGCCGGCTACGACCAGGGCTACAACCAGGGCGGATACGCCCCGCCGGCCACCCAGGGCGCCAACCGTCAGCTCAACGCGACCCTGCACCTCGACGACGGTTCCAACCGGACGTACAACCTCAAGCAGGGTGGAAACGTCGTAGGACGTGGGCAGGAAGCCGACTTCCGCCTCCCGGACACGGGAGTCTCCAGGCGCCACCTGGAAATCTCCTGGGACGGGCAGAATGCGATGCTCGCTGATCTCGGTTCGACAAACGGGACCACGGTGAACGGCACGCCAGTGCAGACTTGGCAGCTCGCGGAGGGCGACGTCGTCCGCATCGGCCACTCGTCACTGGTTTTCCGCACCGCGGGCTGAGGTCGATACGGGCGTCGGTAAGCAACTCAAGGCAGGAGCGGTTACAACCGGTGCCAGAGCTGGTGATGCAGCTGACCAGAGCGGGCTTTCTCGTGCTCCTCTGGCTCTTTGTGCTGGCCGCCCTACGTGTGGTCCGCTCTGATCTCTACGCAGCCTCAGGGCTCCGGGCGTCAGGTCTGCCCGGTTTCCGGAGGTCCGAGAAGTCGGCGAGGGGAAGCAAGGCGCCGCGGCAACTCGTGGTCACCCACGGGGCGCTGACCGGCACCCGCATCTCGCTCGACGGCAGGCCGATCCTGATCGGCCGCGCTGACGACTCCACTCTCGTCCTGGACGACGACTTCGCGTCGACCAGGCACGCGAGGTTGTCCATGCGCGGTACCGACTGGTACGTGGAGGACCTCGGCTCCACGAACGGCACCTACCTAGACCGAGCCAAGGTCACCGCACCCCTGCGAGTACCTCTCGGCACCCCGATCCGCATTGGCAAAACGGTGATCGAGCTGCGCTCATGACCTTGGTTCTTCGATACGCGGCCCGCAGCGACAGGGGCCTGGTTCGTTCCAACAACCAGGACTCCGTGTACGCGGGCCCCCGCCTGCTCGCAGTCGCCGACGGCATGGGTGGCCACGCCGCCGGTGAAGTCGCGAGCAAGGTGGTCATCGCCTCGCTGGCCCACGTCGACGACGACGAGCCTGGCGACGACCTCCTCGGCAAGCTCCGCGACGCGGTCGCGGCCGGCAACGGCGCCATTTCCGAACTGGTCACGAGCGACCCGGACCTGGAAGGCATGGGCACCACGCTCACGGCCATCCTGTTCGCGGGCAACCGGCTCGGACTCGTGCACATCGGCGACTCACGCGCGTACCTCCTGAGGGAGGGCACGTTCGCGCAGATCACGCACGACGACACGTTCGTCCAGTCGTTGATCGACGAGGGCCGGATCACGCCGGACGAGGCAGCCACGCACCCGCAACGCTCGTTGCTGCTGCGTGCGCTCACCGGCCACGACTTCGAGCCCAGCCTCACGGTGCGTGAAGCACGCTCCGGCGACCGGTTCCTGCTCTGCTCGGACGGTCTGTCCGGAGTCGTGAGCCTGGAGACGCTCGACGAGGCGATCCGCATCCCGGACCCGCAGGCCTGCGCGGACCGCATGATCGAACTCGCGCTCAAGGGCGGCGGCCCCGACAACGTCACGGTGATCGTGGCGGACGTCGAGGACGTCGACTTCGGCGACGACTACCCGATCGTCGGTGGCGCGGCCGGTGACGGCAGCGAGGACCACAACACCCCGCCGGACTCCGCGGCCTCGCGGGCGAGCGCGCTCACGCAGCAGCGCCCGCCGATGCCGCAGCGCATGGAGGCACCGCCACCCCCGCAGGACCCGCGGCGCAAGAAGCGGAACGCGATCAAGGCGTTCGTGATCATCTTCGTGCTGCTCCTCCTGACCGGTGCCGTGGCGGTCGGCGGCAAGCTGTGGCTCAACACCCAGTTCTACGTCGGCGCCACCGAGGACGGCCAGGTCGCGATCTTCCGCGGCCTCAACGGCTCGGTGCTCGGGTTCAAGCTGTCGTCCAAGGTCGAGGACTCGTGCCCGCCCGGATCGACGGGCTGCACCCCGATCACGCTGAAGGACCTGCAGGAAGCCGGTCGCAAGACCATCACCGCCGGCATCCGCAGCGACAACGGCCTGGACGGCGCGCGCGCCGCGGTGAGGTTGCTGCGCACGGAGCACATGTTGCCGTTGTGCAAGGACACGTCGTCGACGTCGAGCAGCACGACGCCCAGCACCTCGCCCAGCACGCCGCCCGCGAACGGTTCGCCGAACCCGGAGACCGGCGCCACCGAGCCTTCGCTCACCCCCTCCCAGCAAAAGCCGGGTGTGGAATGCCGGGAGGGTCCGTAGTTGATGGGCTCGCCCGTCCCCGCCGGGGAAGGCTCACCAGGCGCGTCGGTGGCGACGAGCACGTCGCCGGGACTGCGACCGCCCACGCGGCGCGGCACCGAACTGGTGATGCTGTCGTTCGCTGCCGGACTCGTGACGCTGGCGCTGATCCTGGTCGAACTGAACCAGGAGCGGTCGCTGAGCCTGAGGGTTCTCTACCTCGGTCTCGCGTACCTCGGGCTCTTCGCCTGTGCCCACCTCGCCGTGCGCAGGTGGGCGCCTTACGCGGACGCGGCGATCCTGCCGTGCGTCGCGCTGCTCAACGGGCTCGGTCTGGTGGTCATCCACCGGATCGACCTCGCCATGGAGGGCACCGTCTTCCTGGACGGCTCGACGTGGGACCCGGTGGCGTTCAAGCAGGTCATCTGGACCGCGATCGGGTTGGTGCTGTTCGCGGCGACGCTGAAGTTCCTCTCCGACCACCGCACGCTCGCGCGGTTCGGCTACACGTTCGGCCTCATCGGACTGGTCGCGCTGATGCTGCCCGGTGTGCTGCCGGGGTTCATCGCGCCGGAGATCAACGGCGCGAAGATCTGGCTGCGCCTCGGCCCGTTGTCACTTCAGCCGGGTGAGTTCGCCAAGATCCTGCTGATGGTCTTCTTCGCCGCGTTCCTGGTGTCGAAGCGGGACCTCTTCACCACCGCGGGCCGCCGGTTCCTCGGCATGGACCTGCCGCGCGCCCGCGACCTGGGCCCGCTGTTCGCCGCGTGGGGCGTCACGGTCGCGGTCATGGTGCTGCAGAAGGACCTCGGCTCGTCGCTGCTGTTCTTCGGCATCGTGCTCGTGCTGCTCTACGTCGCCACCGAACGCGCGGCGTGGGTGGTGCTCGGCCTCGGCCTGTTCTCCGGTGGCGCGATCGTCGCGTGGAAGCTCTTCGCGCACGTCCAGCAGCGCGTGGCGAACTGGCAGGACCCCATCGGGCGGTACGAGCGCATCGGTGGTGGCTACCAGATCTCGCAGTCGCTCTTCGGTCTCGCGACCGGAGGTATCGGTGGTGCCGG
Source organism: Lentzea indica (assembly GCF_012184385.1). Lineage (GTDB taxonomy): Bacteria > Actinomycetota > Actinomycetes > Mycobacteriales > Pseudonocardiaceae > Lentzea > Lentzea indica. The sequence continues at coordinate 3,422 of NZ_VSRL01000185.1, forward strand.
TCTCGGCGCCGGCCGCCCGGAGATGATCCCCGAGGCGAACACCGACTTCATCACCGCCGTGATCGGCGAGGAGCTCGGGTTCGTCGGCTTCGCGGCCCTGCTGCTGATCTACATGATCTTCGCGTTGCGCGGCCTGCGCAGCGCCATCGCCGTGCGCGACAGCTTCGGCAAGCTCCTGGGCGGCGGTCTGGCGTTCGCGGTCTGCTTCCAGGTGTTCATCGTCGTCGGCGGTGTCACCAAGCTGATCCCGATGACGGGTATCACCGCGCCGTTCCTGTCCTACGGCGGTTCGTCACTTCTCGCGAACTACATCCTGGTCGCGTTGCTACTGCGAATTTCTGCCGCGGCGAGGGCTCCGCAGCGGGCTCCCAAGCCGAAACCGCAACAACCGGCAATCGCCGACCAGCACACTGTGATGGTGGAGCGTCCCAAATGAACACACCGCTCCGCCGCGTCGGCATGGCCATGATGGTGATGATCGTCCTGCTTCTGGGCAACGCGACCTGGGTGCAGGTGATCAACGCCGACGAGTGGCGCAAGAACGCGTACAACCGCCGGGTGCTGCTCGACGAGTACGCCCGCAAGCGCGGTCTGATCACGGTCGCCGACGGCACGGTGATCGCGGACGTCAAGGAGACGACTGACCGTCTCCGGTATCTGCGCACCTACAACAACGGCCCGGCGTACGCGCCGGTGACCGGGTACCTGTCGGTCACCTACGGCACGTCCGGCATGGAGCGCGCGGAGAACGACCTGCTGAACGGATCGGACGACCGGCTGTTCGCGCGCCGGGTCTCCGCGCTGATCACCGGTCGCGACCCGGTCGGCGGCAACGTGCAGCTGACGCTGAACTCCAAGGTGCAGCAGGTCGCGTACGACCAGTTGGTCGCGAAGGGCTTCACCGGCTCCGTCGTGGCGATCAAGCCGGACACCGGCGAGATCCTCGCGATGGCGAGCACACCGTCCTACGACCCGAACCTGCTCGCGAGCCACGACGTCAACGAGCAGGCGGCGGCGTGGAAGCAGCTCACGTCCAAGGACGCGAACGACCCGCTGATCAACCGCGCGACGCAGGCACTGTACCCGGCCGGTTCGACGCTCAAGGTCGTGGTCGCGCCGGCGCGCTCGCCGACGGCAAGAACAAGGACACGCAGTACACCGCGGCCGGCACCATCAAGCTGCCGAACACGCAGACCGACCTGCCGAACTTCAACGGCACCCCGTGCGGCCCAGGCCAGACGGTGTCGATGGAGACCGCGCTCGCCAAGTCGTGCAACACGGCGTTCGGCGAGATGGCGGGCCAGCTCGGCGCGAACAAGCTGCGCAGGCAGGCGGAGAAGTTCGGCTTCAACGACCCGGATCTCGCGGTGCCGCTGCCCGTCGAGGCCTCGACGCTCGGCTCGATCCCCGACGACGCCGCGCTCTACCAGACCGGCATCGGCCAGCGCGACGTGCAGATCACGCCGCTGGAGAACGCGGTGGTGGCCGCGACGATCGCCAACGGTGGCAAGCGGATGCAGCCGTACCTGGTGTCGAAGATCCTCGGCCCGGACCTGAAGTCGATCGACGACACCAAGCCCGACGAGGTCGAGACCGCGATGAGCTCGGCCAACGCGGCCGCGCTGCGCGACATGATGATCCAGTCGGAGATCAACACCGGCGGTGAGGGCCGCCTGCAGAACATCCAGGTGGCGTCGAAGACCGGTACCGCCGAGCACGGCGCCAAGCCGCTCGAGAACAAGCCGCACGCCTGGTACATCGCGTTCGCGCCTGCGCAGAAGCCGGAGATCGCGATCGCGGTGATCGTGGAGGACGGTGGCGACCGCGGTCTGGGTGCCACCGGTGGCAAGGTCGCCGCGCCGATCGGGCGCGCCGTGATGAACGCGTACCTGGCGGGTCGCTGATGCTGACCACGGGCCAGCTCCTCGCCGACCGCTACCGCCTCACCAGGCGGATCGCGGTCGGCGGCATGGGCGAGGTCTGGGAAGGCGCGGACGAGCGGCTCGCCCGCTCGGTGGCCGTGAAGGTGCTCAAGGCCGAGCTCTCCGGCGACCCCGAGTTCCTGCACCGCTTCCGCACCGAGGCGCGGATGACCGCGTCGCTCAACCACCCCGGCATCGCGTCGGTGCACGACTACGGCGAGACCGCGTCCGTCACCGACGGACCGGAGGACACCGCGTACCTCGTGATGGAGCTCGTCGAGGGCGAACCGCTCGCGACGATCATCTCGCGCGGCCGGCTGACCGCCGAGGTGACGCTCGACCTGCTGGAGCAGACCGGCAACGCGTTGCAGGCGGCCCACGAACGCGGGCTCGTGCACCGGGACGTGAAGCCGGGCAACATCATGGTCACGCCGTCGGGCAAGGTGAAGATCACCGACTTCGGCATCGCGAAGGCCGTGGACGCGGCACCCGTGACGCGGTCAGGCATGGTCATGGGGACCGCGCACTACATCGCTCCGGAACAAGCTCTCGGCGGCGAGGCCGAACCGGCGAGCGACGTTTACTCGTTGGCAGTGTGTGGCTACGAATGTCTGGCTGGGCACCGCCCGTTCCTGTCCGACAACGCGGTGACCGTCGCGATGATGCACATCCGCGACATCGCGCCGCCGTTGCCGCCGGACGTGCCTCCTGGCGCGCGGGCGCTGATCGAGGCGACGCTGGTGAAGGACCCGCGGCAGCGCTACCGGACCGGTGGCGAGTTCGCCGCGCGGTCAGCGCGGTGCGGGTGGGCCAGCGGCTGCCGACACCGTCCGGTTTCACGATGCCTCAGGTGGTGCAACAGCAGATACCGCAACCGGTGCAGCAGTTGCCACCGCCTCCGCCGCCACCCCAGGCTTCGCAGCCACTTCCGATTCCACCGCAGATGGCGCACCACCCGGGAGGGCCGGGACGTCCCGGCACCCACCCGGCAATGCAACCGGCGCACCAGACCGGCACGTTCACCCCCATGCCGACACCACCGGGGAGAAACCGGACCGTCGTCTGGGTTATGGTCGCTCTCCTGGTGACCGTGCTGCTGGTGCTCGGCGTGGTCGTCCTGTGGAAGTTGACCGTGAAGCCCAACGGCGGCAACGGGCAAGGTGGCCAACAGACCACCTCCAGCTCGGTGAACCAGAACCCACCGGCGAACGGGCAGGCCAAGCCCGACTCCGCCGACCGGATTCCGGGCAACTCGCCGAAGCTGCTCGACGAGGACGACTACATCGGTCGATCCGCCGACGAGGTCAGGACCGAGCTGGTCGACCACGGCTTGGAGCCCAGGGTGCAGAGCGCGCAGGGCACATCGCCGGGCGACTTGAAGAAGTGCCGAGTCACCGCCATCGCGCCGACAGGCGAGGTGCCGGCGGGCTCGCAGGTGAAGGTGACGTGCGCGCCATGAGCAAGACGAGAACCGAGTTGGGAACACCGTCGACGAGGAGCGGGACGAAGCACCGATGAGCACTCCGCGACTGCTCTCAAACCGCTACGAACTGGGTGAGACCCTCGGGTACGGCGGCATGTCCGAGGTCCACAAGGGGCGGGACGTCCGCCTCGGCCGAGACGTGGCGATCAAGGTGCTGCGCGCTGACCTCGCCCGCGACTCCCAGTTCCAGGAACGATTCCGGCGCGAGGCGCAGAACTCCGCCGCCCTGAACCACCCGGCGATCGTCGCCGTTTACGACACCGGCGAGACCCAGACCGAATACGGCCCGCTGCCCTACATCGTGATGGAGTTCGTCGACGGACGGACGTTGCGGGACATCGTGAAGACGCAGGGCCCGCTGTCGGGCAAGCGCGCGATGGAGGTCATGGCCGACGTCTCGGCCGCACTCGACTTCAGCCACCGGCACGGCATCGTTCACCGCGACGTGAAGCCGGCGAACGTGATGATCACGAAGTCCGGCGCCGTGAAGGTGATGGACTTCGGCATCGCCCGTGCCCTGCACGACGGTCAGGCCGCGGTCACCCAGACCGCCGCGGTGATCGGCACCGCCCAGTACCTGTCGCCGGAGCAGGCGCGCGGTGAGTCCGTCGACGCCCGCTCCGACGTCTACGCGGCCGGCTGCGTGCTGTTCGAGCTGCTGACCGGCGAGCCGCCGTTCACCGGTGACTCCCCCGTCGCGGTCGCGTACCAGCACGTGCGGGAAGACCCGAAGGCGCCGTCGTCGCTGAACCCGAAGGTGTCGCCGCAGCTCGACGCGATCGTGCTGAAGGCGATGGCGAAGGGACCGGCGAACCGCTACCAGTCGGCCGCGGAGATGCGGGCCGACCTGGTGCGCGTGCTGTCGGGTCAGCGTCCGTCCGCGCCGGCCGTGATGACGGCCGAGGACCGCACCGCCGTGATGAACGAGCAGGCCTCGCGCGCTCCTCGCACGCAGGTGGTGCCCGGCGGCGGCAGGCACCGCCCGGCGGCGTTGAGGTCGGAGCCGGACGACGACTACGACCCGATCGCGGACGAGGAAGAAGAGCGTCGCGCCAAGCGCAAGAAGGCCATCATGATCACGCTGGTGGTCATCCTGTGCATCGCCGTGCTCGGCCTCGCCGCGTGGATCACCAACAACATCATGAACACCGGCAACCAGGCCTCGGACAAGGTCAGCGTCCCGTCGATCGTCGGCCTGAGTCCGTTGGAGGCCAAGGAGAAGATCAGGAAGGTCGGCCTGGTGGCCAGCCAGGAGGACGTCGCCTGCGAGCCAGGTCCCAACGGCGCGCCCGCCAAGTGCACGGCCGACCAGATCAACAAGGTGATCAGCACGAACCCGCCGGAAGGCAGCCAGGTCGGCCAGGGCTCCCAGGTCACCATCTCCGTCGGTGCGCCTCCTGGTGAGGGGACCGTGCCGGACCTGAAGGGCAAGACCCCGCAGGAGGCGCAGGCGATCCTGGACAAGGATCCGAACGGCTTCAAGCTGCAGCAGAGCAACGAGACCGTCGAGGTCGAGGACGCGACCAAGGCCGGCAAGGTCGCGCAGCAGAACCCCGAGGTCGGTCTGAAGCTGAAGAAGGGCGGCACGATCACCATCCAGCTCGGCAAGGCACCGGACAAGCAGAACGTGCCGAACGTCGTGGGTGATGACGTGAACGACGCCCGTCAAACGCTGGAAGGCTCGGGCTTCAAGGTCAACATCGAGCAGGTCGACAGCGCCAAGCCCCAGGGCGAGGTCATCTCGCAGAACCCGCCCGCCAACAGCAAGGCCGCCAAGGACACGACGGTCACGCTGAAGGTCTCGAAGGGCAACCAGTTCGAGATGCCGGACCTGACCGGCCTGTCGGAGAGGGAAGCCGAGAACAGGCTGAAGTCGCTCGGCTGGAACGGTGTCTTCAACACGCAGGACCAGACGGTCCAGCCGGGGTCGCCTCAGGTCGGCAAGGTGATCGCGCAGCAGCCTGCGAAGGGTACGGCGATCTCGAAGGGAACCGCGGTGACGGTGACCATCGGCAAGGCGGGCATCGTCACCACCTGACGCCGGGTTTCGCGAGAAGGGCGGTTCCGGACTCCGGAGCCGCCCTTTCGTTCACTGGCGGGCGGCCGCGGCGAGCGTGCGCATGCCGGTCTCGAGCTGCGCGACCGTGGCCTCCGGCACCTCGAAGCCGCAGACCTTGAGCCAGTTGGCAAGCATGCGATGGCCGGCGTCGGTCAGCACCGACTCGGGGTGGAACTGCACGCCCTCGACCGGAAGTTCCTTGTGGCGCATGGCCATCACGATGCCGGTCTCGGTCTTGCCGGTGACCTCGAACTCCGCGGGGATGGTCTCCGGCACCACCGTCAGCGAGTGGTAGCGGGTCGCGATGAACGGCTGCGGCACGCCGTCGAGCACACCCTTGCCCTCGTGGAAGACGATGCTCGTCTTGCCGTGCAACAACTCTGGCGCGCGGTCGACGGTTCCGCCCCACACCACACCGATCGCCTGATGGCCGAGGCACACGCCGAAAACCGGCTTGCCGGTGTCCGCACACCGCTTGATGACGTCGATGCTCGCGCCCGCACGCTCCGGCGTACCGGGACCAGGACTCACGAGCACGCCGTCGACGTCGTCGATCTCGTCGAGGTCCACCTCGTCGTTGCGCCGCACGACGCACTCCGCACCAAGCTGAGCGAGGTACTGGACGAGGTTGTAGACGAAGCTGTCGTAGTTGTCGACCACGAGCACGCGCATGGACAGAGCTTAGTTGGTCGCGTCGAGTGAGTTAGCTCTCGTCTTCGCTGAGGTTAGCCTACCCTAAAATAGGTGTCATGAGTCGCCCCTTGCGCGTCGCGGTCGTCGGCGCCGGCCCGGCCGGTGTCTACGCGGCCGACATCCTGACCAAGTCCGACGTCGACGTGCAGATCGACCTCTTCGAGAAGCTGCCGGCGCCCTACGGCCTCGTCCGCTACGGCGTCGCGCCCGACCACCCGCGCATCAAGGGCATCGTCACGGCTCTGCAGAAGGTGCTCGACAAGCCGTCGGTCCGCTTCTTCGGCAACGTCGAGTACGGCGTCGACGTCAAGCTCGACGATCTGCGCCAGTTCTACGACGCGGTGATCTTCTCCACCGGTGCGTCGTCCGACCGATCGTTGAACATCCCCGGCATCGACCTGCCGGGCAGCTACGGTGCCGCGGACTTCGTGTCCTGGTACGACGGCCACCCCGATGTCCCGCGCACGTGGCCTCTGACCGCGACGTCGGTGGCGGTTCTCGGCGTCGGCAACGTCGCTCTGGACGTGGCGCGGATCCTGGCCAAGACGGCCGACGAGCTGCTGGTGACCGAGATCCCCGCGAACGTCTACGAGGGTCTGGCCTCTTCACCCGTCACCGACGTGCACGTCTTCGGCCGCCGCGGCCCGGCCCAGGCGAAGTTCACGCCACTGGAGCTGCGCGAACTCGACCACTCGCCGAACGTCGAGGTGATCGTCCACGCAGAAGGCATCGAGTTTGACGAGGCCTCGATGCGTGCGATCAGGACCAACAAGCAGGTCGAGATGATCGTGAAGACCCTCCAGGAGTGGGCGATCCGCGACGTGGGTTCACGCCCGCGCCGCCTGCACCTGCACTTCCTGGAGGCGCCGGTCGAGGTTCTCGGCACGGAGTCCGTTGTCGGCCTGCGCACCGAGACCCAGGAGCTGACCGGTGACGGCAACGTCCGCGGCACCGGCGTCTTCACGGACTGGGAGGTCCAGGCCGTGTACCGCGCGGTCGGCTACCTCTCGACGCACCTGGCCGACCTCCCGTTCGACCACGTCTCCGGCACGATCCCCCACCTCGCCGGCCGCGTGCTGGACCTGGACGAGGTGCCCATTCCCGGTGTCTTCGTGACCGGGTGGATCAAGCGCGGCCCGATCGGTCTCATCGGCCACACCAAGGGCGACGCGCTGGAGACCATCACCAGCCTGTTGGAAGACGCTGCCTCGCTCCCCCTCGCCGTTTCGCCTTCGCCTGACGCCATCGTCCAGTTCCTCGAGCAGCGCGGCGTGCCGTTCGTGACCAACGAGGGATGGAGTCGCCTTGACGCGCACGAGATCGCGTTGGGTGCCGTACACGGCCGCGAGCGCGTGAAGGTCGTACCGCGCGAGGAGATGACCTCGATCTCGAACGGCTGAGCCGTTCCCCGATGAAGCCGCCATCGCGTGTGGGCGCGATGGCGGTTTCACCTACTTCACTCCGTGGTGACGTTGTTGAACGGCAGCTTCGGCTCCGCCCACGGGAACACGACGAACATCAGCAGGGCGACGATGCCGGCGACCAGCACGACGGCCTCGATGACTCGCAGGAACAGCGGGCCCGGCAGGTGCCGCCAGATCCAGCCGTACATCAGCCCTCCGTCATCTCTGGCGGCGCGAAGCCGTCGGCCACCGGGTAGCTCTTGGTTTCGATCGCGTGCACGATCAAGCGCTGCTTGTCGGAGAAGCGCGGGTGGCAGGTCGTCAGGGTGAGCAGGCGAGCCTGCTTCTCGGGCGGCACGGTGCCGTTCACCTGGTGCGGGACGGGTGCGATGACCTCGCCCTTGGTGGGGAGGACGATCTCCTGGCCGACGGTCTTGGCGTAGGCGTCGCCGAGGGTCGTGGAGAGCGGGGCAACGCCGGCGCAGGCCGCTTCCTTCGACTTGGGGTTCGAGGCCCAGCCGGCCACCTCGCTGCTCATCGGGAGCACCCGGTAGACGAACCACTGCGTCTGCGTCTGCACGACGACGGCGTCGCAGGACCGGAGCAGGTCGAGGTCGTTGAACGGCGCGCCCTTGCCGACGCGGTGGCCGGCGATGGAGAAGTTGCCGGGCTCGCCCGGCTGAGCGGTGTCCTTGTAGTGGCCGGGGCCGATCTCGAGGTGCTTGTCGGTCGTGCCCTCGACGACGGAGAACTTCCAGTCGTTGCCGAAGACCGGGATGTACATCTTCGCGAAGGCCTTGCCCTCGATGAGGTTCAGCTTCGACTGGCGGTTCGGGTCGGCGGGGGGCGGCGTGACGACGTTCGAGCTCCATTCGGAGTCGAGCGCCGCGGTGGCGTCCTCCTGCTTCCCCGCGGAGAGCAGGTCTGTCACGTAGACCTCGTAAACGACGAACAACAACACGACGAGGCCCAGGGTGATGAGGGCTTCACCGACGCCGCGCACCGCCTTGCGCGCGAGGCTGTCCGACGGCGGGGCGTCCTTCTCTTCCTCGTCGTAGTCGTCATCGTCGTCGTAGTAATCGTCGTCGTAGTGGTCCTCGATGCGCGGGATCACCTCGGTGGGCGGATCAACCGGGCGGGGACGAGGCGGCCTCGGCGGCATTCCTCGCGGCGGCATTCCCTGAGGACCAGCAGGCGGCATCCCGCGCGGAGGCGTGCCGGGCGGAGGACCCTGGAAAGGCGGGCCGGGACGGCGCGGCGGAGCTCCCCCAGGAGGCAGGCTGCCGGAGAAAGCGCTGGTGAACTGTGTTGCGTCTGGTGGCGGCAGCGGGCGCGGTGAAGGTGTGGCCCGCACGTGCTGCAGGTCATCACGACGGGGTGCAGGACGCCGTGGAGGCGGCTGCTGCGGTCCCGAGTTCACCTGAGAACCTCCGCACGGACTGTGAACTGAAAACAACTGCGTCTGCCAGGTGGTTCGCTCACCACGTTCGCTACGTTAACGTGTCTCCCGAGTAGTGCACGTAAACTTGCGTCACTCAGGGATATCCACGTCAGGCGAGGACAGCATGCCCAAGTCCAAGGTCCGGAAGAAGGCGGTCTACACCGCACCCACTGACCGCCGCACGCCGGTCAAGGTCAAGGCAGCGGGACCGTCACACCCGGTCTACGTCGTTGTCATGCTCGGCTTCATGCTGCTGGGCCTCGCGTGGCTGGTCGTCAACTACATCGCGGCCGAGAAGATCCCGTTCATGCTCGAGCTGGGCGCGTGGAACTTCGCCATCGGCTTCGCGCTGATGATCATCGGTCTGCTGATGACGATGCGCTGGCGCTAGACACGCACGAGGCTCAGCAAGTCACAGTTCGTAAGGTCGGCCCGGACGTCACACGTCCGGGCGACTGTTGTTAGCACCTGGTTCACCTGGTTCATCTGAGCGTCACCGAAGCACACGGCTGTAAGTCATCCCCATTGGGGACAAGTCCTGTGGACAACTTTGCGCGAAAATGCACAAGCGTCGGTTTCCCCTCATGCGGACCCGTTCAGTTGTCCACATTTCATGCGGGACACTCGACGGTGTGACTCGCACCTGGTCCACTCCCGCCCCGCTCGTCGCCGGCGCGTGGGTGCTCGCCCTCCTGCTCGCCATAGCGACGGTCATCGCTGACGACAACCCGGGCCGTCTCCTCGTCGGACTGGCAACGCTGCTGGTCACGTACCTCGCGGCGTTCGCGACGATCGCCCGGCCGAGGCTCACCGCGGACGCGGACGGGCTCGCCGTGCGCGGGTTCGCGAGCACGACGCTCCTGCCGTGGCACGAGGTGAAGGTCAAGCTGCAGACCACTCGCCGGCTCGGCAGGGAACAGCAGACATTGGAACTCGACGCCGACGACCGTCTCGTGGTGCTCACGAAACTGGACCTCGGCGCCGATCCGGAAGAAGTCGCCGGCGTCCTGCACGCCCTGCGCCCGTAAAGCGCGGCCTAATTCGGACGGCAGGTCGTGGCGATCTCGAGGATGACCTCCGCGTTCGTGTCCAGTTGAGCGGCACGCAACGCGAACATGACTCCGAGCAACACGACCGCGGCGACCACAGCTGCGACCTGGTAGAGGTTGCGGTTCTTCTGCGGCGCCCTGACCATCGCGAGCGTCAGCAGGCCGCCGATGACGAACCCGCCGAGGTGCCCGAGCAGCGAGGCGTTGGTGAAGAGGTTCGACACCAGGTTGATCCCGACGACCACGACGATGGTCGAGATGTCCCGCCGCTGACGCTTCCACAGGATCAGCAACGCGCCCATCAGGCCGAACACCGCACCGGACGCTCCGGCGAGCTGTTGGCAGACGGTGCCGAAGTAGAACGCCGCCGCGCTGCCGCCGAGCAGCGCCAGGAAGTACACGACGCTGAACCGGAGCTTGCCCATCTCGCGTTCGACGTGCTGGCCCACGACGTAGAGCACGGCCATGTTGAGCGCCAGATGGATCAGGCCGAAGTGCATGAAGCCCGACGTGAGGATCCGCCACCACTCACCCTGTGCGGTGAGATCGGGAATCAGCGAGGTCGCCGTGAAGAGGCTCGATCTGGCGTTGTTCATCGGACTGCCCGACTGGAAGACCGTGACCACGTACGCCAGCACGTTGAGCGCGATCAGGATCGGCGTGATGATCACGCGGCCCTCGGAGACCTCGGCGCCCACGAGTGTGCGAGCACGACGGACCGTGCGACGGCCTTCGTTCACGCAGTCGACGCAGTGCATGCCGACCGAGGCGTCGTGCAGACATTCCGGGCACGCCGGACGGTCACACCTGGTGCAGCGCAGCCGGGTGGGCCGATCGGAATGACGTACGCAGACCGGTGCTTCCGGCTGCGCTCCGATCGGCCCGTCCGGTGGCACGAGTGCGTCGCTCACGCGCGTTCGATCGTGATCCGCTCGATCTTGATGTCGTTGACCGGACGGTCGGCCGCACCGGTCGTGGTGTTGCCGATGGCGTCGACGACGTCCCGCGACTCCTGGTCCGCGACCTCACCGAAGATCGTGTGCTTGAAGTTCAGCCACGTCGTCGGCGCCACGGTGACGAAGAACTGCGAGCCGTTGGTGTTCGGCCCCGCGTTCGCCATCGCGAGCAGGTAAGGGCGGTTGAACTGCAGTTCCGGGTGGAACTCGTCCGCGAAGCGGTAGCCGGGGCCACCGCGGCCGGTGCCGGTCGGGTCACCGGTCTGGAGCATGAAGCCCGCGATGACGCGGTGGAACAGGGTGCCGTCGTAGAACGGACCCGAGTTCGTGCCGCTGGCGTTCGCCTCGGTGTAGTTCTTCGTGCCCTCGGCGAGCCCGACGAAGTTCGCCACCGTCTTGGGGGCGTGGTCGGGGAACAGGTTGATGCGGATGTCGCCCTGCGTGGTGTGCAGGGTCGCCGTCACCTTGGTCCCGACGAAGGATTCGTTGCTGTCAGCCACCACCCCATCGTGCCATCCACGGGCGGCGATGTTCAGAAAGGGGCACGATGGGTACCTCTATGACATAACCGGACGACAACGTGTGGAGCACAGGATGGACGAGGTGGACGTCATGACCCGTGCCGGCGAGTCCGTTGGCAAGGCTGTCGGCACCGGTCTGAAGGCCGCGCGTCAGGGTGTCGTTCGCGCTGGTCATGCCGCTGAGGTGAAGCTCGCGGAGCGCGGCATCACGGCTGACCAGGTCCGCGGCGCGCTCGTCGAGCGGGCCGACACGCTCATGGACAAGGCGGAGGACTGGGAGAAGCAGACGCGCCGCTCCCGCAAGCGCCTCGCCAAGAAGAGCGCGAAGACGCGCGCTGACCTCATGAGCAAGGCCGACGCAGTTCGCAAGGAAGTGAAGAAGGCGGCCAAGCACGCGCGCAAGGACGCCAAGGTGCGCGCCAAGGAGATCCGCAAGGCCGCGGCCCAGCTCGGGGCAGACGCGCCGAAGCGCCGCAGGTGGCCGTGGGTGCTCGGCCTCCTGATCGCGGCCGCGGCGGCCGGCTACATCGCGCTGACGCGCAGGCCGGAGGAGGTCCACCTGCAGGACGAGGAGCAGGCCCCGTTGCCGGAGCCCGTCCTCAACGGGCAGGTGCCGACGCAGAAAGAACCCGTGAAGTAGCTCGCGGAACAGCAGAACGGGTGGCCTTCCGTCCGGAGGGCCACCCGTTCGTGTGCCTTCAGAGCTTGAGTCCCTTGATCGCCTCTTCGGCGATGCGACGAGCCTTGATCGACTGCTTCTGGTTGCTCGTCACGACCACAGCGGCGTCGCTCTTCGCCACGGCGTAGACGACACCGCTGTCGTTGCTCACGTATCCCCCGCTCCACCCGGTGGGTGAATTGGCGGGCTGTGAACCGTCCGGCGCCGCGTCGTTCACGATCAGCTTGGCGACGCGTTGATCTCCCACGTAGACGCGCACCGTCAGCTGGATCTCAGTGGCGTTGGCGTAGAAAAAGCACGCCGGGTGTGGTTCGTCCGTTGACAGTTTCACTTTGGGCACGCGCTGCCCGTTCGCCTCGGCGACGAAGCTGGTTGCCAGGTACGGGCAGGTGCCGTCCTTCGCGGGCTGGGGCGCGGGCGGGAGTGCCGGAGCGGCGCTGGTCGTGGTGGGGACCTGCTGAACCTGGGTCGTGGGAACCGGCACGTTCTGGGCGACAGGGGTGCCGCACGCGGCGAGGACGCCGAGCAGGGGCAGCAACAGTGCTCGTTTCATAGGGGCAACAGTCAACCAGATACCCATAGCTCCTTCAGCGGCACACTGTGTGATCGTTCAACTTCTTCACCCCTGCCCGGAAGGACCATCCCGCCATGCAGTTTCTGGAGCAAAGACGTGACCAGGCCCTGGCCCTGTTCCGGATCGTGATCGGCCTCTTGTTCCTGATCCACGGCGCCCAGAAGATCTCGAAGGGAACAGAGCTGCTGTCGTGGCCGGGCGGCCCCGCGATGCTGATCGAACTGATCGGCGGCGCCCTCGTTCTGATCGGCCTGTGGACGCGCTGGGCCGCGTTGCTCTGTTCCGGCGCCATGGCTTACGCCTACTTCGTGGTGCACCAGCCGAGGGGCCTGCTGCCCATCCAGAACGGCGGTGAGCTCGCGGCGGTGTACTCATGGGCGTTCTTGCTGCTGGCGTTCACGGGCGCCGGCGCTTGGAGCATTGACCAACTACTCCGCAAGTCGTCGAAGAAGTCACTCGCCAACGCCTGACGCCTGCTGGAAACACACCGAAGCCCTGTTCGCTGCGGCGGCGAACAGGGCTTCGGCACTTCCGGGCCAAGTTGGGGCGGCGATGCCGAAATCGGGGCGGTGATGCCGAAGGCGGGCCGACCGGGGGTCCGGGGGCTTGCCCCCGGCTGGGGTCTGGGGGCTTGGCCCCCAGAAAACACTTCGGGCCGAGGAGGTCTGCGCTTTCCGCAGACACTCCTCGGCCCGAGGAACGAATGGAGACGAGGGGAATCGAACCCCTAACCCCCGCCTTGCAAAGGCGGTGCTCTGCCAATTGAGCTACGTCCCCATGGATCCGGGGCGGCAGGCCGCCCGCGGGATCAGTCCGTGGGAGCGGTGGCCTCGCGCCACAGGTCCGCGTCGGCCTTGGCCGTACGGCTGCGCTTGACGAAGAACAGGACCGCACCGGCAACCACGACGAGTGCGATGATCTTCTTAGCCACTCTGAACCCCTCCAAAGACTGTTATGCCCCGACGTACCGGACCAGCCTACAGGCTTTCTGGGTCTTCAGCCGGGGCTCCGGAACTCGCATCCGGACAGAAACGATGATGATTCGAGAGAAGTTCGAATCGAGTGGGCCTAGGAGGACTTGAACCTCCGACCTCTTCATTATCAGTGAAGCGCTCTAACCGCCTGAGCTATAGGCCCTCGATCAACTGTCGCCCCAGGGCGACGAAGAAGACCTTACAGGATCGTCCTTCGCCGCCCCAAATCGGGGGTCACTCCCTCTCAGAGAGGGTGAGTTCCAAGCCACCAGCCAGATCCGCGGACACGTTGTAGACGAACGCGCCGACGGTTGCGAGGGCCGTGAAGAGCACGATGTTGACGGCGCCGATGATCGCCGAGACGCCGAACACGCGGCCGGCGCTGATCAGTGGCTCGCCCGGCTCGTTGGCCTGGAGCAGGTCGTTCGCGGTGCTGTTGATCTTGTCCCAGACACCCATGCCGTGCAGGACGCCGTAGAGCACGCCGACCGCCACGAGCCAGACGAAGAACAACGCGACGCCCAGGACCAGGGCGAGCTTGAGCACCGACCACGGGTCGACGCGCTTCACCTGCAGCGAGGCGCGGCGCGGGCCGCGGCCGGGACGGCGGGCCGACGGGG
>NZ_VSRL01000186.1 GCF_012184385.1 Lentzea indica
CCGCGTACGCGAGCACCACCTGTGTCGAAGTGAGCACCGGGTTCGCGGTCGCGTCGCCCGGCACTGAGATGCCGTACTCGACCTCGGTTCCCATGATCCAGAGGGGCGGCCAGATCGGCCTCGCCGTGTTGCAGCAACGTCCAGCCATAGGGAGTTCAGCAGGACGCCGCGCGCGAACTTGTCGTCGGAGTCGCGCAGGAGCGAGCGGCCTCGTCGAACAGTTGCCAGGCCAAGCCGGGGTTGCCGGTGTGGGCCTCGGCGGAGGCGAGCACCTCCAGCGCGCGGGCCGTCGTGCCGGGGCGGCACGCGTCGGCGCGTTCGATCGACAGGGACTCCTGGGCGAACTTCCGGGTCACGTGCCAGCCGCCGCGGACCCGGTGGTGCATGGCGGCGAGCACGGTCAGGGCGCTGCGGTACGCCTGGGGCATGGGCCGGGACAGCGCCTGGTGCAGCAGTTCGGTCGGGGCGCCACGAGGGCCTCGCGGGGTGGAGGTCCACGCCGTGGCGACGATCGTGAGGGCGTGGCGGGACCAGTCACCGGCCTCCGCGGTGCGGCTCACAGCCAGTTCGAGCAGGCCGACGTGGCGGTCCAGGCGCAGGACGACCTGTGGCGACGGGAAGAACGACGAGATCTCCGGCTCCACGATGGAGCACACCCACTCGACCACGCGGTCGGCCACGACAACGATGTCACCGCATTCCGCGGCGCGTTCGCGACAGTAGAGGCGGATCGACTCGAGCTGGCGGAACGCGGTGTGGCCACCGGCCCTGTCGACGACCAGCAACGACTTCTGTTCGAGGCTGGTCAGCAGCTCCAGCGCGTCCTCGACGCCGCACACCGTGCTCGCGACACCGAGGTCGAACGGGACGCCCAGCACGGCGAGACGGCGGCAGGCGGCCTGCTCGGCGGGTGACAGCAGGTCGTAGCTCCAGCCGATCGCGGCGCGCAGGGTGCGGTGGCGGTCGTCGGCGGCGCGCGGCCCGCCGGTCAGCAGGGCGAGACGGTCACCCAGCCTGGCCAGCACGTCGGCGGGGGAGAGGACGGTGATGCGGCGTGCGGCCAACTCGATGGCCAGAGGCATGCCGTCGAGCGAGCGGCACACGGCGACGACGTCCGCGACGTTCGAAGAATCCACCTCGAACGAACGGTCCACTGAGACGGCACGATCGCGAAAAAGCACCACGGCGTCGTAACGCAGGGCTTCGGTGACATCGGAACCAACGGGCGGCAGGTCGAGCTCGCCGAGCGCGAAAACCTGTTCGCCGGCAAGACGAAGAGGCTCGCGCGAAGTCACCAGGACGCGCAGCCGCGGGCAGCACGCCAGCAACTCGGACACGACGTCGGCGACGTCGGCCAGCAGGTGCTCGCAGTTGTCCAGAACGAGAAGCGGGCGCCGGTGCTGGTCGATCTCGGCGATCACGGCGTCGCGCACCGAACGGTTCGGCAACGGGCGGGCGCCGACCGCGTGGTAGATCGCCTGGACGACGTCCGACACGGGCGCCAGCGCCGTCCACCACACCTGATCAGCGCGTTTGCTGACGTAATGGACGGCGAGCCTCGTCTTGCCGGCGCCCGCGGGACCGACCAGCGAGACGAGACGGTCCGTTCCGATTCGGCCCAGCGCCGCCAGCTCCTCGCGGCGGCCGACGAAGGTGTCGAGTGGTGCGGGCAGGGCCGAGTCATGTGGGGCGTCGTCCCGTGCCGAGCTGCGTTCGCGGTACGCGCGTTGACGGCAGGCGTTGGAGCAGTAGCGTCGGCCCGCGACCGCTTCGGTGAGCGGGTTTCCACATGTCACGCAGGCGGCATTGGCCGTCATGAGGAATGACCGTACCGGCGCGTAACGGGCCGTAACACCCGCTGTTTCGGGGTATTGAAGGGTCCTTCGAAGCGCGGACAGGATCCAGTCATGACTGCGCAAACCAGACAGGGAAGCACACCGTCGCTCGTGCCGCCGCAGGACAGGCAGGTGGTCGACGAGTGGCTCGCGCGGATCTCGGCCGTCGTCGGCAGAGGCGCGGAGGAGGACAGTCCTGAGGCGTGCCGCACCGCCGCGGAGGCTGCGGAGGAGCTGAGCGCATACCTCTGGATGCTCCGCACCCTGCGCCGCCGAACGGCCTAGTCAGGGCCACTTTTTCTGGCTCGATCAAGAGATCCTCACTATCCCTGTGACCAGCGGCGCAGTTCGGCAGATAGGGTGGGCTTGTTCCTGCCAGTCGAACGCAAGGAGTCCGTCGTGACGGTTCGTGTAGGTGTCAATGGTTTCGGCCGGATCGGCCGCAACTTCTTCCGCGCGGTGCGTGCCGGCGGCCACGACATCGAGATCGTCGCGTTCAACGACCTCGGTGACGTCGCCACCATGGCGCACCTGCTGAAGTACGACAGCATTCTCGGTCGTCTGGACGCCGACGTTCAGGTCACCGATGAGGGCATCTCCGTCGACGGCAAGGTCATCAAGGCCCTGGCCGAGCGCGACCCCGGCAAGCTGCCGTGGAAGGACCTCGGCGTCGACGTCGTCGTCGAGTCGACCGGCTTCTTCACCGACGCCACCAAGGCCCGCGCGCACGTGGACGAGGGCGGCGCCAAGAAGGTCATCATCTCCGCGCCGGCCAAGAACGAGGACCTCACCGTCGTCATCGGCGCGAACGAGGACAAGTTCGACGGTTCGCAGACGATCATCTCGAACGCGTCCTGCACCACGAACTGCCTCGCGCCGCTGGCCAAGGTGCTGCACGACAGCTTCGGCATCGAGCAGGGCCTCATGACCACGATCCACGCGTACACGCAGGACCAGAACCTGCAGGACGCGCCGCACAGCGACCTCCGCCGTGCCCGCGCCGCCGCGCTGAACATCGTCCCGACCTCCACGGGTGCCGCCAAGGCCATCGGCCTGGTGCTGCCGGAGCTCAAGGGCAAGCTCGACGGCTACGCGCTGCGCGTGCCGATCCCCACCGGCTCGGCCACCGACCTGACCGTCACGCTCAAGCGCGAGGTCACCGTGGACGAGGTCAACGCCGCCTACAAGGCCGCCGCCGAGGGCCCGCTGGCCGGCATCCTCAAGTACTCGACCGACCCGATCGTGTCGGCCGACATCGTCACCGACGCGCACTCGTGCATCTACGACGCGCCGCTGACCAAGGTCATCGGCAACCAGGTCAAGGTCGTCGGCTGGTACGACAACGAGTGGGGCTACTCGAACCGCCTCGCGGACCTGGTCAAGCTCGTCGCCTCGAAGATCTGAGCAGGGACGGGAAGTCAGTGAAGACTCTCAGCGACCTGCTCGCCGAGGGTGTCGCGGGTCGCGCGTCCTGGTGCGCGCCGACCTGAACGTCCCCCTCGACGGAGACAAAATCACCGATGACGGCCGCGTGCGCGCGTCGGTGCCGACGATCAAGGCGCTCGCCGACGCGGGTGCCCGCGTGATCGTCACCGCTCACCTCGGCCGCCCCAAGGGCGCGCCGGACCCCAAGTTCTCCCTGGCCCCGGCCGCCGCTCGTCTCGGTGAGCTGCTCGGTGCCGAGGTCGCGCTCGCGAACGACCTGGTCGGCGAGTCCGCCAAGGCCGTCGTCGAGGCGCTGACCGACGGTGGCGTCGTGATGCTGGAGAACGTCCGCTTCGACGCCCGTGAGACCTCGAAGGACGACGCGGAGCGCGCGGCGTTGGCCGACGAGCTCGCGGCGTTCGCGGACGCGTTCGTGTCCGACGGTTTCGGTGTCGTGCACCGCAAGCAGGCCTCGGTCTACGACGTGGCGCAGAAGCTGCCCGCGTACGTCGGCGGCCTCGTCGACGCCGAGCTGGGCGTGCTGCGCAAGCTCACCGACGACCTGGAGCGCCCGTACGTCGTGGTGCTCGGCGGCGCGAAGGTGTCCGACAAGCTCGGTGTCATCGCGAACCTGCTGTCCAAGGTCGACAAGCTGCTCATCGGCGGCGGCATGGCGTACACCTTCCTCAAGGCCCAGGGTCACGAGGTCGGCACGTCGCTGCTGCAGGAGGACCAGCTCGACCAGGTGCGCGGCTTCCTCGCCGAGGCCGAGAAGCGCGGCGTCGAGCTCGTGCTCGTCGACGTGCTCGTCACGGCCGAGTTCGGCAACGTCGAGCACGACGTCGTGGGCACCGACGCGATCCCCGCGGACAAGATGGGCCTCGACATCGGCCCGAAGTCGCGGGAGCTGTTCGCCTCGAAGCTCGCCGACGCCAAGACCGTGTTCTGGAACGGCCCGATGGGCGTCTTCGAGATCGAGACCTACGCCGGCGGCACCCGTGCCGTTGCCGAGGCGCTCGTGAAGTCCGACGCGTTCACCGTCGTCGGCGGTGGCGACTCCGCCGCGGCCGTCCGTGCGCTGGGTCTGCCCGAGGACGGCTTCTCGCACATCTCCACCGGCGGTGGCGCGTCTCTCGAGTTCCTTGAGGGCAAGGAACTCCCCGGTATCAGCGTTTTTGCCAAGAATGAGGGTGATCGCTGATGGCAGCCCGGCTCCCGCTGATCGCGGGCAACTGGAAGATGAACCTCAACCACCTCGAAGCGATCGGCCTCGTGCAGAAGATCGCCTTCTCCCTCCCGGAGAAGTACTTCGCCAAGGTCGAGGTGGCCGTTCTGCCGCCGTTCGTCGACATCCGCAGCATCCAGACGCTGGTCGACGGCGACAAGCTGCTGATCAAGTACGGCGCGCAGGACGTCTCGCAGCACGACTCCGGTGCCTACACCGGTGAGGTGTCGGGCCCGATGCTCAAGAAGCTCGGCTGCCACTACGTGGTCGTCGGGCACTCGGAGCGCCGCGAGTACCACGGCGAGACGGACGCGCTGGTCAACGCCAAGATCAAGGCGGCGCTGAAGGTCGAGGTCACCCCGATCTTCTGCTTCGGCGAGAAGCTCGAGACCCGCGAGGCCAAGGGCCACCTGGAGCTCGTGAAGGAACAGCTCGAGGCCGGCCTCAATGGCTTCACGGCCGAGCAGGTCGCCAAGATCGTGTTCGCGTACGAGCCCGTGTGGGCGATCGGCACCGGCCGCACCGCGTCGTCCGCTGACGCGCAGGAGGTGTGCTCGCTGGTCCGCTCGTTCGTGGCGGAGAAGTACGGCGAGGAGACCGCGGCTGTCGTGCGCGTGCTCTACGGCGGTTCGGTGAAGTCGTCGAACATCGGTGAGCTCATCGCGCAGAAGGACATCGACGGCGCTCTCGTGGGCGGTGCGAGCCTTCAGGCGGACGAATTCACCAAGCTGTGCGCACTGGCCGCCGGCGGCCCTCTACCCTAAGTTGATCTGGAAAAATCACTAACACCACTGGTTGCACACGTTCGGCAGTCGAACAGGTACTCTATGGCGTCGGCTGCCTGACAGCGAGGAAGAAATGATCCTGTTCCTGCAGATCCTGTTGATCGTTACCAGCGTGCTGCTGGTGCTGCTCGTGCTGCTGCACCGCGGCCGTGGTGGCGGCCTGTCCTCGCTGTTCGGCGGCGGTATGCAGTCGAGTCTGTCCGGTTCCTCCGTCGTGGAGAAGAACCTCGACCGCCTGACGCTGTTCGTCGGCGCGGTCTGGGTCATCGCCATCGTGGGCATCGGACTGCTGATCAAGCTGCCTCCGGCAGCCTGATCAACCGTTCAGCGGCAGAAGCCCTCAGGGGCTTGGGGTAACCACTTGGTGGGGGTGTAACGGTCGATGTCCGGTGGTAACGCGATTCGCGGTACCCGCGTCGGCGCAGGCCCGATGGGCGAATCGGAGCGCGGCGAGTCCGCGCCCCGCCGTCGGGTGTCGTACTGGTGCGCGAACGGTCACGAGTCCCGGCCTTCCTTCGCGGTCGACGCGGAGGTTCCGGAGAACTGGGACTGCCCGCGCTGCGGCCTGCCGGCAGGTCGTGACGAGCAGACGCCACCCGCGCCTCCGCGCAACGAGCCGTACAAGACGCACCTTGCGTACGTGAAGGAGCGGCGCTCCGACGCGGACGGCGAGGCGATCCTCGAAGAGGCTCTCGCCAAGCTGCGCCGTCAGCGCGAAGAGCCGTAAGCCTGGCTCGCAGATCAACGCGAAAGGCCCCCTCTACTGCGGAGAGGGGGCCTTTCGCGTACCCGGAACCTACCGGCGCAGGCCGGTGAACTGGCGGCGCAGCATCGCGGCACCGACCAGCAGGAAGAACAGCAGCACGACGAGCGTGCTGGTCGTGCCGCCGGACGAGCTGGACAGCGTCACGTCGACGTTGCCGACGAGCGTGATGCCGCACTCCGCGCGCACCTTGTGCCGGCCGGGCTCGATGCTCGCGAACCTCACCGGCGAGGTGAACCCGCCGTTGTCGTCGGCGACTGCCTGGCCGACGTCCTGGCCGAGCGACTTCAACGTGACGCTGGCACCCTTGGGGCAGCCCGTGCCGGTCGCGGTCAGGTCCTCGCCCGGCTGGATGTTCTCCTTGTCCAGGACCAGGACGCCGTCACCGGTACTGGTCAGCGCGTCCGTGGACGAGGAGGGCTGCGAGGACGACGACGGGGTGTCCGTGGTCGTGGTGGTCATAGGGGGAGTCGTGGTGGTCGTGACGCCAGGCGGACGCGTCACGGGCGGGTTGGTCACCGGTGGGTTCGTCACCGGGGGCTTGGTGACGGGCGGCTGCGTGGTGACGGGTGGCGTGGTCGTGACCGGTGGCGGGATGCGGACCGTGAAGGTGTTGGACGCCGAACTGGCCTGGCACGAGGTCGGCTGGACGGTCACCCGGTGGCTACCCGCGGAGGCGTCCGCCGGAACCGTTGCCGAACCGGAACCCGTCCCGTTGCTACTGCCGGAGCCGCTGCCCACTACTGTCTTGCCGTCCCAGAGGACGCGCACGCTGGGGAACTCGCACGTTCGGGAAAAGTAGATCCCGGTCCACGAGACCTTGAAACCCGATCCCGGGGCGCCGACGTTCGGGCTCAGTGAGAGCGCCGGCGGCTGCTGGGCCGTTGCCGGTGTGGCGGCCAGCACCGTAACACCGGCTGCTAAAGCCACGAGTAAGCCTAAAGACCGCATTCGCTCTCCCCGGATCAGAACCTAAGGTGCGCTAGTGAGACGTCGCATGGCCGGTGCAGGTTTACTGCTGTGGTGCGGAATTATGCTGCTGCCGTCAACGGCGTCCGCACAGGACGGGTCGGTTCTGCTCGAGGCCGATGTGGACGGTAGACCGGTTGGAGTAGGGAACCTGGTGCTCGACCCCTCGGACACCGCGAGGGTCTCCGTCACGGTCCGCAACAACACGAACACCGTGCAGCGCGTGAAGACCGTGCGGATCAAGGGAACCGCGCTGGCGTTGACCTTCTTCGCCTACGACACAACGGTTCCGTTCGACGTCCCGGCGAAGTCCGCTGAGACGCGGTCGTTCCCGCTGGAGCCCACGGATCTCGGTTCGCAGGCCATCGGTCTCCTTCCGGTCACGATCGAGGTCATCGACGTGCAGCGGGAGACCATCGCGTCCGTCGAGACGACCGGGGACGTGCGCGGTTCGCTGTGGTCCGTGTACGGGGCGTTCGGTCTGGGAGTTCTCGTGCTGACGGCGTTGTCGTGGGCGGGCGCGCTGATCGCGCTGGCTCGCCGCCGGTTGCCCGCGAACCGCTGGCAGCGGGCGATGCGGTTCCTGCCGGCCGGGATCGGGACGGGTCTCATCGCGGTGATCTCTTTGTCAGTGCTGCGATTGGTGGCGCCGTCGCCGACGGCGGAGATCCCGTTCATTCTCGGTGCGGCCGCAGCTGCGTTGCTTCTTGGCTATGTGACACCGCATCCGGGTGGGCCGCAACCGTCCGAAATGGATACCGTGAGGATCGAACGGTGACGTTGTCCAGTGTGGTCGCCGCCCTGCCTCAGTACGCCGTCGGTGAACAGATCGGCGAAGGCGGGATGGGCGTGGTCTATGGCGGCGTGCACCGCCAGCTAGGTCGTCCCGTGGCCATCAAACGGCTGCCGCACGCGGTGGCCGAGGACCGGCGGATGAGCGAGCGCTTCGAGCACGAGGCGCGGTTGCTGGCCCGCCTCGACCACCCGCACATCGTGCCGGTGTACGACTACGTCCGGCAGCAGGGCGAGCACCTGCTCGTGATGGAACGCCTCGACGGAGGCACGGTCTGGTCGCGGTTCTCCGGCGACGGCCTGACCGCGCAGCAGTCGTGCGGGATCGTGCTGGCGGCGTTGTCGGGTCTGCACGCGGCGCACGAGGCCGGCGTGCTGCACCTCGACGTGAAACCGAAGAACCTGCTCTTCACCGCGACCGGTGTGGTGAAGGTGGCGGACTTCGGCATCTCCCAGGTGGTGTCGGAGGGTGCGACGCTCGTGACGCACGCCGGCGCGGTGCTCGGCACGCCCGCGTACATCGCGCCGGAACAGGCGATGGGCAACCCGTTGTCGCCCGCAGCGGACGTCTACGCGACCGGCACGATGCTGTACGAGCTGTTGTGCGGCGACCTGCCGTTCGAACGCGGCGGCGGACCGCTCGCGATGATCCAGAAGCGGGTCTACCAGGAGCCGCGGCCGTTGCCGAACGTGCCGGAACCCCTTGCGGGCGTGGTGATGCGCAGCATCGCGCGGGACCCGTCCGCGCGGTACCGCAACGCAGAGACGTTCGCGATCGACCTGGCGGGCGCGGCTGGCCACCTGTTCGGTCCGGACTGGTTGGTGCGCCTGGGAATCCCCGTGCACCTCGCGCCGCAGGTGTCGGCGTCGTCCACGCGTCCGTCGTTGCGGCCGGTCGAGCGCGACACGGTCTCGCTCACGCAGCAGCCGATCCGCGCCACGCTGGTGGACCCGGTGCCGGCCGCGCGGCTCAGCGGCAGCAGCACGCTCGTACCGGCCGCCCAGGTGATCAAGCCGCCGTCGTCGCCGTGGTTGCTGTGGCTGGTGGCGGCGATCTCGTTGCTGACGCTGGTGGTCGTGCCGTTCGTGGCGTCCGGGAACCCGCCGGAGGTCGTCATCACGCAGGACCTGGCGGACCCGGTGAAGGTCGACGGCACGCATCTCGTCGTGACGCTGGCGGGGATTCCGCTCGCGGACGTGCCGCAGCGGGGACCGGACGGCTTCGAGCTGCCCGGCGCGGCGCGGTGGATCATCGGTGGCGTCGTGACGGCCAAGGTGGACGATCAGCCCGCGTTCCTGCTGGGTTCCGGCCAGACGCCGTGGCTGAGCATCATGGGCACCGGCTCGGCGCTGTTGCTGCTCTTCACGCTGGCGTACCTGGAGTCGAACCTGCGGGCGTTGCGCCGGCGGCAGACCGGCGTGGCGGCGGTGATCGCGTCCGTGCCGCTCGGGCTCGGGCTCGGCCTGGCCGTGTGGCTGCTGGTGTCCGTGCTGCTGAAGCACGAGCCGACGATGTCGGTCGCGCTCACGTGCGGTGTGCTCGGTGCGGCGGCGGCCATCAGCGCGTCGCTGGCATCCAAGCGCGCGTGACGCTCGTTAGTCGGAGATGACTCGTTTCTTGGGGAACGACGCCGTCACCAGGAAGCCGCCCTCCTCGGTGGGCCCCGCCGAGAACTCGCCACCGAGCAACGCGGCGCGCTCGCGGAGGCCGACCAGGCCGTGGCCCCCGCTCGGCAGCGTCGAGGAGGGACTGGACGCGGCGGTGTTGCGCACCTCGACCAGCACGTCGTCCTCGTTGGCGTCGATGAGCACGGTCGCGCTCGCGCCGACGGCGTGCTTGCGGATGTTGGTCAATGCCTCCTGCACCGTCCGGTAGACGGCACCGGACACCGGCGCGGCGAGGTCCTCGACCGGCCCCTTGACCTGGATGGTCACCTCGAAGCCCGCGTCGGCGGCCAGTTCCGGCAGCTCGTCGACGCCCGGCTGGTTGTCGTCGGTCGTGCGCAGGACCGACACGAGCTGACGGAGCTCGTCGAGAGTGCGCGTCGACAACATGCGGATGGTGCCGGCGACCTGCTTGTGCTCGGCGTCGGCGACAGCCATGCGCAGCGCGCCTGCCTGCATGGCGATGAGGCTGACCTGGTGCGACACGACGTCGTGCATCTCACGTGCGAGCTTTGCCCGTTCGTCCGCCCGGATCGCGTGCGCGTGCAGCACACGTTCTCTCTCGCGTGACTCGGCGAGCTCGACGATGCGGTCGGACAGTTCCTGGCGGGCGTGCGCCAGCAGGCCGATCGCGATGGGCAGGCCCGCCACCAGGAAGCCGTAGATCGCCGAGTGGAAGTGGCCCGACGGCGGCCTGTCGATGAGCTCCTGCGGCGGCCACGCCACGAACCGGCAGAGCCACACCAGCGCGGCCGCGAGGCCCGTCTGCCAGCCGCCGACGTAGCGGCGCGCCACCGTGTAGAGGGCGATCATCGCGGCGAGCTGCGACCAGCCGACGAAGAAGCCGGGGATGGTCAGCACGAGCGTGATGAACGGGAACCGGCGGCGCAGCACCAGCGCGCCGACCGCGACCCAGTTGAGCCAGAGCTGGTAGTCCTCGACCGGTGGGAGGTCCGTGATCGGGTCGGCCTCGAGCCACAGCCCGTACAGCCAGACGTCGAGCACGGCGAGGAGGATCAACGCCAGGTCGACCAGAATGTGGCGGTAGTCGCCGCTCAGCGGCCAGCGAGAGCCGGCCGCGGTGTCCTCCGGCCGTCTGGCCGGGAGCAGCGTCGTGGTCAGGATCCGACCTCCCCTGTGAGCCTTTCGATCCTCACCGTACTGCGCGTATGCGGCGGTTGGCATTGGCTGCCCCTTTACCCCGACCTGCCCCGTCACCGGGGTAGACGTGTTCACACGCGGATCTGTACGGCGCTCGGCTCACATATGTGCTACCGCACACGCTCGGCTCAGCGCGTGCGGTAGCCACGGCACTACTAGGGGCAGGTCTTCCAGGCGAAGTGGTAGGTCGTGTCGAGGCTGCCGTCGGTCGAGTCCATCGTCATGAAGCTCGTCGTCGTGGCCGTGTTGGACGAACCGGCGTAGACCCGGAGCTCGGTGTTGATGTTGAAGTTCCGCTTCTCGCCGCACGGGGAGTAGACGATCGCGGCCACCTCGGTCGTGTCGGTGGCCTGCCAGTCGTCGCTGACGGGGCCGTTGTACCGGTGGGAGATGGACTCCGTCTGCGACATGCCCTGGAAGTAGTAGTTGGCCTTCTCGATGGCGTAGGCGCCGCGCTCCAGATGAGCGAAACCTCTGTAGTCGGCCTGGGCGATGCCGTAGGTGAAGCCCTGCGGCACGTTGACCCGTAGGTTGAGCTGGCAGTTCTTCCTCAGGTCTGTGGGCTTCGCGCCGACGCCGACCTGGGCAAGGTAGTCGCTGTAGGTGACGGTGAAGGCCTTGTTGTCCTCGGACACCGCGACGGCCGCCGTGCCCGCAGGGCAGCCAGAGCCGTTGATCGTGACGATGTCGATCGTGATGTGGTCGGGCGGCGGCGTCTCGTTGGGAGCGCCGGGCGGGATGATGATGGCTGAGGCCAGCAGGGCAGCGGCAACCGCGTTGAGCATGGGGGCACCTTTCCGACGCATCTCGCAGGGTGGGGTGGCGGCGGTGATGAGGGGTGGCGGCGGCCTTTGAAAATCAGCAGCGCTTCCAGGAGAAGTGGAACAGGGTGCGCACTTCTCCGCGCGTGTAGTCCATCGTCATGAAACTGTTTGTATTGGCATCCGCTGAACCCTTGTCAACGCGCAGGGCGCTGTTGACGTTGAGATTCCGCTTCTCGCCGCACGGAGCCCAGACGATGTCCGCGAACTCGGTCTTGTGAGTGATCGACCAGTTGTCGTCGAACGGCCCGGTGAAGGCGTGCTTCTTCACGTTGTTGGCCGACTGACCCTGGAAGTAGTAATTCACCCACTGGTTCCCCGTCGCGCCGCGCTCGAGGTGCGCAAAGCCCGCGTAGGTTGCCTGCGCGATGCCGTACGTGAAACCCTGAGGCGTGTTGATCTGCAGGTTGAGCTGGCAGTTCTTGCGGAAGTCCGTTGCACCGGCGCCCTTGCCCGCCTGGGCGAGGTAGTCGCTGTAGATCACCCAGAACGACGTGTTGTCCGATGAGACGATCACTTCCGCGGTGCCCTGCTTGCACCCGGAACCGTTCACCGTCACCACGTCGATCGTCACCCGGTCCGAAGGAGTCGTCTCGGCGTGCGCGGGTGCGGACGACAATGTGAACAGCACGGCCAGAGCGGCTGCTGCCGTCGCTTTACGCATGAAGTTGGCCTTTCCTGGTGCCTCTTTCTCAGCGTGGAGCGGCAGCGGTGCCGCGAAGGCTAGCGCAGACCCTCTACCAATGGTGTGATCCAAATGGACCAGGTCACACTGATGGAGCAGTTCGTGAAGAATTACCCCAAGTAGTTGGGCACCTGGTGCTGAGGGAACGAATAGTTTCCGGCATACTGACGCGCATGTCGCAAGCTGGGCAGGTGCTCGTGGTCGAGGACGAGGATCCTGTGCGCAGGTACACCGTCAGCCTGCTCGAGGAGCTCGGCTTCGGGGTCCTGCAGGCCAGCGACGGCGACGAGGCGATCGCGATCCTGCGCGAACGCAGCACCGAGATCAGCGCGATGCTGCTCGACCACAGCATGCCCGGTCTGTCCGGCGAAGAGGTGCTGGCCCAGCTCAAGCGCGAGGGCCTCGCCGTGCCGGTGGTGCTGACCAGCGGTTACGACCGCACGTCGCTGGAGCGCCGGTTCGCGGGCCACGACATCGCGGGATACCTGCAGAAGCCGTTCCGCATCGAGAAGCTCGAGGAGACGGTCCGTCAGGCGGTCGCCCGCCGTGCTCAGGCCTCCTGACCAGGACCAGACCGGTCCAGCACCTCGCGCACGCGTTCCAGCAGGTCGGACTCCACGTACGGCTTGGTGATCAGCACTTCGTCGTCGAGGATCTCGTCCGTCGTGTACCCGGACATGTACATCACGGCGGGCGCCGCACCGGTCGAGCGGAGCAACCGCACGAGCTCGGGGCCGCCCATCCTGGGCATCACGACGTCGGTGAGCACGAGGTCGATCGTGCTCCGGTGCGCGGTGGCCAGCTGCAGCGCCTCCTGCCCGTCGCCCGCCTCGATCACCGCGTAGCCCGCGGTCTCCAGCGAGCGCCGGGTCATGATCCGCACCTGCGCGTCGTCCTCCACGAGCAACACGGTGCCCGCGCCCAGGTGTGAGGTGGCGCGGCGCGTGCACGGTGCCTCAGGTGCGCCGGCGCGGTCGTGCGGCACCGGCAGGTAGACCTCGACGGTCGTGCCCTCGCCGAGCGCGCTGGTCAGCTCGATCTGCCCACCGGACTGCTGCACGATGCCGAACACCGTGGACAGGCCGAGACCGGTTCCCTTGCCGACCGGCTTGGTGGTGAAGTACGGCTCGAAGACCTGTGCCTGCACGTCCGCTGCCATGCCCGCGCCGGTGTCCTGGACGCGCATCACGACGTACTCGCCCGGCCGCACGCCGACGATCCGGCCGGTGTCGCCGGTGCCGAGGGTGGCGTCCGCGATCGAGACCTGGAGCGTGCCGCCGTCCGGCATCGCGTCCCGCGAGTTGACCGCGAGGTTGAACAGGATCTGCTCGACCTGGCCCGCGTCCGCCCACACCCGTGCGACGTTCTCCGGCAGGTGCATCTTCAGCTCGATGTGGTCACCGACGAGCGTGCGCAGCATCGAGTGGACCTTCGTCAGGTTCTGCCTGAGGTCGAGCGACTCCGGGTGCAGGACCTGCTGGCGGGTGAACGCGAGCAGCTGCCGCGTCAGGTTCGCGGCCCGTTCGCCGGCGTGCCTGATGTCCTCGATCGCCGTGCGGCGCGGGTCGTCGGGAAGGGTGCGCCGCAGCAGCATCTCGCTGTTGCCGTTCACCACCGTCAGGATGTTGTTGAAGTCGTGCGCGATGCCACCGGTCAGCCTGCCGATGGCCTCCATCTTCTGCGCGTGCCGCAGCTGTGCCTCGGTCTCGCCGACGCGTTCTTCCAATCGTGCGCGCGCGTCCTTCAGTTCCTGCATCAGGCGGATGCCCCTGAGCGCACTGCTGAGCTGCTGCTGCACGGCCTCGTAGATCCAGCCGGGCTCAGGGCCCTGCTCGAAGATCACGTAGCCGAGGTCGTCCTCGTCGGTGTAGAGCGGGGCGCACAGGGCGCCGAACGGCTTTGACCTTGTGAACGGGTACGGCGTCAGGTTGATGGCGGGGAACGGGCTGTCGGGGTGGTCCTTGAGCTGGTTGTCCTCGTACCGGACGAGTGCGCGCGCCGTACCCGCGGTGTCGTACGCCATGACGTGGCAGCCAGGGATGTCGAGGCGGGGCAGTTCCTCGATGAGGGCGTTCGTCAGCTCGTCGACGTCCCGTGACGCGATGAGCCGTTGCCCGGCTTCGCGCACCGTCTGGTCGTGGCGCTCGTGCAAGAGGTACTTGAAGCGTGCGTCCGTGGCGAACGCATCACCGACGAGGAGTTGCACGCGCAGCCACAGGTCGTTGATTAGCGTAGCGTCGCTGATCCGTGCCGTCACGAACCGATGAAGGTCGAACAGCGGTGGCCACCAGCGTTCGGGTTCGCACCCGGCGCGCGCACTCGCGCGGATGTACTCGGCCAGCAGCTTGAGGAACTCCGCGCCTTCGACCTCGCCCCTTCCCGCCGCCATCAGTTCGACGATGAGCTGCTCGGCCCAGCCGTCCGCGAGCGCGGTGGAGAGGGGACCGAGTGAGCTGCGCAGGTGGTCGGCCACGGTCGCGGCGGTCGCCGACTCGGAGATGTTCAGCCGGCCGTGCGCGGGGGCGTGGTCGCCGAGCCCGGACGGCAGGCAGCCGCACGACCGCCGCACGATCAGCTCGGTCGCCATTGTCTGCACGGGCGGGGTGGGTTCGCCGTTGACGAGGGCCAGCGCCAGTTCCGCGGCACGGAAGCCCATCTCGTGGAACGGCGCCCTCACGGTGGTGAACCCCGGCGTCGCCGCGTGGATGTTCACCTCGCTGTCCGGCGAACCTTCGCCCGTGGCGGTGACGTAGCGGAGGTCGTGCGTGCGGACGTTGGTGTGGTTGTCGTACCCGACGACGGCGATGTCCTCCGGCGTGCGGAAGCCCAGCTCCTCCAGCGCGGACACGACCCCGATCGCGTAGTCGTCGTTCGCGGCGGCGATGGCGTCGGGAGGTTCTTCGACGCCGGCGATGATCTTGCGCACCGCGTCGACCGCGCCGCTCGGTTCCCAGATGAACGTGCCCAGCACGGTGACGAGGTCGGGGTCGAACGGAATCCCGTGCTTGCGCAACGAGTCCACGTATCCCTGGAACCGCTCCTGCGCCCCCGCATGCGTTTGCGGCCCTCTGATGAACGCGATCCTGCGTTTGCCGTGCACCTCGATGAGGTGGTCAACGGCCTGTTCCATGCCGTCGCGGTTGTCCATCAGGATGGCCGGCCACTGCGCGAGGGTCGTCTCCACACTCACCATGGGCATCGGCACGTACCGCTTCACGTACTCCTGCACGCCCGCGGACCCGATGAGCTGCCCCACGCGCGTGGTCCACACGACGAGCGCATCGATCCGGTTCGGCGAAATCAGGTCGTACACCGTGTTCGCCCGCCGCTTGTGCGGGTCCGGGTGGTCCAGTTCGCTGCCCACGAAGCACAGGAGGTCGCACCCGAGGTGCTGGGCGCCGTCACTCACACCGCGCCACTGTTCGCCCGCGAGCTCGATGAGCGGGCCAGCGGTGATCATCCCGATGGTGGGACGTCGCCTCGCACTGCCGTTCGCCACAAAACCCCCGCTACTCAACGCGATTCGGGATGATACGCGTTGTCGAGGGGAATGCCTGCCGTGTTACCGGGGGGATTGGTGAACACCGTTCTGGACGGCCTGGCGGAGAACCCCGCGCTGCCTGCCGCTCTGCTCGACCGTCTCGCCCAGGTGCCCCGTGCAGGTTTTTCGCTGGCGCAGCGCCCTGATCTGACTTCGAGCCAGGTGCGCGCCCTGCTGGCGCTGGACGACTGGACCGTGACGAGCGCGTTGGTGTCCAGCGGCAGGGTCGAGCCGGCGGAGGTGCAGGTGTCGAACCCGTGGGTGGCGCTGGCGGTGGCATCGCATCCGGACGTCGACGCCGGCCTCATCCGCTCGCTCGCCGTGCATCCGGACGTCGACATTCGTATGCGGCTGGCGGAACGGGCCCGTTCGTTGCCTCCGGACGTGATGGAACGCCTGGCCCACTCCGATCCCAGGGTGGCCGTCGAACTGGTTGTGCACCACGCGCTGCCGTTCTCCCTGGCCGTCGAGTTGAGCCGGCATCCGAGCATCGAGGTGCGCCAGGCCGTGGCCGGCAGCCCGCACACACCTCCTTCGGTGCTCGTCCGTCTGAGCGCCGAAGACGCCCTCGCTCGCTGGCTGGCGGGCAACCCCGCGACGCCCGCCTCGATCGCCGCTTCCCTTGTACACCGCCACGACGCCCGCTACTGGCTGGCGGCGCGCACCGACCTGCCGGACCACCTCTACGAGTTGATCGCCTCGGGGGTCGAACCCGGCATCCTCACTCAGCTCGCCGTCAATCCGGCGGTTCCGGTGCACGTATTGCGTCAGCTCGCGGGAACCCGTGCGTTGCGTCTCGCGCTTCTGAAGAACCCCGCGATCCCGTTGGACCTGCTGGAGTTCGTGGCCGAGACCGCTCGTGTCGGTCAGGGGCCGGTGCCTCGCGTTGCTTCCGCTTCGGAAGCCGAGCTCCGGACGTTGGCCGCGTCCACCACCGTGCAGCTGCGGATGCTGGTGGCTCTGCGTGCCGACCTGCCGTTGGATCTGGTTCACCAGCTTGTGTTGGACCCGGATCCCGATGTTGGCGAGGCGGTCGTGACTCATCCGCTGGTGACGGTTGATCAGCTCCGGGAGCTGGTCGAGCGGCATGGGCCGCGGTTGTACCCCCGGGCAGCGCGGAATCCGTTGTGTCCGCCGGAGTTGTTGCACCACATGGCCTTGCGGGCCGGTTCGGAGGAGACCTACCGGGCGATCGCCCGCCATCCTCACGCGTGGGGCGAGACGTTGTTGCTGTGCTTGGAGGATGCGCAGGCCCGGCACCTGGCCGCGTGTCACCCGAACCTGCCGGTGGCGACGATCGTCCGGTTGCTGGCGAGTGAGTTCACGGCCGGGCCCGCGGCGGCGAACCCGTCGCTGCCGGTGCACGTCATGGAGGAACTGCTCAGCTCAGCCACGTGACATGGTGCCCCACAACGGAAAACGGCCCCCAGGCAAGGCCTGGGGGCCGGTCGAGCGAACATCAAGCCAGCGGTGGTTTGAACAGCGCCGGCACGGCAGAAGCGGCCGCAGTGTCCAGCAGCCACAACGTGCGCCGCCGTCCAGTGGCGCCGGCAGCGGGCAGCTGCACCTCGCCCGCACCGCTCAACGCCATGGCCACCGCGGCGGCCTTGGCCTCGCCGGTGGTCATCAGCCACACCTCCTGGGCGCACCGCACCGACGACAACGTCAGCGAAACGCGCGTGGGCGGTGGCTTCGGGCAGTTGCGCACCGCGACGACGGTCCGCTCCTTCTCGTACACCGCGGGAGAAGCGGGGAAGACCGAGGCCACGTGCCCTTCCTCGCCGACGCCCAGCATGCAGACGTCGAACGTGGGCACGTCACCGTGATCCTCCGGCCGGGCCAACGAAGCCAGAAGCGAGGCGTAAGCCTCGGCAGCGGCCTCGGGGTCGTCGCCGAACTTGCCGTCGGAGGGTTCCATCACGTGCACACGTGAGGGATCCACCGGCACGTGGTCCAGCAGAGCCGCGCGGGCCTGGGTC
The DNA here is from genome assembly GCF_012184385.1 of Lentzea indica. Classification (GTDB taxonomy): domain Bacteria; phylum Actinomycetota; class Actinomycetes; order Mycobacteriales; family Pseudonocardiaceae; genus Lentzea; species Lentzea indica. Next base: position 17,647 of record NZ_VSRL01000186.1, read on the forward strand.
TCGTTGCGCTCCGGATGGCCGGACGGCAGGAAGCGCTCGTCACCCCAGTACAGGTCCACGCGGGACCAGTCCACGGCGTCACGGGCGCCGTTGCGGTTCAGGTGTTCCAGCACCGCGGTGCCGGTGCGGCCGCCGGTCAGCACGACGGA
>NZ_VSRL01000187.1 GCF_012184385.1 Lentzea indica
TCGCCGGCGGCTGCCCACCCGCGGAGCTCACCGACCTGCGGCGGGTCTCTGGCGAACACCGGGCCGAGGTCGCGCTGGGCATGGTGTTCGCGATCAAGGCCAGGGACCACGCGGGGTACGTGCCGCCGCACTCTGCCCAGGCCGCGACAGCCCTGGGCGACCTGTCCGCCGACGCCGCCGTCCGGCTGGCGGACGGCACAGCGGTCCACGACGACGCCGGAGACGTTCCGGCGTACGAGCTGTGGCGCCAGAAAATTCGCGCACACTTCATTTCACTCCCTGCGTGAACCCGCCGAGCACAGCGGACAATTCTTCAACCCCTTCCTCCCGATAGCGAAAAACAATCGCCTGGTTCAAAACAACAACGACCGCCCCGCACGACAGAAGTAGCCGTCCCCGGTCGCCGCCGTGCAAAGATTCGAACATCAGGAAGAACCACGGCAGTGGGAGGTGAAAACCTTTGGGAAAACGGTGGCACACGCTGAGGCGGCGCATTCTCACTCCCAGCACCACGGCAACATCACTCGACGTACGAGGTTTCCACAAGAAGAATCCGGCAGCGCAGGAAATCCTTGAGACGATCGGCAGGACTTTCCTCCAGGGATATGCGTACGCCGCGGAGGCCCGCACGGTCGCGCAGGCGGAGGAGAACCTGGAAACCGTGCCGCGGCGATTCCGCGGGTTCGCCTACGAGGGCGCCGCGATGGGGTACGCCGTCCGGGACGGCCTGCCGCTCGGCGGGTCCGGTCACCTCCGCGCGTTCCTCGCAGGCAAAGCGGCCAGGCACGACTACATGGCCTACATCGGCCTCGGCTGGGCGATGGCCCGGCTGCCCCGGTTCCGGTGGCCCGACGGCGCCGGGATCGACCCGTTCGCGCGCTGGCTCGTGCTCGACGGGTACGGCTTCCACCAGGCGTACTTCAAAACCTCCCGGTACGTGCACGAGCAGTACCGGGACGCCCGGTTCACCTGGCCCGCCGAGGAGATGTCGTGGTACGCCGGCCGCGCCATCGACCAGGGCATCGGCCGGGCGCTGTGGTTCGTCGGCGGCACGGACCCGGACGTGGTCGTGGCGCTGATCGAGAAGTACGCCCAGGACCGCCGGCCCGACCTGTACTCCGGCGCGGGTCTCGCGGCCGCGTACGCCGGCGGTGCCGACGAGGCCGAGCTGACCCGGTTCCGCGACCTGGCAGGGGAATGCCGGCCCCAGGTCGCCCAAGGTGCGGCGTTCGCCGCCGAGGCACGCGTTCGCGCCGACCTGCTCGTACCGCACACCGAGCTGGCCACCCTGGTGTTCTGCGGGCTGCCCGCGGAGAAGGCGGCCCAGATCACCCACGACACCCGGCCCGGCCCGGAGCCCTTCGGCGAACTGCCCGCGTACGAGGTCTGGCGGCAGCACACGGCTGGCGAGTTCGCGATCCCAGGGAGGAGTCAGTGATGTCCCCGATCGTTGGCCTGCTGCGCAGGCAACTGGCAGGCGTCGTCGCGTTGGTCCTGGTGGCCGCCACGTTCCTGGTGGCCCAGCTGCCCGCACCGTCGGCAGCCGAGGTGTCCGCGCTGTCGAGCACGTACCGGTTCACCCCGATGTCCGTCGCGATGCCCAGCGGGTATCCCCAGCAAGAGATCCGCAAGGTCAACCAGGACTACAGCCACATCGACGGGTGGATCTCGTCGGTCGGCGCCGCCATCGCGCTGAACGACGTCGACGGCGACGACCTGCCCAACGACATGTGCGTCACCGACCCGCGCATCGACCAGGTCGTCCTCACACCGAGCCCCGGCGCGAGGGCGGACAGGTACGCACCCTTCGCGCTCGACCCGAAGCCGCTGCCGATGAACCCGCACATCGCGCCGATGGGCTGCCTTCCCGGCGACTTCAACGAGGACGGCCGGATCGACCTGATGGTCTACTACTGGGGCCGGACGCCGATCCTGTTCCTGGCCAAGGCCACCGCCTCGCCGAAGCTGAGCGCGGACGCGTTCGTGCCGGCCGAACTGGTCCCCGGCGACCACGGCGCGGTCTACGACGGTCCACAGTGGAACACGAATGCGGTGGCCAGGGCGGACTTCGACGGGGACGGCCACGAGGACATCTTCGTCGGCAACTACTTCCCCGACGGCCCGGTGCTCAACCCCGGTGTGAGCGGTGGAGTCGTGATGAACCACTCGATGTCCAACGCGCAGAACGGCGGAACCGACCACTTCTTCCTGTACGAGAACGGAAGCGGTGGTGCGACCCCGGCCGCGGCGCACAAGCGGGTGGACGACGCGTTGCCGGAGCCCGTCTCCCGGGGCTGGGAGCTGGCGGCGGCGGCCAACGACCTCGACGGCGACAGCCTGCCAGAGCTGTACCTGGCCAACGACTTCGGCCCGGACCGCTTGCTGCACAACAGGTCCACTCCCGGCCGCCTGGACTTCAGGGTGGTCGAAGGCGTCCGCACGGGCGACGTGCCCAAGTCCAAGATCGTCGGCATCGACTCGTTCAAGGGCATGGGCGTGGACTTCGCCGACCTGGACGGCAACGGCATGTACGACATGTTCGTCAGCAACATCACCGCCTCCTGGGGCATCGAGGAGAGCAACTTCCAGTGGATGAACACCGCGAAGGACGAGGCGGACGCCCGCGCGCAGCTGTCCGGCGGCACGCCGCCGTTCCGCGACGACAGCGGCAAGGCCCGTTCGGCGTGGTCCGGCTGGGGCTGGGACGTCAAGACCGGTGACTTCGACAACAGCGGTTCGCTGGCCATCGCCCAGGCGACCGGGTTCGTCAAGGGCGAGACCAACCGGTGGCCGCAGTTGCAGGAACTGGCCACGGCCAACGACACCCTGCTCGCCAACCCGTTCTTCTGGCCGAGGGTCAACCACGGCGACGACATCGCCGGTGGTGAACGGCTGAAGTTCTACGTACGCGACGCCGAGGGCTCCTACGTCGACCTGGCTCCGTCGCTCGGCCTGGACGTGCCGGTGCCGACGCGGGGCATCGCGACGGCCGACACCGATGGCGACGGGCTCCTCGACTTCGCCGTCGCCCGGCAGTGGGACCAGCCGGTGTTCTACCGCAACCAGTCCGGCTCCGCCGGCTCGTTCATCGGCCTGAAGCTCACCCACGAGCAGCTCGGCGTCGACGGCAGCCTGCCAGCGCCCGGTTCACCGGCGGTGGGCACCCAGGTCACCGTCACCGCGCCGGGAGGCAAGAAGCAGGTGTCCTACGTGGACGGTGGCGGCGGGCACTCCGGCAAGCGCAGCAACGCCGTGCACATCGGACTGGGCAAGGACGTCGCCGGGCCGGTCTCGGTCCACCTGCGCTGGCGCGACCGTGACGGCCGGACGCACGAACAGGACCTGCAGCTGAGCACCGGCTGGCACTCGCTGCGGCTGGGCACCACCGCCAAGGAGAAGTGACATGGCAGAAACCGTCAAAGCGCAGTTGCACAGTCCCAAGGTCACGATGGCGCTGCGCAACTTCGCGATCTCGATCACGGTGTTCAACATCGTCGGGTACGCCCTGCTCGGCTTCGAACAACCGTATCTGTGGCCGTTGGTCGCCCTGCTCACCGGTTACACCGTCGAGATCGGTCTGGAGTCGCTCGCGGCCAGGGTGGAGGGCCGCGGCCCCAGGTTCGCAGGCAACGGCGTGCGCGGCGTGGTGGAGTTCCTCTACCCCGCCCACATCACCAGTCTCGCGATGAACATGCTCATCTACGTCAACGACCAGGTCTGGGTGCTGATCTTCGGCGTGACGGTCGCGGTCGGTGCGAAGTGGATCCTGCGCGCTCCGGTCCGCGGCCGGTTGCGGCACTACATGAACCCGTCGAACTTCGGCATCGCCGTGATCCTGCTGTTGTTCCCGTGGGCCAGCATCGCGCCGCCGTACCACTTCACCGAACACACCACCGGCTGGGTGGACTGGCTGATCCCCGCCATCATCGTGATCGGCGGCACGATGATCAACGGCAAGCTGACCGGCCGGATGTGGCTGATCATGGGCTGGCTGGTGACCTTCGCGCTGCAGGCCGTCGTCCGCGGCGTCCTGTTCGACACGTCCATCCCTGCCGCACTGGCGATGATGACCGGCACCGCGTTCATCCTGTTCACCAACTACATGGTCACCGACCCCGGCACCAGTCCGTCGAAACCGGCCGCCCAGGTGATGTTCGGCGCGGGGATCGCTGTGGTGTACGGCGTCCTGATGGTCGCTCACATCGCGTACGGCATCTTCCTCGCCACTGCGATCGTCTGCCTGATCCGCGGCTTGTTCCTGTGGGGCATCCACTTCGTCAACGAGGCGCGTGTCCAGCACGAGGCACAGCAGGCCACTCTCGCCGCCGCCCACACCGGTAACGGCGAGCACAACAACACAACCGTTGCACGGGACGCGGGTGGCAAAAAGGTCGTCCGGACATGACCGTCGTCAACGAGACGCACCGAACGCCGCCCGGCCCCAGCCGCCGGGCGACGTTCGGCCTGCTGCGCAAGCTGGTCGGCAACCGGCTCGGCCTGATGTCGTACGCCGCCGAGACCTTCGGCGACGCGTCCCGGATGGCCATCGGCCCGAAGGTGCTCTACTTCTTCAACCACCCGGACCACGCCAAGCACGTGCTCGCCGACAACGCGGCCAACTACCACAAGGGAATCGGGCTGGTGCAAGCCCGCAGGGCGCTCGGCGACGGGCTGCTGACCAGTGAGGGCGAGCTGTGGCGCGAGCAGCGCCGCACGATCCAGCCGGTGTTCCAGCACAAGCGGATCATGCGGCAGGCCGGCGCCGTCGCCGGGGAGGCGGCCGACCTGGTCGGCCGGTTGCGCGCGCACGACGGCGGTGCACCGGTCGACGTGCTGCAGGAGATGACCGGCTTCACCCTGGGCGTGCTCGGCCGCACGTTGCTGGACACCGACCTCGCCGGGTTCGACGGCGTCGGCCACTCCTTCGAGGCCGTGCAGGACCAGGCGATGTTCGAGATGGTCACGATGAGCATGGTGCCGACGTGGGTGCCACTGCCCAAACAGGTGCGGTTCCGCCGTGCCCGCAAGGAGTTGCACCGGGTCGTCGAGCAGCTGGTGGCCGACCGCGCCGGCGGGGCGGAGGGCGATGACGTGCTCTCCCGGCTGATCGCGTCCACCCGGCGGGAGGACGACCCGCGGATCGGCGAGAAGCGCATGCACGACGAGCTGATCACGTTGCTGCTGGCGGGGCACGAGACCACGGCGTCCACTTTGGGCTGGACCTGCCACCTCGTCGACGAGCACCCCGAGGTGGGCGAACGGCTGCACGCCGAGGCCGTCGAGGTGCTGGGAGACCGGCTGCCCGAGTACGAAGACCTGCGCCGGCTCACCTACACCACCATGGTGGTGGAGGAGGTCATGCGGCTGTACCCGCCGGTGTGGATCCTGCCGCGTACGGCCCAGGCGGACGACGAGGTCGGCGGCTACCACGTACCGGCAGGAGCGGACGTGCTGGTGTGTCCCTACACGCTGCACCGGCATCCGGCGTTCTGGCCGCACCCTGACCGGTTCGACCCGGACCGGTTCCACCCGGACGGCACCACCGGCCACCCGCGGTACGCGTACATCCCGTTCGGCGCGGGGCCGAGGTTCTGCGTCGGCAGCAGCCTCGGGATGATGGAGGCGGTCTTCGTGATCGCGATGATCGCTCGCGAACTGCGGCTGACCAAGGTCCCCGGCTACGAGGTGGTCGCCGAGCCGATGCTGTCGCTGCGCGTGCGCGGCGGTCTCCCGATGACCGTGTCCGTCCACGGGTGACCGTCCACAGCAGACCGCTGGCCCCGCCGGATCTCCGGCGGGGCCAGCGGTCTCGCCGTCAGCTGCCCGACTGGCCGTCGAGCAGGGCGAGCAGGACCGGCGGGTCGAACGCGTTCATCGGCCGCAGTCGCACGTCGGCCGGCCGGATGACCGTTTCCGGCCGGATCGTGACCGGACCGACCGAGCCGACCAGCGCACGCACGCGATCACCGTCGCCGTTGCGCTGTGCCGGGATCAGCCGCTCCTCCTCGGCGGCCGGCACCTCGCCCGCGTAGGCCAGGACGTACCAGGTGCCCTGCGGCACGTCCTCCAGGGCGTAGGGACCCGGTCGATCGAGAACCGTGCACCGGATCGGCTGGCCTTGCGGCAGCCGATCCGGGAACAGACCGATGAAAACGGCTCCCGCATGCCCGGCCGCCGACGGCCACACATGTCCCCGAATCGTCGCGGACTGCTTGGGCGTGACCCGAACCCGGCCGTCCGGGCAAATTCGAGTGGTGAATCCACCCAGCTGGCGGTAAGTGGTCGGCGAAACTCCGACGCTGCTGCGGAACCGCGAGCTGAAGGTGCCCACGCTGGCATAGCCGACGCGGTGACTGATTTCCGTGACGCTGAACATCGTCGAAACCAGAAGGCGTTTCGCCTCCTGCAGGCGGATCGCTGAGAGAAAACGTCCGGGCGAGACGCCAGTCGCCCGTTGGAACACTCGGGAAAAATGAAACTTGCTGAACATCGCCGTCCGGGCCATGTCATCGATCGTGAGCTGCTCAGCAAGGTTCTCACGCATCGACTTGATGACTCGATCGACAGCCTTCTCGATGACTTCGTCCACCCATTCCCCCAACGACGAAGAAGGTCAAACCAAAGACGAAAGGTCGTAACAGACCAATTGCCGTGGAACGCACGCTTGAAGCGCCGATCCCTTACTTGTCGAGTACTTCGGCTACGTCCTCGACGTTAGCAGGCGACCAACAACCACGCAAGGCGATCGGAAATTCACTCCCCGTAGTCACCGATCCGCCAATCGTCCACCGACGTCCAGTCCACAATGGTCATTCCACGTCGGCCGGAGCAGCCGGTCCAGGCAATTCGGCAGCATTTCTAAAGATGCACACCGGTCCACACCGGTCCGACAATCAAATCCCCGGGGTGTTCAGGTTCGCGTGGTTCGTCTGCCACTGACGTGCGTAAAACGCGAGTTCACTCACGCCTGCCTGCACGAAGGAGGAAGTCATGAGGCCGGACGACGCAGCCGACGACGACCCGAGGACGATGACACTGGAGGCGTTCGCCGACACGATCGTGCCAGGAGCCAAGCGATGGCCCGGCGATCGGGCCGTGGCCGGCGTGTCCGCCGACGGTGGCGCGGTCGACTCCGGCGCCCTGGAGCTGCTCGAGATGCCGGCGACCGGTGTGACCGCCGGGCTCGGCGCGCTGGCTCAGACGCTCAACGCGCACACGACCGCGTACGCAGAGGAATGCGGTCTGGCGCTGGACGACACGGTCCCGCCGTTCGTCTCGCTGGCCTACGAGCACCGCGTCGAACTCGTGCGGCGGCTGACCACTCCCGGGCACCCGGAGAAGGACGGGTGGGTGTTGCTGGCGTTGTTCAGCAACATGGCCTACGACAGCGCCGCGCACATGAGCACGGCGGACGCGCTCGCCGCAGGCCACCCCGGACTGACCGCGATGGGATTCGCCCTGCCGGACACCGACGGGCTGTGGCGGTTCCCCCGCTTCTCCTACGGCCGCAAGCTCGCCGAACCGCATCCGAACACCACACCGTCAGGGAGCCCGGAATGATCGAGAGCACCGACGTCCTCGTCGTGGGAAGCGGCTTCGGCGGCGCCATCGCGGCGTACCACCTGGCAGCAGGCGGTGCCGAGGTGGTCGTGCTGGAGCGCGGCCCCTGGTTGGAGGGCAAGGACTTCGACCACGACTACCTGCTCGGCAAGTCGTACACGCGGGTGTTCGACTTCGTGGCGGGCGACGGCATGAGCGTTCTCGGCGGCAACTGCGTCGGCGGTGGCAGTGTCGTGTACTTCGCCGCGTTGCCGCGCGCACCCCGGTTCGCCTTCGAGCGGCAGGGCGGCCTCGGCAGGCGGATGTGGCCGTCGGCCATCACGCGCGACACCCTGGATCCTTGGTACGACCGGGTTTCCGAGGCCATCCCGGTGCGTCAGCAGACCTGGGACGACGTGACGTACGCGGGTGGCCTCTGGGGCGCGGCGTGCCACCACGCGGGCCGCACCGCCAACCCCGTGCCGATCGGGATCGACAACGGGAAGTGCACCAACTGCAACTGGATGATGGCGGGCTGCCGCTTCGACGCCAAGCAGTCGTTGTTGTTCAACTACCTGCCCGCGGCCGTCGCCCACGGCGCCCGGATCCGCCCGCTGCACGAGGTGCAGCGGATCAGCCGGACCGCCGACGGCGGCTACCGGGTGCACTACAACCAGATCGACGAGGAGGACTACCGGATCCACACCGGCTCCGGTGCCATCGACGCCAAGATCGTCGTGCTGGCGGCGGGCGCGGGCGCCACCCCGGTGATCCTGCAACGGTCCGAGCAGGAGCTCGGCACGATGCCGCACGGCGTCGGCCGGTACTTCTCCGGCAACGGCGAACGGCTCAACACCGCGGTCGTCAACGAGGAACGCGTCCGCGAGGTGCTCGGCCTGTCACGCGAGGACGGCCTGGTCTACGAGGCCAACCAGATCGGCAAGGGCCCCGTGGTGGCCAGCTGGGACAACCTGGACGCGTCGCTGCCGGAGTTCTCGCGGTTCTCCCTGGAACAGCTGTACTTCCCGCCCGGCCTGGGCACGATCCTCGCGCAGGCGCCGGGTGCGGGCGACCCCACCTGGTTCGGCGTGGCCAAGAAGGAGATGCTGCGCCGCTGGCGGTCGTGGCTGACGATCTTCCTGATGACCGAGGACGACAACGAGGGCGTGTTCGGCCCGCCACCACCGACCGGCAACGCGTACCGCATCTCGCAGCAGATGCTCGGCCGCGGCCCGCTCCGGTACGACCCGACGCCGAACACGTTGCGCGGCTGGGCGCAGGCGGACGCCGTGGTCAAGGAGGTCCTGGAACGCGACGGTCTGGCCGAGGTGGCACCGTGGACCAACGACGTCGTCGGCGCCTACACGGTGCACCCGCTGGCGTCGTGCCGGATCGGCGACGACCCGGCCACGTCCGCCCTCGACGACCGGCACGAGCTCCGCGGCCACCCCGGCATCTTCGTCACGGACGGCTCCGCGGTTCCCGGCGCTTTGACGGTCAACCCCGCACTGACCATCGCGGCGCTCGCGGAACGCGCGATGCCGGGGATCGTCCTGGCGGCTCAGCAGCGAGGGGTGCGGGTCCGGTACGGGGCGCCGCCGCCGGTCGGGGTCGCTTCCACGCCGATGATGGGGGTTTCCGGCTGACGGCAGGGTGGTCCGGCCGTGCGGACGACCGTCCACACCGGACTGCCGTTCGACAGGAGAGCCGGCGCGGGATCCGAGCGGGGCAGCGGCTGGGCCCGATGGCCGCCGTGTCAGGCGTGTCGGTCCCGGCACAGCTCGGTCCTCGGCGGAGCGATCGATTCCTTCTGGCTTGCGGTCCACCTCCGGCATTCCATCCCGAATCAAGCAATTCTCAAGAATGAAGCCGATTACCGGAACCGTAGGCTTCGCTGTGATCGCAATTGCCCCACGCACCAAGAGGATGGCGATGAGTGGCGTTGTCATGCGGGCCGCACTTCGAAAATCACTGGCGCAGATCCGGTACGTCACCGCCGTCCGGCCGGCGGCCGCGAACGGAATCGTCGCCGAGGTGTACCGGCAGGCGGAACGGGACTTCGGCCTGCTGGCCCCTCCGGTGGCGTTGCACTCCCCCGCACCCGAACCACTCGCCGCCGCCTGGATGATGCTGCGCGAGACGCTGCTCGTGCGGGGACGGGTGGACCGGGCCACCAAGGAGGCCACGGCCGCCGCCGTGTCGGCGGTCAACGTGTGCCCGTACTGCGTGGACGTGCACAGCACCGCCGTCAGCGCGTTGGACCCCGGCCGGCGGTTCGCAGGGATCACCGAGTGGGTCACCGGGTCCGGCCCGCTGCCTGGCAGGGCCGACCAGGTCCCGGAGCTGGTCGGGGTGGCCGTGACGTTCCACTACCTCAACCGGATGGTGAACGTCTTCCTGCCGGACACGCCGTTGCCGCCCGGCGTGCCGCGGGGTCCCGGCCTGACCTTGTTCGGCCGTTTCCTCAAGGCCACGGCCGGATCGGAGGTGCGGCCCGGCGAATCGAGCCTGCTGCCGGACGCCGCGCTGCCCGCCGATCTGTCGTGGGCGAGCGCGAATCCTTTCGTGGCACGGGCTTTCGCCGCCGCGGCAGGAGTGCTGGGCCGGTCGGTGCCCGAGTCGGTGCGCACCCTGCTCGCGTCGACCACCGAAGAGGCCAGGGGAATCAGCCGGGCGTGGGTGGACGACCTGCTCACGGCCGTGCCGGCCAGGGACCGGGCGGCCGGGCGGGTCGCACTGCTCACGGCGTTCGCCTCGCACCAGGTCGACGGACCGGTGATCGACGAGTTCCGCCGCGCCACCCCGGACGACCGCGCGCTCGTCGAGCTGACCGCGTGGGCGAGCTTCACCGCGGCCCGCCGGCTCGGCCGGTCCATGAACACCGATTGACGCATCTTGCGAGAAGCATTCTCCCGCGGTGCCACGCCATAATTTTTCGTTGCGTTCGTCTGCACGTATTTCTCATTCGCCGAGAGGGACGAATCATGACCGAACCGCACGACGTGTTCGCCGCGCTCACCGCGACAGGCGACGAATTCGACCGGGTTCTCGCCGGGTTGCACGAGGACGACTGGTCGCTGCCGACGCCTTCGCCCGGCTGGACCATCGCGCACCAGGTCGCCCACCTGTCCGCGACGTTCCGGATGGCGGGCCTGGCCGGCGCCGATCCGGACGCGTTCCGGCGGATGACCAAGGGGCTGAGCCCCGACTTCGACGCCAACGTCGAGCACGCGCTGGCCGAGTTCCTCTCCGAACCGCCGAACGTCCTCTTCCAGCGGTGGCAGTCGGAAAAGGCCCGTGCCATCGCGTCCCTCGCGGCCGTGCCCGCGGACCAGGTGGTGCCGTGGCTGGTCAACCCGCTGCCACCGGGCGTCCTGGCCGCCGCGGGCATGATGGAGCTGTTCGCGCACGGCCAGGACGTCGCCGACGCGGTGGGCGTCCGGCTGGAGCGCACCGACGACCTCGGCCACCTCGTCGCGTTCGCCGTCCGCACCTGGGACTTCGGTTACCAGGCGCGCGGTGTCCCCACTCCGGACGTGCGGATCCGGTTCGAGATCACCGCGCCGTCCGGGACGCTGTGGACGTTCGGGCCAGAGGACGGCGCGGACCGGGTGACCGGCCCGGCCGAGGACTTCTGCCTGCTGGTGACCAGGCGCCGCCACCACGAGGACCTCGCACTGACCGCCACCGGTGACGTGGCCACGGCGTGGTTGCGGATCGCCCAGGCGTACCGCGGCCCGGCTGGCGTTGGGCGCAAGCCCCGGCAGTTCGACACCGCAAGGTCGTGAAGGAAGCCGACCGGTGGCGGGCACTGGCCGTCCTGTGCGTCGCCAACTTCCTCGTCGTGCTGGACACCAGCATCGTCAACACGGCCGCGCCCGACATCATGGCGTCGATGGGCGCGGGGATCGACGAGGTCCTGTGGGTGCTCAACGGATACCTGCTCGCCTTCGCCGCGCTGCTGATCGTCTTCGGCCGGCTCGGCGACCTGGTCGGCCCGCGCACGCTGTTCCTCGGCGGGCTCGGCCTGTTCACCACAGCATCCGTCCTTTGTGGACTGTCTGCAGGTGTCGGGTGGCTGATCGCGGCCAGGGTCCTGCAGGGACTGGGCGCGGCCATGCTCGTGCCGCAGGCGCTGGTGCTGATCGCCGCGATCTTCCCGCACACCCGGCGGGGCACGGCGTTCGGGCTGTTCACGGCGGCGGCCGGGGTGGCGGCGGTCGGCGGCCCCGCGCTCGGCGGCCTGGTGGTGACCAGCTGGGGCTGGCAGTCGATCTTCTACCTGAACGTCCCGGCAGGCGTCGCGGGCCTGCTGTTTGCGCGACGGTTCCTGCCGACGGCGCGCACCGGCCGCACGCACCGTTTCGACGTGCTGGGCGTGCTGCTGGCGTCGACCGGCCTGACCGGGATCGTGTACGGCCTGATCGAGGGCGGGAGGCACCACTGGGGCACGATCTCGGGCGCTTTCAGCATTCCGCTGGTGTTCGGTGTCTCCGCGGTGTCGCTCGTCCTGTTCGTGCTGTGGGAACGGCGGGTACCGGAACCGCTCGTACCCCTGGACCTGTTCCGCCACCGCAACTACACGATCGCCACGGTCATCACGTCGGTGCTCTCGTTCGCGTTGTACGGGTTCCTGCTCGTGTTCGTGCTGGAGACGCAGACGGTGCTGGGGATGTCGCCGCTGATGTCCGGCCTGACGGCGTTGCCGTGGACGGTCGTGCTGAGCGTCCTCGCGCCGATCGCCGGCCGCCTGGCGGACCGGGTCGGCGGCCGGGTCCTGCTGGTCGCCGGCCTGGCCACGTACGCGCTCGGCATCCTGGGGGTCGCGTTCCTCCCCACCGAGTCGGCCACGGCCGTCACGTTCGTCCTGCCCCTGGTGGTCGTCGGGATCGGCCAGGGCATGACCTTCACGCCTGCCACCACCGAGGCGATGCGAGAGATCACGGCGGACCGCACCGGCGCCGCGTCCGGAACGCTCAACACGGCCAGGCAGGTGGGCGCCGCGATGGGCGCCGCCGTGACGGGTGCGGTGCTGCAGGGGCAGATCGCCTCCGGTTCGAGCGTGCTGGAGGCGGCACGACTGTCCCTGACCGTGGTGGCCGGCGTGGTGCTCGCCGGCTGCGTGCTCGCGCTTTTCACGGCTCGTCCCCACCAATCCCAGGAGGTGTCCGATGGCACACATCGAACTGAACAACGACCTGCCGGGCGTGATCGGTCTGCTGACGTACCGGCCGGAGACGGCGAAGCCGATCGCCGACCTGGCCAACACCCTGTTGCGCTCACCCGGTTCCCTGTCCCGCGGCGAGCGTGAACTGATCGCGGCAACGGTGTCCCACGGCAACGAATGCAGGTTCTGCGCGAACTCCCACAGCGCGATCGCCGCCCACGAGCTCGACGACCGGCCACTGGTCGACCAGGTGCTCGCCGACCCTGCCGAGGCACCCGTCTCCGGCAAACTCCGCGCCCTGCTGCACATCGCCGAGCAGGTCCGCGTCAGCGGCAAAGCCGTGACGCCGGACCACATCGCGGTCGCACGGAGCGCGGGCGCGACGGACCTCGAGATCCACGACACGGTCCTGATCGCGGCCATGTTCTGCATGATGAACAGGTACGTGGACGGCCTCGGCACGTTCGCGCCCCTGGATCCCGCGGGCTACGCGGAGGCGGCGAAGTCGATCGCCGCCAACGGCTACGGCGCGTGAGATCTCCCGCGGAAGGCTCAGAGGACGTCGAAGTACTCCCCGATCCACATGCCGCGCTTCGCGTCCATGCTGCGCTTCTCCGACGGCGCGTAGTCGGCCATCGGAATGCAGCGGAAGTCGAAGCTGACCCGCGTGGACCCGGTGTCGTTGACCTTGTTGCCGTGGTTCCAGTGCACGGCGTCGAACTTCAGCAACTGGCCCGGTTCCAGCTCCCACGGGCGGTGGTCGCCGTTCCCCAGCTCCGTTTCGATCCACACGGAGTTGGTGCCCCAGCAGCGGGTGAACGGAACCCAGAAGTTCACCTCGCCGGCTGCGTGGTTGTAATCGCCGTCGGTGTGGAACTCACCGACGGCGACATTTCCGGGAAAGTGGATCCGGAACGTGGGCACGCGCTGGAAGCAGAACTCCTTGGTGCCGAGCACCTCCGGCACGAAGGCCGCGACGAACTCCCGGTAGAGGTCGTTCACCTCCGGCTCGAAAGCCCGGTAGAACGCGGCGTGGAACTCGGTGGCCTGGTCGGTCTGCCAGGTGAACCTCTCGACCGGCGTGTCCGGAGCCAGCGTGGACAGGTCCTCGACGTCGTAGATCCGGCGCAGTGCCGAACCGAAGTCGAAACGCGTCCGATCGTAGTTGTGGACCGAGGGGCGCATGGTCGTCTCCTTCGGTGGAATGGTCCGTGAATACCCCGGCCGAACGAACCTAACATGATGACCAAAAGATTGACGAAGTCGATTCCAGCAATATCCGAGAAGCCGGTACGGCAATTCGCCGGTAAAGCAACAGGGCATCAGCTGAAGAAGTTCCCGGCCGACGAAGCGGAGGAGTTTCAGTGACGGCGACGAAGTACGGTGCGAGCGACCTGTGGACCTACAACAACGACACCAGGGTCACGCCGGACGTGGACCTGACGACGTTCAAGGCCGGGCCCGCCAACTACAAGCTCGCGTTGTGGGACCCCGGCACGAACGGCATGCGCTACCTCAAGTCGCTGCTGTACGTGCTGGCAGACCGCCTGTCGCCGGAGAACCGGGAGCGCTTGCGGCGCATCAGGAACCGCGACGTGGGCGGGCCGATCACCGTGCGTTCGGCTGGGGACGAGGTGTGCATGGACTACCTGCAGGCGGTGCACGAGCTGGAGTTCATGGCGTCGGTGGTGCACCTGGACGGCACGCGGGTGCTGGAGATCGGCGCGGGGTACGGCCGGACGTGCCACGCGATGCTGTCCAACCACGACGTGGAGTACTGGATCGTGGACCTGGACAACGCCCTGTCGCTCGCACGGCGCTATCTGCACGCCGTGCTGGACGACGACCAACTCGCGCGGGTGCGGTTCGTACCGGTGAGCGAAGTGGACGAAGCGTTGACAGACGAGAGGTTCGGCCTTTGCGTCAACATCGACTCGTTCGCCGAGATGCCCCCGGACACGGTGCGGAACTACCTCGAACTGGCCGACGCCCGGTGTGACGCCCTCTACGTCAACAACCCCGTCGGCAAGTACCTCGACCCCTCACTGGACAACCACGTGCAGGGCGCCGAGGTCGTGGCGTACGCGCTGCGGACCGGGCTGCTGCGCGAGGTGATCGACGTGTACGACAGCGAGGCGGTCGCCACCCGAGCGAAGTCCTTTGTGGAGGCTTATCGGCCCGGCGCCGGGTGGGCGTGCCTGCGGCATGGCGCCGCCACCCCGTGGAGCTACTACTGGCAAGCGATGTACGAACGGGCCGTGTGACCTAGATGGATGTCCAGCTCCCCGGCTGGCGTCGCCGGGGAGCTGGACGACCACGGCTGTGGGGGGACAGCCGCGGTCCGCACTCAGGCGTGGTGGTCGGCCTTGGCCGCACCGGCTTCTTCAGGTGCCTCGCCCAGGTCGTCCGGCTCCGCTCCCGTCGGCGGCAGGTGCCGGAGCGCGGTCGCGGCGTAGGCGGCCAGCACGACGAACAGGACCGCACCGATGACCGCGACGATGCGCAGGCCGGAGGTGAACGCGATGCGAGCGGCGTCGAGCAGTTGCGCACCGAGCTCACCCGGCACGCGCTGTGCCGCCGACTCCGCCAAGGCGATGTTGTCCATGGCGGTGGCCGTCACGTCGGGTGGCAGGCCGGCGGGCAGCGTCGCGGACAACTGGCTGTGGTAGGCCACCGTGCCCACGCTGCCGAGCACGGCGACACCCATCGACATGCCGAACTCACCGCTGACCTCGGAGAGCGAGGAGACCGATCCGGCCTTCTCCGGCGGCGCGGAACCGAGCAGCAGACCGGTGCCGAGACCGGACGGCAACCCGGTGCCCACCGCCATGATCGCGTACCCGACCCACAGCTCGACCAGGTGTCCCGGCCCGTCCACCGTGGTGATCAGCAGGTAGCCGGCTGCGGCGAGCAGGAACCCGATGGCGAACAGGTTGCCTGGGCGGATCCGCTTGGCCAGCGCCGCACCCACGTTGATGCCCACGACCATCACCAGGCTGACCGGCGCCAGCAGCAGACCGGCCCGCATCGGCGACAGGCCGTCGACGCCCTGGACGCTCTGCACCACCAGGAAGTACGTGCCCGCCTGGAGGATCGCGCCGACGAGGGTGATCACCATGACGGTGGTGAAGGTGCGGTTGCCGAACAGCCGCATGTCCACCATCGGGTGGCTGAGCCTGCGCTGGTGCAGGACGAAGACCACCGCGAGCACCAGCCCGGCGAGGAGCACGAGCGTCGGCACGAGTGCGAACCCGGACTTGGCCAGTTCCTTGAAGCCGTAGACGATCGGCAACACGGCCACCAGCGAGAGCAGCACGCTGAGCAGGTCCACCCGCCCGGCGCCGGGATCGCGGTACTCCGGCAGCAGGATCGGACCGGTCACCAGCAACAGCACCAGGACCGGGACGCCGATCAGGAACACCGAACCCCACCAGAAGCTGCCCAGCAGCACGCCGCCGACCACCGGGCCCAGCGCCATCCCGCCCATGAAGCAGGACATCCAGATGGCGATCGCGGTCCCCATCTGCTTGGGGTCCTTGAACATGTTGCTGATCAACGCCAGGGTGGACGGCATCAGCGTCGCGCCGCCGATGCCCATCGCCGCCCTGGCCGCGATGAGCATCTCCGGACTGGTCGAGAACGCCGCGGCCACCGAGGCGAGGCAGAACACGGCCGCACCGATCAGCAACAGCTTGCGCCGCCCGATCCGGTCTCCCAGCGTGCCCATCGGGATCAGGAAGCCCGCGACCAGGAACCCGTAGACGTCGGCGATCCACAACTGCTGTGGACCGGTGGCGCCCAGGTCGGTGCTCAGGTGCGGGACGGCCAGGTAGGTGACACTGAAGTCCAGTGACAGCAGCAACGTGGGCAGAGCCAGGATGGTCAGTCCCAGCCACTCCCGCACACCAGCCCTGGGACCGGACGCGGCAGTCGAGTCCATCGGCGGTTCCTCTCTCAACGTGTGCCGATCCGCGAGGTTCCGGACCGGACGCCTCACCCACAGGTCGAAGCCGCCACCCCGATCCGGACATCCCCCGGCCGCCGTCCGCGTGGATTTCGTGCCGAGCACTCCCGGAGCTCCGCCGTGGCACGATCGGCGAGGAGAAATCGCGAGGCCCGATGTCCGGACCGCCGAGCCGGTTTCGACAGCATTTGACGCGAACGCGTTGCGACGCATAACCCGAAGGAGGACATCAACGGTGAAATACATCATCCTGGTACACGGTTCCCAGCAGGACTTCGACTCCTCGCCGGAGGAAGCGGACCTGGCCGAGATCGGCACCGCGCTGGAGAAGTTCAACCAGGAGTTGCGGGATTCGGGGGAACTCGTCGACGTGCAGGGACTGGCCGCCCCCGTGCACACGAGGCGCATTCAGCTCAGGGACGGGGTTCCGGTCGTCACGGACGGGCCCTATGGTGAAACCGAGGAGGTCGTCATCGGGTACTGGGTGGTGGAGTGCGCGAGCTTCGACCGCGCGACGGAAATCGCCGGCAAGCTGAGCAGGTGTCCAGGTCCGGAGTCGGTCATCGACGTCCGGCCGATCATGGGGGCCGAACCCGATTTCTGAGCGGAACGTGCGCAAGGGCGAGATCGAGGGTCTGCTGCGGAGCTTGACCCCGCACGCCCTCGGCGCGCTCGTGCGCCGGTACGGGCACGTGGACCTGGCAGAGGACGCGGTGCAGGAGGCGTCGCTGGCGGCGTTGACCCAGTGGCCGGTCGAGGGGCTGCCGGACAACCCGGCCGGCTGGCTGAGCACGGTCGCCGCGCGACCGTGGGTAGCGCGACCTTGCTCGGTACC
>NZ_VSRL01000188.1 GCF_012184385.1 Lentzea indica
CACCGAGCGACTACCGCCGCACATTCTCCTGTCGTTAGGCGCGTGAAGATCTTTTCCGAGATCTCCCGCAACGCCTCGACCTCGTCGTCGGTGAGCTGGAGAACACCGCGTCGCGCGCCCAGGCCCGCGGCGGTCTGCTCGCCGCTGCCGCGTTCCTCGAACAGGCCGCGGTGCTGACCCCGGAACCCGGCCGCCGTGCGTCCCGCGAGCTGGCGGCGGCGAAGGCCAAGCGCGACGCGGGTGCCTTGGACGCCTCATTGCGGTTGCTGTCGGCTGTTGAGGCCGGTCCGCCGGACGAGCGCCGCAGCGCCGAGATCGAGCATCTGCGCGGCCACATCGCGTTCGACCAGCGCCGAGTCGCCGAGGCCGCTCCCCTGCTGTTCAGCGCGGCTCGCCGCCTCACCCCGTTCGACGCCGACCTGGCCCGCGAGACCCACCTGGAGGCTCTGTCCGCCGCGATCTGGGCCGGTTCACCCCTGGCCGACGCCGCCCGCACGGCTCCCCCGCCACGCACCCCGCCTTGTGCTCTGGACCTCGTGCTCGAAGCGTTGACGACCCGCGTCACCTCGGGCTACGCCGCGGCCGTACCGCACATGACCCGCGCGCTGGACGAGGTGCGCGCGTTGAAGATCAGCACGGAGGACATCAGCCGCATGCCGTGGCTCTTCGGCTACCGCGCAGGCGGCATCGTGGCGAGCGAGATGTGGGACTTCGACACGCGTCGCGCGTTCGCGCAGCAACAGGTCCGCATGGCCCGCGACGCCGGCGCCCTGGTGCAGCTGCAGTTCGCCCTGAACTTCTTGGCGGACAACGAACTCTTGGCCGGCGAACCCACGGCCGCGCAGGCGCTGATCGAGGAGGATCGACGGATCTCCGAGGTCACGGGCACCCCGCCCGTTGCCTACGCCGTCCTGCTGCAGGCCGCCTACCGCGGTGAGGACCTGGCCACCGCGACCGCCGCGCAGGCTCGTTCGGAAGGCCAGGGACGGCTGGCCACCATCGCCGACTGGACCCTCGCCATCCTCCACAACGGACTGGGACGCCACGACCTCGCCCGTGACGCCGCATTGCGCGTGTTCAACGAGGATTCCTTGGTGTACAGCTGCCTGGTGGCCACCGAACTGGCAGAGGCCGCGTCCCGCACCGGCGACTCCGCACTGGTTTCCGAGGCCTTGCAACGTTCTTCTGCATGGGTCGACACCGACTGGTCGCTGGGCATCAAGGCCCGTCTGCGTGCTCTGAACGGCTCCCCCGACGGCTTCAGCGAGTCGATCACCCACTTCGCCCGCACGGCGTTGAAGGGCGAGCTGGCCCGTGCGCATCTCCTGTACGGCGAGTGGCTGCGCCGCGAGGGCCAACGCGTCGAGGCACGCGACCACCTCCGCACGGCCCACGAGATGCTGACGGCGTGCGGCATGCCAACGTTCGCCGACCGCGCTCACCGCGAACTGCAGGCCACGGGCGAAACCGTCCGCAAGCGCACCTCCGAGCCCACCGACGAGCTGACGGCGCAGGAGTACCAGATCGCCCGCCTGGCCCGTGAGGGGTACTCGAACCCGGAGATCGGCACCCGCCTGTTCATCAGTCCGCGCACCGTCGAGTGGCACCTGCGCAAGGTGTTCGGCAAGGTCGGCGTGACCTCTCGACGGCAGTTGCGCGACGCCACGTTCTAGCCGGCCTGACGCGAGGTCAGATGCCGGGCGCCGAGCCTCAGCGAAGCAACGATGATCGCCAGGATCAGCACGCTGCTGATCGCCACCGCGATCCACCCGGCCACCTGCCAGCCGGTGAAGTGCAGGCCGGCGGAGTACCTGACGCCGATGTTGCCGAGCACCGCGATGGGGAACGTGAACACCCAGTACTGCGTGCTGAACGGCAGCCGCAAGTAGTCGCGCACGAAGAACAGCTGCACCAGCAGCATGAACAGCGTCACGCCGCCGAGCGCGGCCTGCAGGTCGTCGATGACGCCACCGGTGATCGCGAACCAGGCGACACTCGCGGTGCCTGGCGGGGAAAGCAGGATCGAGAGCACCGGTTTGAACGGCAGCGGCAGCTCCGAGCCGAAGAACAGCCGGGACGTGATCACGGCGCCGAGCAGCAGCCAGAAGAAGACACCGATGCCGAACGCCGCTACGGCCGCACCGTGCTGGTGCACGCTCACGAACCCGATGGCGGCGAGGAAAGCGCCCGCGGTGACCGGCAGGAAGTAGCCGGGGTGCATGGCGTCCTGGTCCAGCGGGTGCTTTAGCCAGTGGGCGAACAGGGCCGCGGCGTTGACGGCCAGGCTCGCCACGGCGATCCAGATCAGCCACGGTGCGGCGCGTCCCAGATCAGCCGCGTAGTGCGCGATGAGCAGGATCGCGATCACGGGCAGGTAGGCGGTCAGCGGGCCGAGCAACGGGTGGCGCAGGTCGATGTGGAAGCCGGCGCCCGGCCGGAACGTGCCGGCCAAATAGGAGAACGTGAACGCCGCGAACACCAGGGTGGCGGCTCCGAACGCCACCGACGCGGGCCACGCGGGTGCGCCGAGCAACTGGGCGGCGGCCGTCCAGGCGCCGCCGAGCCCGGCAAGGCCGAGCGGGATGGAGAACAGGCTGATCGGAAGTGCCCAGCTCGGGGCCTTCGCCGGGGCGGTCGCCAAAGTCGTCGTCATGCTGACCAAGGTCGGCCAAACACCCCTGTGCTCGCGCCAGGGAAACACACTGGTCGGCCGCGGACGGGCGACGACCGGTCGCCCGTCCACGCGGACCGTCCGTCAGTTTCCGGCGGCCAGCCAGTCCTTCAGGCTGGTCGGCTGCAGCTGCGCGCCCGCGTTCGGCACGAGCTGCTTGCCGGTCAGGAACGTGCCGAAGTACTTGGCCTGCGGGTCGCTGACGACCTCACGCTCGTCGTTGCGGTGGATCAGGACCGTGCGGATCCACCCGTCCATGGTGAACTCCTCCGGCCCGCCGATCTCCAGCACGCCGTTGACCGGCTCGGTCGCGGCGGTGCGGCCGACCACCGCGGCCACGTCCGAGGCCGCGATCGGCTGCACGCCACCGTGCGGCAGGTGCACGGCGCCGTCGACCTCCGCCGAGTTCGCGATGGCGCCCGCGAACTCGAAGAACTGGGTGGCGCGGATGATCGAGTACGTGAGGCCGGACTCCTTGATGAGCTTCTCCTGCGCCACCTTCGCCCGCAGGTAGCCGGAGTCGGGCAGCTCGTCGGTGCCGACGATCGACAGCGCGACGTAGTGGCCGACGCCCGCCTCCTTGGCGGCCTGGGTCAGGTTGGTCGTCGCGGTGGTGAAGAAGTTCATGACGTCCTCGTCGGCGAACGACGGCGAGTTCGACACGTCGACGAGCACGTCGGCGCCCTGCACGACCTCCTTGACGCCCTCACCGGTCACCGTGTTGACGCCGCTGTTCGGGGACGCGGGCACGGCGTCGTGGCCGTGCTCAGCGAGCCGCTTCACGACCTGGCTGCCGATCAACCCGGTGCCGCCGATGACAACGATCCTCATGGGTCCCGTCCCTCTCGTGAGCCCGCCCGGTGCGGGTGTTCACGAGCTAAGACAGGACAGCCCGCACCGTTGTGACAGGCCTACTGAAAAGCGTTGAGCTTTTCCGGGTTGACCAGCCACATCACCTGATCGATGCCTTCCTCGGTGGCCGTCACGGTGATGATCGCGTAGGTGTTCTCGTCCTTGCGCAACCGGACGGCGGTCAGGCCGTTCGCCTCGACGTAGCTGACGTCCGCGCCGGCCCAGAACCCCGGTGCCCACGCCGCGAAGATCTTCGCCAGGGTCGCAGCGCCGAACAGCGGACGTCCCGCGGCACGGACCGCGCCGTTGCTGTCGGAGTAGCTCACGACGTCCTGCGCGAACAGCTTCTCCAGTCCGGCCAGGTCGCCGGCTTGCGCGGCCGCGACGAACGCCTCCAGCAGCTTGCGCTGGTCAGCGGGCTCGACCGGAGCCTTGCGCTCGTCCGCGAGGTGCTTGCGCGCCCGGCTGACCAGCTGCCGCGTCGCGACCTCGCTGGTCTGGACGATCTCGGCGATCTCCCGGTACGGGTAGTCGAACGCTTCGCGCAGCACGTACGCGGCCCGTTCCGTTGGCGTCAGCTTCTCCAGCAGCAACAGCACCGCGAGCTCCAGCACCGCGCCCTGCTCGGCCCCCAGCTGCGGGTCGGCGGACGTGTCCACCGGCTCGGGCAGCCACGGCCCGACGTAGGTCTCACGGCGAGCCCGCGCGGTCTGCGACTCGTTGATCGCCAGCCGCGTGATGGCCGTCGCCAGGTACGCCTCGGGGTTGAGCACGGCTTCGCGGTCCGCCAGCTGCCAACGCAACCACACGTCCTGCACCAGGTCTTCGGCATCGGCCACGCTGCCGGTCATGCGGTACGCGATGCCGAACAGCCTCGGCCTGGCCGCCGCGAACACCGACTCGGCCTGGTCGAGTTCCGTCATCCGGCCGCTCCCCTCGTTCCACCGCAACGTTAGCGCCGATCCGGTGGCACCGGTCATGTGTCGCCCCGCACGTTGATCACCAGAGCGGGTGACAGACTCGCCGGGTGACCACCGAACGACCCAGCCCGCCACTCCAGGCAGGCGAACGCGAGACCCTGCGCGCGTTCCTCGACTTCCACCGCGCCACCCTCGCGATGAAGTGCGACGGCCTGTCCGATGAAGACCTGCGCCGCCGCTCGATGCCCCCGTCCACGCTGACGTTGCTCGGCCTCGTCCGGCACATGGCCGAGGTGGAGCGCACCTGGTTCCGCAAGGTCATCAACGGCGAGGACATCCCGCTGGTGTGGTCGGACACCAACGACTACCAGGTGGCCTACGACGCCTCGGGATCAAGCAGGTCCGAGGCGTTCGCGGCGTGGCAGGCCGAGGTCGAGCACTCGAGGAGGATCGAGCGTGAGGCCGAGTCGCTGGACGTGTCGGGGTACCAGCCGCGGTGGCAGGAACAGGTGTCCCTGCGGCTCGTCATGCACCACCTCTGCCACGAGTACGCGCGGCACAACGGCCACGCGGACTTCCTGCGCGAGGGCATCGACGGCGTCACAGGGGCGTGAGGCCTTCTGAACAGCTACCTCACGACTCACCGTCGTCAGCGGGCGGCAGACCCTCGATCGACCGCGCGTGCTGGATCATGCCGAGCACGGCCTTGATGCCCGCAGGGGACAGGCCGGACGCACACAACGCCAGTGAGCGCACGTCGCTGTCGCGCAACGCGACCAGCAGTTCCAGCTGATCCTCGATGCCGCTGTTGTCGTCGTCCAGGAAATAGGACGCCGGCACCCCGAAGAAGTGCGCGAGGCCTTCCAGGTGACGCTTGGTGGGGTTGTCACGCAACCCCTTGCGCAGCTGCCACACGTAGGTGTGGGAGATCGAGATGCCGTCCTCGCGGATCCTGGCGGCCACCTCTTCGTAGGTGTACTCGCGCTGGCCAGCCGGGCGCACCGCCTTGAAGAGCCGGTCCAGCCGCTCGGCCAGCGAGGCCGGCCGCTCCCCCTGGGCTACCACGCCATCCATCCTAGTTGACAACGATCACCCGTGATCAGCTTGACCGTGTCCGGCCGCGAAGGGCGGCAGATCGGCCTCCGCCAGGGTGATCCCCCGGTCCGGCACCACGCCGAAGTGCGTGATCTGCCGGCCGGCGCCCAGCTCGGTCACCCAGTTCGCCGCGGTGCGGAACCGCCCGTACGGCAGGTCCATCAGGTGGTAGCCGCGCGTCACGGCCTTGGCAGGCAGGCTGGTCAGCGGGACGCCCAGCGGGTTCGCGACCGCCTGCCAGCCACCGAGGTCGACCACGAAGCCAAGGTCCTTGTGCTTGTACTCGCGAGCGGTCCCGTGCCCGAGCGACGCCGCGATGTTGATCGCCGCCGTCCGCCCCTGACGTTCGGCGTGCTGGGCCGTCATGGCGGTGATCTCGCCCGGCCGCACCAGGTCGGGCACGGCAGCCGCGTCACCGGCGGCCCACACGTTCTCGCACACCCGCAGGTGCGTGTCGGTGTCGATACGACCGTTGGTGGCAGGCATGTTCAACGTGCTGACGAGCGGATCAGGTCGCACGCCGACACACCACACGACGGTCCGTGTCTGGATCTCGGTGCCGTCGGACAGGCGCGCGCACGTGCCGGTCATCTCTTTCAGGCTGGTCTCCAGCTTGACCTCGGCACCTCGCCGCAGCAGCACCTTGTGCGTAGGACCGGACAACCGCGGGTCCAGGCCGGGCAGCACACGCGGTGCGATGTCGACGAGGATCCACCGCGGCGGCACGTCACGAAGCCCCGGCAGGTGACGCCACGCGTCCTGGGTCAGCAGCTGTGTCTGGGCGAGCACCTCGGTGCCCGTGTAGCCCGCGCCCACCACCACGAACGTGCACCGCGCTCGGCGTTCCTCGGGATCATCGGACTGATCGGCCAGCTCCAGCTGCCGCAGCACGTGGTCACGCAGGTGGATGGCCTCGGCAACGGTGCGGAAGCCCTTCGCGTGCTCGGCCACGCCGGGAATCGACAGCAGCCGGGTCACGCTGCCGGACGTGATCAGCAAGCGGTCGTAGGACATCGACGAGGAGCGGCCCTCGACATCGGTCACGTGCACGCACTTCTCAGCGAGCGAGATGCCGGTCGCCGCGCCCAGGACCAGGCGCGTTCGCTTCAACGTGTTCCGCAGCGGCACCGCGACCCTGCGCGGGTCGAGCACACCGCCAGCGACCTCCGGCAGCAGCGGGATGTAGAGCATGTAGTCCGCCGGGTTGATCGCGACCAGTTCGGCCGCGTCCTCGGGCAGCTTGCGTTCCAGCTTGCGCAGACAGTGGAATCCGGCGAACCCGGTGCCGATCACCAGGACCCGCGGCCGAGCGGACATACGTCCTCCCCAGACGAACCTCAGTGGAAGCCATTAGCTCCGGTGACCCAGATCGGCGCTGATCCGTTCCGCGGCGTCCAGCAGCAATGGCACCACATCGCACCTGATCGCCTCAACAGATGATCGCCCGACGGAGGTGGACGACGCGAGCGCCGCCACCACCTCGCCCGAGCGGTCGCGGACGGGCGCGGACACCGAGAGCAGGCCGATCTCCAGCTCCTCCGCGACGATCGACCACCCGTCAGAGCGAACCTGCCGCAGGACGCCGCGGAACACGTCGGCGTCCGTGACCGTGTGCCGGGTCAGCGCGGGCAGCCCGCCCGCGATGATCTCGTCCACCACGACGTCCGGCGCCCACGTCAGCAGCACCCGTCCCATCGACGACGCGAACGCCGGGATCCGGGTGCCGATCGACACGTTGATGCTCATGATCCGCCGCACCGGCACGCGCGCGACGTACACCGCGTCGCGTCCGTCCAACTCTGCCAGCGACGCCGACTCACCGGTCTTCACCGACAGTTCCAGCAGGTGCGGCTGCGCGATTTCGATCATCGCGTGCGACGCCGAGTAGTGCTGCCCGATGCTCAGCACGCGAGGCGTCAACGACCACCTGCTGCCCGACGAGCGGACATAGCCGAGTCGTTGCAGCGTGAGGAGAATCCGCCGGACCGCCGGACGTGACAACCCGGTTGCCGCGGCGAGCTCCGCCAGGGTCGGGTCGACCCGCTCCTCGTCGAACGCGAGCAGCACAGCGAAGCCGCGCTCGATGCTCTGGATGAAGTCGCGCTCGTCCGGCCCGGTGGTCATCGCCTCATCCTCCCGCCGTTGACAGCACCACGAAGCGGGTGCACTCTCATGTAACCGCAGCGCGTACAGATTGTACGCACAGCGTACAGGAGGAGCAGGGGATGACGCGAACGCGTTCCGGCTCGCGTCGATCGCCGCAGGACGGGTATTCCGTGTCACGGCTACGCCGCTGCCGCGGCCTTCACCAGGAGGTGACCGTTGCTCTTCCACGTGCGCATGGACATCACGCTGCCCTACGACCTCGATCCCAACCGGCGCGCCGAACTCGTCGCTGCCGAGAAGGATCGGGCGTTGGAGCTGCAGAAACTGGGCGTGTGGCCACACCTGTGGCGGGTCGTCGGGCAGTACAGCAACATCAGCGTTTTCGACGTGCCGTCCAACGACGAGCTGCACGCGGTGCTGTCGTCGTTACCGCTGTGGGAGTTCATGCGCGTCGAGGTGACGCCGCTGGCGCAACACCCCTGCGACCTGGCGGCGCAGCCATGACCGCCGTCCTGGCATCTGACAAGGAGAGTTCATGCGTGACGCCGTCATCTGCGAGCCCATCCGCACGCCGGTGGGCCGCTACAGCGGTGCCATCAAGGAGCGCAGTGCCCAGGAGCTCGGCGCGATCGTCGTCCAGGAGCTGATGCGCCGCACCGGGCTCGATCCGTCCGATGTGGACGATCTGGTGCTCGGCCACTGCTATCCGACGATGGACGCGCCGGCGATCGGCCGGATCGTCGCCCTGGACGCGGGACTGGGCGTCGGGGTGCCGGGAGTGCAGCTGGACCGCCGCTGCGGGTCCGGTCTGCAGGCCGTGATCAACGCGGCGATGGCCGTGCAGACCGGTGCCCAGGACCTCGTTCTCGCGGGTGGCGTGGAGAGCATGTCGAACGCCGGCGCGGAGGCCCTGGCTCGCGGCCGCGTGACCGCCGGTGGCGTGAACTACCCGGTGCCGGGCGGAATGCTGGAGACCGCAGAGAACCTCCGGCGCGAGTACGGCATTTCGCGTGCGGAACAGGACGAGCTGGCTCTGCGCAGCCACGAACGCGCTGTCGCCGCCCAGGTCTCCGGCCGGTTCGCGGACGAGCTGGTTCCGGTCGGTGACTTCGTGGCGGACGAGCATCCGCGGCCGAGCTCGACGTTGGAGAAGCTCGCGTCGTTGAAGACCGTCATGGACATCGAGGGCGCCACGGTCACCGCGGGCAACGCGAGTGGCCAGAACGACGGTGCCGCGATCTGCGTGGTCACCCATCCCGATCGCGCCGCCTCACTGGGTTTGCGTCCGCTGGCTCGGCTGGTCTCGTGGGCCTCGGCCGGTGTCGAGCCGTCCAGGATGGGCATCGGGCCGGTGCCGTCGTCCGCGCGGGCGTTGCAGATCGCCGGACTGAAGCTCGACGACCTGGACCTCATCGAGCTGAACGAGGCGTTCGCGGCGCAGGTGCTCGCGGTCACCCGCGAATGGGGTCTCACGGACCACGACCGGCTCAACGTCAACGGTTCCGGCATCGCGCTCGGCCATCCCGTCGGCGCGACCGGCGCGCGGATTCTCGCGACGATGCTGCGCGAGCTGGAGCGCCGCGACGGCCGGTACGCGCTGGAGACGATGTGCATCGGTGGCGGGCAGGGGCTCGCCGCGGTCTTCGAGAGGGTGTCATGAACAAGGTCGTGGCCTCCGCCGCCGACGCGGTGTCCGATGTGGACGACGGCGCAACCGTTGCGGTGGGCGGATTCGGGCTGTGCGGCGTGCCGAAAGTGCTCATCAACGCCCTGTACGACAAGGGTTCCGGTTCGCTGGGCATCGTGTCGAACAACTGCGGCGCGATGGACCAGGGCCTCGCCGTCCTGCTCTCCGCCGGCCGCATCGCCCGCGTCACCGGCTCGTACATCGGCCAGAACAAGGAGTTCGCCCGCCAGTACCTGGCCGGCGAGATCGAGGTCGAGCTGATCCCCCAGGGCACGCTCGCGGAACGGCTGCGCGCGGGCGGCATCGGTGTCCCCGCCTTCTACACGCCCGCCGGTGTCGGCACGCTCGTCGCGGACGGCGGCCTGCCCTGGCGGTACAACCCGGACGGCACGGTCGCGATCGCCTCACCGCCCAAGGAGGTCCGCGAGTTCGACGGCCGCGAATACGTGCTGGAGCACAGCATCCGCACCGACTTCGCGCTGGTACGGGCAGCGAAAGCGGACAGGTTCGGGAACCTGGTGTTCGCGAAGTCCGCCCGCAACTTCAACCCGCTCGCCGCGATGGCGGGCCGCGTCACGATCGCGGAGGCCGAGGAGCTCGTCGACGCCATCGACCCCGACGAGGTCCACCTGCCCGGCATCTTCGTGCAACGGGTCGTGGAGCTCTCCCCCGAACAGGCCGCTGACAAGAGCGTGGAATTCCGGACGGTGAGCGATGGCATGGAGTCGTGACGAGATGGCCGCCCGGGCGGCCCAGGAGCTGCGCGACGGCGAGTACGTCAACCTCGGCATCGGCGTGCCGACGCTGATCCCGAACCACCTGCCGCCCGGCGTCGAGGTGGTGCTGGAGTCCGAGAACGGCATCCTCGGCGTCGGCCCCTACCCGGTTTCCGCCGACGTCGATCCCGACCTGATCAACGCCGGCAAGGAGACCGTGACCGTGCTGCCGGGAGCGTCGTACTTCGACTCGGCGCTGTCGTTCGGCATGATCCGCGGCGGCCACGTCGACGTGGCGGTGCTCGGTGCGATGCAGGTGTCGGCTCGGGGTGACCTCGCGAACTGGGCGGTGCCCGGCAAGCTCGTCACCGGCATCGGCGGCGCGATGGACCTCGTGCACGGCGCGCGCCGCGTCATCGTGGTGATGACCCACACCGCCAAGGACGGCGGCCCGAAGCTCGTCGAGGAGTGCTCGCTCCCGTTGACCGGCAAGGCCTGCGTCGATCGCGTGATCACCGACCTCGGCGTGTTCGACGTGACGCCGGACGGCCTGCGGCTCGTCGAACTGGCGCCGGGAGTGTCCGAGGAAACGGTGCGGGAGCACACCGCCACGCCGATTTACCGCTGACTAACCAGCACGCGCCACCGTGGGGCATGCGCAAAGCAATGTTGATCCTGCCCGCGGTGGCGCTCTCCGTGCTCGGCATGACGAGCACCGCCCAGGCCGAGCAAGCGCCCGGATGCTCGTCGACCGTGCAGATCGGCTCCACCGGTTACGTGAAGAAGGGCAACACGACCATCGCGTCGGTGAAGCAGTTCAAGGGCTGCGGCAAGAACTGGGCCTACACCTACGTGTGGGACTCGTACGCCTCCAAGCCGGGCGGCTTCAGCTCCAGCGCCGCGATGGTCGTCAACGGCGACCGCGACTTCGGCAGCAACGTCAACGGGCGCAACAAGCAGGACGTCTGGTCCAAGGGCACGAACACGCTCACCAAGTGCACCAGGGCGTACGGCGAGGTGTGGGGCGACGGCAACGTCTACTGGGGACAGACCGACGAGCGCTGCTAGCCCCTAGTCTGGCGGGTATGGGGCTGCGGTTGTCGGTGCTGGACACTTCTCCGATCGTGCAGGGGTCCACGCCGCGTGAGGCGCTGCGCAACACGGTTGATCTCGCGGAGCTGGCGGAAGAGCTGAGGTTTCACCGGTACTGGGTGCCGGAGCACCACGGCATGCGCGGGGTCGCCAGCTCCGCTCCGGCCGTCCTCGCCGGGCACCTGGCGGCTGTCACCGAACGCCTTCGCATCGGCTCCGGCGGCGTGCTTCTGCCGAACCACCCGCCGCTCGTGGTGGCCGAGCAGTTCGGCACGCTCGCGGCGCTGCATCCCGGCAGGATCGACGTCGGCGTCGGACGGGCGCCGGGTGGACCGCCGCACGTGGTCGCGACGCTGCGCAGGACCGACCGGCCGTACCGCGAGCAACTCGAAGAGCTGCAGGCGTTGCTGGATCCGTCGGACACCGTCGCGGTGCCGGTGAAGGGCGGCAACGTGCCGGAACTGTGGCTGCTCGGGTCGTCCCCCACAACCGCCGGACTCGCGTCCGAACTGGGTGTGCCCTTCGCGTTCGCGCGGCACCTCAGCCCTGATCAGACCTGCAAGGCGGACCTGGTCAGCGTCTCGGTGATCGCCGCGGAGACCGACGAGCGTGCCGAGTGGCTGGCAGGGCCGATCAGGATGAAGGTGCGCAGCCGCGGGGAAGGCAACCGGATCCTGTTGCCCAGCCCCGAAGAAGCGGCCGCGCACCCCGGCCCCGACGACGGCCACGTGCTGGTCGGCGGGCCGGAGACGATCACGCGCAAACTCCAGGCGGTGCTCGACGAGACCGCCACCGAGGAGCTGATGATCACCTCGCCGATCTACCACCACGCGGACCGCCGTCGCAGCTACGAGCTCGTCGCGTCGATCGCTAGCTCGCTGACGCCCGCTGGTACAGCGGCGCCGTGACCTTCCAGGAGAACTGAGGGCCGCCGAGGTACCGCACACACTGGCCTGACGGGCACCATTGGCCGTCAGCGTCCAGGTTGAAGCTCTGGACGTTCACGCCGACGACCGCGTTGCCGCTCATCCTGGGGCCGCCGCTGGAGCCGCCGCCCATGTCGCACGGCACGCCCCACATGTTGTCCTCTGGGAACTCGGGGTGTCCTGGGTTGCGGGCGGGTGTGCCCCAGCACTGCGCGAGCCGCTGACCGGTGAACTCCGGCCTGCCCTGGTGGCCGGGCTGGTGCGCCGCACGCGGATAGCCGTACTCGTGCGCCCGCCGGTCACCGGGCCTGCCGAACGCGATGTTCTCGCTCGCGCCGGACGGCCTGTCCAGCACCAGGAACGCCTGGTCGTGCTCGGACTGCTGGTCGTCGACGATCCAGGTCCTGCTCACCACGGCCTTGCGCACCACGAACTGCCCGAACGGCCGGGCGCCGTCCCGGAATCCCGGCACGAAGAACAGCTTCGAGTGCCACCGAGGGTCCTGGCCGATCAGGTTCGCCGTGTGCACGCAATGCCCACCGGTCACGGCGGTGCGCCTGTTGGCGCTCATCACGACGGTCGCCGTGCAGCTGGAGTCCTCGCCGTCGCGGTCGACGAAGAACAACCGGCCGATGGTCCGGCTGAGCGCGCCCGGCGCGCCGTCCGGACCGTCGACCGGCGGAGTTCCGGGTGGTGCACCCGGCCCGGCCGGCATCGCCGCGATCCGTTCCGGTGTCCAGTAGGCCGCCACGCCGCCGGTGTCGAGGTCGTGCACAACCACGTCCGAGGAGGAAGCGGCTGCCGCGCCCGGTACGCCGAGGAGAAGCAGCGCCACCACGCTGAGTGTTCTCATGCCGCGACCGTGGCAGTCAGTTGTGAGGATCTTGTGCGGATGAAGTCCTCGTACCGTGCGCCGCCCGCGCGAATGACTATGTTGCGACGCATGGGCATGTGCGTGCTGGTGGCCGAGGACAACGTGATGCAGGCCGACATGCTCGGGAGATACCTGCGCCAGGAGGGCTACCGGGTGCGGATCGTCCACGACGGATCCGCCGCGCTCGACGAGGTCCGTCGCAACCCG
The DNA here is from genome assembly GCF_012184385.1 of Lentzea indica. Classification (GTDB taxonomy): domain Bacteria; phylum Actinomycetota; class Actinomycetes; order Mycobacteriales; family Pseudonocardiaceae; genus Lentzea; species Lentzea indica. The sequence goes on from NZ_VSRL01000188.1 coordinate 13,147, forward strand.
CCCGACCTGCTCATCCTCGACGTGATGATGCCGGAGGTGGACGGCCTGGACGTCGTGCGGACGTTGCGCAACGAGTCGGACGTCCCGGTGCTCATGCTCACCGCCAAGTCCACGGAGGACGATCTGCTGCACGGCCTCGATCTCGGCGCCGACGACTACGTCACCAAGCCCTACAGCCCGCGCGAGCTGATGGCACGGGTGCGCACGCTGCTCAGGCGCGTTCACCGCACTTCGAGCAACTCCGGCATCGCCCTCGGCGACCTGAAGATCGACCCCGACCGGCACGAGGTGACCGTGCGGGGAAACGCGGTCGAGTGCACCGCGTCGGAGTTCCGCATCCTGCACACGATGGCGGCGAGCCCTGGCCGCGTGTTCAGCCGCGCGCAGCTGCTCAGCGCGGTGCACGGCTTGGACGGGTACATCACCGCGCGCACCATCGACGCGCACATCATGAACCTGCGCAAGAAGATCGAGGTCCAGCCGCGCACACCCGCGTACCTGCTGACCGTGCACGGCGTCGGTTACAAGCTGGTGGACGGTTCGGGTGCATAGCGTCCTGGCGCGGCTGCTGGCCGCGTCCGTGCTCGTCGCGATCTGCTCGATCACCGCGACCGCCTGGCTCGCCGCCCAGAGCACGTCGACCTCGATCAAGCAGGAGCTCGGCGCCGCACTGGCAGGAGACGCCGCGACCTACCGCTCGCTGGTCACGTTCGCCGTCGAGCACCGCGACTGGAACGGCGTCACGCTGCAGCCGGGCACCCGCCGCCTGATCCTCACCACGTCCGATCGCAAGGTCCTCGCGGACACCGGCACGAACCTGGACCCTCGCGAACTGCCCGCCGTGCCGTCAGCGGTGATCAACCCGCTGGAGCTGGACCTCGCCCAGGCCCAGGACGCGCCCGCCGACCGGATCGACGCCAGGATCACCGGCCCGTTCCGGCTCAGCGACCGGGAGAAGGGCAGCCTGGCCGAGGACTGGCAGCTCTACATGTTCCGGTGCATCGGCCCGGTCGCAGTCGAGGAGATGCGGACGACCACGTGGGGCCGCCCGATCGTGAACGTGGACAGGACAGAACCCGGGCCGACCTCACCCGCCTGCATCGAGGCCGCGGAGCGGTTGAGCACGCTCACCGAGACCGAGTCCGCCGCGTTCAACCAGCTCAACGACCTCGTCAACGCCTGCCTGCGGCAACGCGGCCTGCCGGCCGAGCAGATCAAGATGGACGCGTCCTGGCGGCCCGTCGCCTCTCACGCCGAGTGCCTGGCCAGTGCTCGGCGGACCCAGCTGCAGCCTCACGTGGCACCGCTCGCGCTGCTGTTCGTCACGGACGTCGCCGGCAAGACCACCCAGGCGACCGTCGTGAAGTTCGACGTCGGACGGATCGTGCTGGTCGCCGCGATCGTGCTGGTCCTGACCGTCGGGGTGAGCGTGGTGGTCGCACTGCGCATGACCAGGCCGTTGCGCACGCTCACAGCCGCCGCCGAACGGATGCAGCACGGCGCGGACGCCCAGGTCGACATCTCCTCCCGCAGCGAGATCGGGCAGCTCGCGCGGGCGTTCAACGACATGGCCGCGCACCGGGCCAGGACCGACGCCCAGCGCAAGGCAATGACCAGCGACATCTCCCACGAGCTGCGCAACCCGCTCGGCACGATCCGCAGCTGGCTGGAGGGCGCGCGGGACGGCGTGGTCGAGCTGGACCGCACCACGCTGACCGCGTTGCTCGACGAGGCGCTGGTGTTGCAGCACCTCGTCGACGACCTGCAGGACCTCGCCCTGGCCGACGCCGGCGAGCTGAGGCTGCATCCCGAGCCGGTCGACCTGCGGGAGCTGTTCGACCAGCTCGTCGCCGCGCACCCCGGCCTGATCGCCGAGGGCGGCGGGGTGGTGAACGCGGATCCGGTGCGGCTGCGGCAGATCCTCACGAACGTCATCACGAACGCCTTGCGCTACACGCCGCGCGACGGAACGGTCCGTCTCGCTGCGGAAGGTGTCCGGATCACGGTGAGCGACACAGGTTCCGGCATCTCCGCGGAGGACCTTCCGCACGTGTTCGACCGGTTCTGGCGCGCGGACCGCTCCCGCACCCGTGACACGGGCGGCAGCGGCCTTGGCCTCGCGATCGTGCACGCCCTCGTCAGCGCTCATGGCGGCACGGTCACCGTGGAGAGCCAGGTCGGGCGCGGGACCACGTTCACGATCACGTTGGCGGCACACTGACCGCACATTTTCCTGACAACCGCCCGGCAGCATCGCCGCCATGAATTCCAGGCTGTTGATCGGCGCTGCCGTGCTGCTGCTTTCCGCGTGCAGCCAGGCAGCGCCACCGTCCTCGAACGTCGCGTCCCTGCAATCGTCCGGTGTGGTCACGTCGACCACCGTCTCCACGGACGCCGAACAACCGCGGCTGCGCATGGACATGACCGAGGAGGAGAAGCAGCGGCTGTACGACGCGCACACCGCGTGCCTGGCAGAGAAGGACCCGGACGCGACGGGCACCGGCCCTGGCGTCGCCGGCCGCGGGCAGTACAGCGACGAGGCGTGGAAGCTGTGCGCGAAGAAGTGGCCGCTGCCGCCGTGGGAGATGGACTCGAGCAACCCGACGTTCAAGGACAACTGGCACAAGAACGTCCAGTGCCTCAACAGCCGCGGCATGAAGGTCATCGAGACCGAGCCCGGCAGCTGGACCTACGACGGCGAGCAGACACTGCCGGAGGAGCAGCGTCGCAAGATCGAGAAGGACTGCGAGCAGGAGGTCTTCGGCGGGGGCCGCAAGTGAAGCGGTGGATCATCGCCGGTGTCGTGGCTCTGCTCCTGGCCGGCGGCGTGGTGGCGCTCACCTGGACGCGTCGCGCGCCCGCCCAGCCGTCGCAGCCGCCGGCACCGCGGACGGTCGCCGTGGTGAAGACCGACCTGACCGACGTGCGGGAGTTCAAGGCCACCTTGGGTTTCGGTGCCGCGCAACAGGTGACCGGTCGACGTGCGGGCACGCTCACCTGGCTTCCCTCTCCCGGTTCCTCCGTCGATCGTGGTGCCGCTGTGTACAAAGTGGACAATCGCCCGGTGTGGCTGTTCTTCGGCGACACCCCGTTGTGGCGCAAGCTGGACACGCCAGGGGTGAAGGGGCCGGACGTGAAGATCGTGAAGGACAACCTCGCGGCGTTGGGCTACAAGCTCGGCGGTGCGGCCGACGAGCTCACCCCGGCCACCGTCGACGCCGTCAAGCGATGGCAGAAGGCCGAAAAGGTCGATCAGAACGGCGTGATCGAGCCGGGCGACGTCGTCGTGCTGTCCGGGAAGGTGCGGGTCGAGGCGGTCACGGCGAAGCTGTCGGCGTCCGGCGAGGGCCCGCTGATGATGGTGGCCTCGACCGGCAAGGCGGTCACCGCCTCGGTGGAGGCACGGCAGGCCGAAGTGTTCAAAAAGGACCTGAAGGTCACCGTCGTGCTGGCCAACGGCGCTGAAACCCTGGGGACCGTGAGGTCCGTCAGCACTGAGGTCAAAGCCGAGAAGAACGGCAACGGCGAGGAAATCCCGGCGATCGCCGTCGACATCGGGCTGGACACCGAGGTGGGCGGCTTCGACTCGGGACCGGTGCGCGTGCGTCTCACCAGCACCGCACGGCAGGGCGTCCTGGCCGTACCGGTGACCGCGTTGCTCGCGTTGCGCGAGGGCGGTTACGCCGTGCAGACCGTGTCCGGTCAGCTCGTCGCGGTCAAGACCGGGCTCTTCGCCGGCGGACTCGTCGAGATCAGCGGCGGCGGGGTCGGCGAGGGCATGCAGGTGGTGACGACCTCGTGACACCGGTCCTGCGGATCGTCGACGCGGTGAAGGAATACGCCGGTGGAGTGCGCGCTCTCGACGGTGTTTCCCTGACGCTGCACGAAGGTGAGGCGGTCGCGATCGTCGGACCGTCCGGCTCGGGCAAGTCGACATTGCTCAACCTGCTCGGCACGCTGGACCGTCCGTCGAGCGGCACGGTGATGCTGGACGGCCACGACATCGCCGTCCTGTCCGACCGGCGGCTGTCGGCGTTGCGCGGACGGCGGATCGGGTTCGTGTTCCAGCAGTTCCACCTGGCAGACGGCCTCACGGCGCTGGACAACGTCGCCACCGGCCTGATGTACGCGGGCACGCCGCGCAAGTGGCGCGCCGCGATGGCGACCGAGGCGTTGCAGCGGAGTGGGGCTGGGGCCATCGGGTGAAGCACCGGCCGCACGAGCTGTCCGGCGGGCAG
>NZ_VSRL01000189.1 GCF_012184385.1 Lentzea indica
GCCACGCCACAGCCGCAGCGCCTCGGCGCCACGTCCGGCCGCGAGCAGCTCGACGCACAGCACGGAGTCCACTTCGGACGGTTCGGCGACGAGCCGGTAGCCGGCGGGGTGGTGCTCGATCACCAGCCCCGGCACGGCCTTGCGCAACCGGGAGACCTGCGACTGCAGCGCGTTCGCCGCCCCGGACGGCGGTTCGGGATACAGGCCGTCGAGCAGCCGGTCGTGGCCGACGATCCGGCCCGCGTCCAAGGCGAGCATCGCGAGCAGGGCCCGTTGCCGGGGAGCGGGAACGGCGATCACCGCCCCCGACTCGTCCCGCACCTCGACCGGCCCCAGCACCCCGAACCTCACAGCGCGTGATTCTTGCGCACCACCGGCACTCAGGAGTGCAGTTCGTGCCCTGTCGTCGCGTCCACGTGGCCGGGGACCTCGTCGTGACGATCGCCCACAGTCAGCGTCCCGGTGGGTTCGAACATCAGAATCGAGGCCACGGACGGGGCATGCGGCTTGTGGTACGTCCCTCGCGGCACCGTGAACACCGCGCCCTGGGCGAGCACGACCGTGCGCTCCCCGCCGGGCTCGCGCAGTGAGATGTGCAGTTCACCGTCGAGCACCAGGAAGAACTCGTCGGTGTGGTCGTGGACGTGCCAAACGTGCTCGCCGGCGACCTTGGCGACACGCACGTCGTAGTCGTTCACCCGCGTGACGATCCGAGGGCTCCACACGGCGTCGAAAGAGGCCAAGGCCTGACTGAGGGCAATGGGTTCGCTGTTCACGAACCTCAGCCTGCCTCTGTCGCGCGACGACCGTGAGTGCTAGGAATCGCACATGTCGCAAGAATCCTCGCACCGGGTCGTCGTGATCGTGGACGAGAACTCGAACCCCTTCGAGCTCGGCTGCGCGACCGAGATCTTCGGCCTGCACCGCCCCGAGATCGGCCGCGACCTCTACGACTTCCGTCTGTGCTCACCCGAGCCGCACACGCTCATGCGCGACGGGTTCTTCACCCTCACCGGAGTCGCCGACCTCGACGCGACCGACACCGCCGACACCCTGATCGTCCCCAACCGCCCCAACGTCGAAGCACCCCGCCGCCCCGCCGTGCTCGACGCCATCCGCCGCGCCCACACCCGCGGCACCCGCCTCGTCGGCTTCTGCAGCGGCGCCTTCACCCTCGCCGAAGCCGGCGTCCTCGACGGACGCCGCGCCACCGCGCACTGGCAGTGGGCAGAGGACTTCCGCACCCGATTCCCCGCCGTGACGCTTGAACCGGACGTGCTCTTCGTCGACAACGGCGACATCCTCACCTCCGCGGGCAGCGCCGCCGCCCTCGACCTCGGCCTGCACATCGTCCGCCGCGACCACGGCGCCGAGATCGCCAGCTCCGTGAGCCGCCGCCTCGTCTTCGCCGCCCACCGTGACGGCGGCCAACGCCAGTTCGTCGAACGGCCCGTACCCGACCTGCCCGACGAGTCCCTCGCACCCGTCCTGGCCTGGGCCCAGCAACGCCTCGACACCACCCTCACCGTGACCTCGCTGGCAACACACGCGGCAGTCAGCCCCGCGACACTGCACCGCCGCTTCCAGGCACAACTCGGCACCACACCGCTCGCGTGGCTCACCGCGGAACGGATCACCCTCGCCCGCAGGCTCATCGAACTGGGGGAGTCGCGCTTCGACGTCGTCGCCCGCCGCACCGGACTCGGCACCGCCGCCAACCTCCGCGCCCTGATGCGCCGCGAGACCGGCCTCACGCCCTCGGCCTACCGGCGCCGCTTCGGACTCAGCTCAACGCGCGCAGGATGATCCGCTCCACCACCCGCGTCTTCTCGTCCGCGTAGTCCTGGACCCGATCCCACGCCCGCGCCGCCAGCTCCCGCTTCACCGCCTCGTACTCGGCCCGCTCGTCCGCACGCTCCCGCAGCCGATCCCGGAACACCAGCATCCGATCGACCTCCTCACACGCGGGGGAGAAGACGTGCAGGTTCACCTCCGGATCCGAGTCCTTCAGCAACCGGTGCCGATACCAGCCCGGCTCCCGCAACCGCAGGTAGTAACCCGCCTCCACCAACGCGGGCACATAGGCGTCCTCGTCGTCGGAATCCGGCACCACCAGCAGGACGTCGATCAACGGCTTCGCTGCCAGCCCGGGAACCGACGTCGACCCCACGTGCTCCAGCCGCACCACGGCCGGCCCCAGCGCGCCCCGGATCCGTGCCTCCTCCCGCGCATACCAGTCAGGCCACGCGGGGTTGTAGTCCTCCAACGTGATCCGCACGTTCCCCGACGGCATCTCGGTCACGTACTCCACGTCGTCCGACGGCGCCCGCCACGCCAGGTAGGCGCGCTCGAGGATCTCCAGCACCACCTCGTTCTTCGCCGCCGCGTAGTCCTGCACCCGGTCCCAGTCCTGCGCCGCCAGCTTCCGTTTCACCCGCGCGTACAGCTCCCGGTCGTCCTCGTTGTCGCGCAACCAGTCCCGGAAGATCAGATGCCTGCGGACCTGCGCACACCCACGCGGGAACACGTGCAGATTCACGTTCGTATCAGGGCCTTTGAGGATCCGGTGGTCGTGCCAGTCGTCCTCCCGCACCGTCACCCGATACCCGGCGGCCTCCAGCGTGGGCACGTACGACGCCTCGTCACGCGGATCGTCCACCACCAGCAACAGATCGATCACCGGCTTCGCACACAGCCCCGGCACCGACGTCGCCCCCACGTGCTCCAGCTCGGCGTCCGGCAGCACGCCGAGGATCCTGGAGCGTTCCCGCTCGAAGAGACCCGGCCACGCGGGGTCGTAGTCGGCCAGCTCGATGTTCACGGCGTCCCCCTCGTAGGCAGTCGGCCAGAATATCAACTGCCGAACAGGTCACCCGCCGCATCGACCCGGTCCAGCACCTCGTCCGCCGTGAACACCAGATCCTCCGGCACCTGGCACTCCTCGACCTCGTCCCACGTGATCGGCGTCGACACCGTCGGCCGCTCACGAGCCCGCAACGAGTACGGCGCCACCGTCGTCTTCGCCGTGTTGTTCTGCGACCAGTCGATGAACACCTTCCCCGTGCGCTGCGCCTTCGCCATCGTCGCCACCACCAGCTCCGGCATGTCCTTGGCGAGCCGCCGCGCCACCTCCTTCGCGTACTCGGCGGTGTCCTTCGCCGGCGCATATGCGTACACCTGCATGCCCTTGTTGCCCGACGTCTTGGCCCACGAGTCCACACCGTCGTCGTCGAGCACCATCCGCACCTGCTCAGCGACCCGGCAGCACTCCACGACCGTCGCCGGCGCACCCGGATCCAGGTCGAACACCAGCAGATCCGGATCCCGCTTGCCCCCACGCGGACCCACCGTCCACTGCGGCACGTGCAGCTCCAACGCCGCCAGATTCGCCAGCCACACCAACGTCGCCAACTCGTCCACCATCACGTAGTTGACCGTCTCGTTGCCCCGCGAACTGCCCGGCGACTCCAGCCGCATCGTCCGCACCCAGTCCGGACGGTGCTCCGACGCGTTCTTCTCGAAGAACCACTTCCCGTCGACTCCGTTGGGATAGCGCTTCAACGTCACCGGACGATCCTTGAGATGGGGGAGCAGCACACCAGCGACCCGCGTGTAGTAGTCGATCACCTCACCCTTGGTGAACCCGAACTCCGGATACAGCACCTTGTCCAGGTTCGTCAGCTTCAGCACCCGGTCCTCGACCCGCACGGTGACATCCCTCGGAGTGTCACTGCTCAACGCGACGCACCTCCTCGGGCGACTTGTCCGGCCGCAACCCCCGCCACGCCGGAAACCGCATCCGCCCGTCCGGCGTCCACTGCCGGAACACCACCTCCGCCACCAGCTCCGGCTCGACCCACTTCGCACCCTTCGCCCGTTCCCGCGGCATGTCCGTCACGAACGGGGACGTCTTGCGCCCCAACGCCTTCAGCCGCGGCGTCAACACCGCCAGCTCCGCGTCGTTGAACCCAGTGCCCACCGAACCCGCGAACGCCAGCCCACCGTCCTGCGGGATACCCAGCAGCAACGCACCGACCACACCAGCACGCTTGCCTTCACCCATCCGCCAGCCGCCGATCACCACCTCCTGCGCCATCAGGTCCGTGATCTTGCGCCACACCGGCGACCGCATCCCCGGCTGATAGGCCGAATCCAGCCGTTTCGCGACCACACCCTCCAAACCCTGCTCCCGGCTCGCCGCCAGCACCGAGGCGCCGTCGTCGTCGTAGGACGGGGGAGTCAGCCAGTTCGGACCCCGCAGTTCGAGCTCCCTGAGCAACTCACGACGCTGCCGAAACGGCAACTGCAGCGTCGAGCTGCCGTCCAGGTGCAAGAGATCGAACAGCAGGAGGGTGATCGGGTACTGCCTCGCCGCCTTGCGCGCGGCATCGGCCTTGCTCACGTGCATCCGGTTCTGCAACGCGCTGAAACTCGGCCTGCCGTTCTGCAACGCGACGATCTCACCGTCCAGCAGAGCCTCAGTGGCACCCAGCTGCTCGCCAACGCCCTGCAGCTCGGGATAGCGACCGTGATGTCGTTACCGAGCCTGGACCACGCCTGCACACGGCCACCCTCGACCCGCAGGATCGCCCGCACACCGTCCCACTTGAACTCGTACGCCCAAAGATCATCATCGTCGTGGGGGAGGGGACCGGGCACAGCCAGCATCGGCTTGAGCTGTTCAGGCAGGGTCTTCCAGTCCGGCCGCGCCGCAGCGTGCCGGCGCTTCATCATCCAGTTCTTGTCGTCCTTGCCCGACCGGAAGAACACGAACTGACCCTGCACGCGATGACCGTGCAGCACCACGTCGACCTCGCGGTCCGACCACTTCACCGTCTCGTAGCGACCGCGGTCCCAGATGAACATCGAACCGCCGCCGTACTCACCCTTCGGAATCTCCCCGGAGAACTCCGCGTACTCCAGCGGATGATCCTCGGTGTGCACCGCCAGCCGCACGACATCAGTCGTCGGCGGAAGCCCCTTCGGCACCGCCCACGACACCAGCACACCATCACGTTCCAGCCGCACGTCCCAATGCAAGCTGCTCGCGTGATGCTCCTGAATTACAAACGTGTCATTGCCACCGTGCGGAAGCTCATCAGCATTCGGCACGGGCTCCGGCGTCTTCGCCGGATCCCGCTTGCGCCGGTACTCGTCGAGCCCGGCCATCTACGCCGACGAGGCCTTCTTCTTCGGCGGAGCCTTCTTCGACGCGCTCTTCCGACCGGCCTTCGCCTTCTCCACACTGCGCTCCAGAGCCGTCATCAGATCGATGACATCGCCCTTCTCCTCGGCCTCCGGCTGCTCGGGCAACTCAGCACCCTCCGCCTTCGCCGCGATGACCTTCTCCAGCGCATCCCGGTAGTCGTCGGTGAACGTGTCCGGATCGAAGTCCCCAGCCATCGACTCCACCAGCGACGTCGCCATCTTCAACTCCTGCGGCCGCACCTCGACGTTCTGGTCCAGGAAGTCGAACTCCGCCTTGCGAATCTCGCCCGGCCACAACATCGTGTGCATCACCAGCACGTCATCGCGCGCCCGGATCGTCGCCAGCGTCTCCTTCTGCCGGATCGTGATCTTCACGACCGCCAGCTGCCCCGTCTTCACCAACGCATCCCTGAGCAACACGTACGGCCGCGCCGCGGCCTTGTCCGGCTCCAGGTAGTAAGTCTTCTGGAAGTAGATCGGATCGATCTCCTCCGCGGGCACGAACTCCAGGACGTCGATCGACTTGTCGGTCTTCACCGGCAGCTTCTCGAAGTCCTCGTTCTCCATGATCACCATCCGGCCGTCGTCCAGCTCATAGCCCTTGGTGATGTCCGAATACTCCACCTCGTTGCCGCACACCGAGCAGACACGCTTGTACTTGATGCGCCCGCCGTCCTCCCGGTGCACCTGGTTGAAACGGAAGTCGTGCTCCTCGACAGCCGTGTAGAGGCGCACGGCGATCGTCACCAACCCGAAGGAGATGGCCCCACGCCACACGGATCTCATTCTCATTGGGTACCCCTGAAATGCGGTTTTCGCACTATCAGGTCACCCACTTGGCCTAACGATCCGGCAACTGAGCGACCCCTGGCTCGTGGTCTTTTAGCCGAGAGTGCCCTATCGCAGTGGAGCCCGGCTAGATGTCCTTCAGCGCCCGATACGTCCGATTGCTCGCCACCGCGGCCCTGCGCTCCCGCGCGGTCGCCTCGATGTAGTTCTGACTCGTCGCCAAACTCGCATGACCGAGCAACGCCATGATCTCGCTCGCCGACGCCCCGTCCTCAGCGAGCCTGGTGGCGAACGTGTGCCTCAACGCGTGCAGATTCGCACCCGTAGGCACCCTGTCGTTCAGGCCAGCCCACCTGAAGCACGACTTCACCAGGTACTCCAGGCCGCCCCGCCCGATCGGCTCACCATGACGGTCTCTGAGCAGCGCACTGTCGCGGTCGAAGCGGCCCTGCGGGAAACGCTGCTTGCAGCTCAGGAGGTAGGCGTCGACGATGCGTTCCATCGGCGGCTCGATCGGGACACTCCTGTCGCGGTTGCCCTTGCCCTTCACGTGCAACCGGCGATCACCTTCCCGTCCGACGATGCTCGCCAACGTGAGCGTCCGCATCTCAGCGCTGCGCAGTCCCGCGACCAGGCCCAGCGCGATGACCAGCACGTCCCGTTCCGGCCACGGGTCCCGGCCCTGCCGAGCACCCTCCGCGGCCGCCGTGAGCAGCTGTTCCGGCGTGTCCTCGCCACGCAGCGGTTTGGGGACGAGCGGAGGGGTCTTGGGGCGAGCGATCGCGCCCATCGGGTTGCCGGCGATGAGATCCTCGGCCACGCAGAACGTCAGGAACTGGTTCCACGTCGACCAGGCCCGCAGCACGGAGCTCTTGGCGTGGGTGTCCGCGAACAGCCCGAACGCCTTCCGCAGGTTCGAGCCGGTGAGGTCTCCGATGGTGAGGTCCTCGACGGGGGAGAGGAGCGTCTCGGCCAGGAGTGTGTTCACGCCGGCGAGATCGCGGTGGTAGGCCGCCGTTGTGTGCGGTGAGTCCTTGCGGGTCCGGCGGGCGAGGAAGAAGGCGTCCTGGGCGGCGAGCACGTGCATATGGATCTTGTACCGCACAGCACCGACAATCCCCGTGTTCCGTGCTGGATAATGGCGATTATGCATGAAATGTCCGTTTCGCCGGGTTTTGAGCGGCGCTGGACCAGGTGGCGTCACTTATCGGGGATCGTGAGCGTAATGACGCCCCGGTGCGTACGTCTCACTGACGACACGTCGGTGTCGACCGCGCTCCGACATCGCCGAGGTTCAGATGTTGTGCGTCTGCAAGTGCAGCCAGCCTGCCCGCTGGCCGGCGCTTGCAGACGCCTCAACACGGCCGTTTCAGCCCCTTCTGATGACGATCTTCACAGGTCGCCGTTTCGCCGATAATCTACATTATGTCAAGTAACGTGGATCTGACCTTCTCCGGAGGGCTCTCCTGCCGTGCCTGGACTGGGCCGGTTCCTGGCGTGCGTGCCGTGGTTCGTGTGCAGCCGTGTGCTGACGTCGTTGTCGGCGAGGGCTCGTCTTGGGGCACGCGGGCCGCTGCCGGAGTTCCTCGGCTTGTCCGCTCGGCTGTGACACCCGCGACCGTCGCTCCAAAGCTGCCGGTTCCGGGTCGAGGAGATGCGGCATTACGTCACCGTGGCGATAGAGGCTCGTGGCAGGCTCCGCCTTCATGATCGATGAGTTCGCCAAGGAGTACCTGCACAGCGACCTGCGTGAGTTGCGCCAGGCGGTCGTGTGGAAGCTCGATGGTCTTGCCGAGCCGGACGTGCGCCGGCCGTTGACTGACAGCGGCACGAATCTGCTGGGCCTGGTGAAGCATCTGGCGTTGTGGGAGTCGCGGTACTTCGGCGAGGTGTTCGGCCGGCCGTTTCCTGAGCCGTTGCCGCGGTGGGACGACCTCGCGGCACGTGGCACGGACATGTGGGCGACCGAGCAGGAGACGCGTGAGGACGTCGTCGATCGCTATCGGCGTGTGTGGGCGCACTCGGATGCGACGATCTCCGCGCTCGCGGTCGACTCCTCTGGTCATGTGCCGTGGTGGCCGCGTCCTGACGTGATGCTCTTCAACGTCCTGGTGCACGTGCTGACCGAGACGGCCCGGCACGCCGGTCACGCGGACATCCTGCGGGAGCAGATCGACGGTGCGACAGGTGTCGGGCCGTGAGGCAGACTCCCCCGCATGCGTTTTGCGATCTACGTGCCCTGTTACGGCGACACTTACAGCGATCCCGAGGTGTTGTGTTCGCTGGCTGTTGAGGCGGAGGCGGCCGGGTGGGACGGCTTCTTCATGTGGGATCACGTGGTCGCGCAGCCGCTTGTCGCTGATCCGTGGGTGACTCTGGGTGCGGTGGCGGCGCGGACGTCGTCGATCACGCTTGGTCCGATGATCACGCCTGTCCCCCGGCGTCGTCCGTGGAAGCTCGCTCTTGAGGCGTCGACGTTGCAGCGGTTGTCGGGTGGCCGGTTGGTGCTCGGTGTGGGTATGGGTGTGCCTCGGGATTACACGTCGTTCGGTGAGGCGTCGGATGCGCGGTCGCGGGCGGCGCGGATGACCGAGGGCGTTGAGTTGGTGCAGAAGTTGTTGTCGGGCAAGCCTGTTGAGCATCACGGCGATGCGTTCGACGTGTCCGGGGTGCAGTTCGCGCCGGTGGAGGTGCCGGTGTGGACGTCGGGGATCTGGCCGCGGAAGGTGCCGTTTCTGGCGGCGTCGCACGCGTCGGGGTTGTTCCCGATCATTCAGGACGGGTCGGGCGGGTTCGCGGTGGCGTCTGCTGAGCAGGCGGCGCGGATGAAGGCTGATTTCGTCGCTGCCGGTGGGCCTGCTGATGGTGAGCTGGCGATCTGGGGTGGTGGGGCGCGGCCGTCGGCGGCGGAGGTGTCGGAGTACGCGGACGCTGGGGCGACGTGGTTGTTGCTGGACGGGTGGAAGGCGTCGCTCGAGGAGCTGCGTTCGTACATTTCCGCTGGTCCGCCGCGTTAGGACGATCTTGTCGGGGGTGCTTGCCACACTCGGGGCATGCGTTATGCGATCTATGTTCCGTGCTTCGGTTCATCGCTCGGTGATCCGTCGGTGCTGGTGTCGCTCGCCGTTGCCGCGGAGGAGGCGGGGTGGGACGGGTTCTTCCTGTGGGATCACGTGGTGGTTCCAGGTGAACCCGTCGTGGCCGATCCCTGGGTGACGTTGGGTGCGGTGGCGGCCCGGACGTCGTCGTTGCGGTTGGGGCCGTTGGTGACGTCGTTGGGGCGTCGGCGTCCGTGGAAGGTGGCGCAGGAGGCGTCGACGTTGCAGCGGCTTTCGGGTGGCCGGTTGGTGCTCGGTGTGGGTGCGGGTGTGCCGCAGGACTACTCCCCCTTCGGTGAACGTGTCTCGCGGGCCGAGGCGATGTCCGAGGGTGTGGAGTTGGTGCGCGCGTTGTTGTCGGGCGAGGTGGTGGATCACCGCGGTGCGGTGTTCCAGGCGTCGGGTGTTCAGTTCGCGCCGGTGGAGGTGCCGATCTGGGTGGGAGGGATCTGGCCTCGCGCGACGCCTTTCCGTGCGGCGGCGCACGCGGCGGGTGTCGTCCCGGCGACGTTCGAGGATGGCGAGTTGGTCGTGCTCTCCCCCGGTGACGCGGCCCGGTTGAAGGCGGACTTCGTGGCGTCGGGCGGGCCGGCTGACGGTGACGTGGTGATCTGGGGTGGTGGCGTGTTGCCGGAGGAGGTGGAGGAGTACGAGGAGGCCGGCGTGACGTGGATGACGACCGACGGTGGTGCGCGTGATCTGGACGAGTTGCGGTCGTTCGTGGCGGCTGGTCCCCCGCGGTCAGGCGCTTAGGCCTCGGAGCAGGGTGTCGACGTAGCGGCGTGCGGTGGGGAGCCGGTCGGCCGGGCTGTCGCTGTGGACGTAGGTGGCGTAGGCGACTCCGCACATGAGTGGGATGAGGTCGCCGTCGGCCAGGTCGGGGCGGACTGCTCCGGCCGTGCGGGCGCGGGTGAGCAGTTCGGTGCCGGTTGCCATGAGCTGTTGTTTGAGTTCGGTGGTGCGCGGCAGGACGTCTTCGGCGGTGGCGGAGACTTTGGCCAGTGACGGGTCGCTGACCTGGGCTTCGACGAGCCGGGTGAGGAAGCTGGAGAAGGCTCTCCAAGCGTCGTCGTCCTTGAGTGCTTGGTCGCCGTGGTCGGCGAGTGCTTCGAGGCAGGGCGTGGCGACGGTTTCGAGCAGCGCTTCGGTGGTCGGGAAGTGCCGGTAGACCGTGCCGACGCCCAGTCCCGCGCGGCGTGCGACGTCGTTGAGCTGCAGCGGGGTGCCTTCGTCGACGAGTTCTCTGGCGACGGTGACGATGCGGTCCCAGTTGCGGGCTGCGTCCTTTCTCAGCGGCGTCATGCGACCAGCTTAATTGGATATGCCATCCGGAACGCGGACGAGTGGTGCGTGCCGCTGGCTGAGCTTGCGTACGGCTGCGATGTTCTTCGGGTCTGTCGCTGCACGAATCGGTGTCACGGGTGTGGCCTGTGGGCCGATCACCGTGCCGGATCTGAGCGTGTCGTCGGTGGCGGCCGTGATCGAGGGGCGCGCCGCGACGGACGCGGGTCCCGAGGTTGACCGTTCGAGCTTGCGCCGCACCAGCGGCCAGAGCAGCCGCAGTCCTGGCGAGACGATCTTGGGCTTGCGCATGGTGCCGTCGGTCATGTCGGTCGCCGCGCCGCCGGGGTCGGCCGCGAACACCGACACGCCACTGCCTTCGAGTCGCCGGGCGAGGTCGAGCGTGTAGGCGAGGTTCGCGAGCTTGGCGCGCGCGTACCAGTGGAAGCCGTAGTACCCGCCGGGTGGCTCGACCTGGTCGAACACCTTCTTGGCCAGGACGACGGAGCCCGACGTCACGTTCACGATCCGGCCCGACAGCACGGGTAGCAGCAGCTCGGTCAGCAGGTAGGGCGAGAGGTGGTTGACCACGAACGACGCCTCGACGCCGCCGAGTTCCGTGTGGTCCTCGAACATCGCGCCGACGTTGTTGACCAGTACGTCCAGCTCTCCTTCCGCGGTGATCCGCTCGGCCAGGCCGCGCACTTCGTCGAGCGAGGCGAGGTCGGCCTGCGTGAACCGTGCGGGCTCCCCTCCCCCTGCGTTGATCCTCTCGACGGCCCGCGCCCCGCGTTCGGCGTTGCGCCCGACGACGGTGACCGCGTATCCGGCTTTGGCGAGTCCCAGGGCTGTCTCCAGCCCGATGCCTCCGGTTCCGGCGGTGACGACTGCTCTGCGTGCCATGACACTCTCCAATGCGGATAGCTCATCCACTTGCTGAGGTTGACGCTAGCACAGATGCGGATTGGCTATCCGGTTCATGGGGTGTACGAGAATGCGGCCGTGGATCTTGGGGTGATCGGGCAGGCAGCGGGCATGTTCGCGGTGACGAACGTCGACGACCTGGTGCTTCTGGCGCTGTTCTTCGCGCGGGCTCGCTCGGTGTGGCAGGTGGTCGCAGGCCAGTACCTGGGCTTCGCGGGCATCCTCGCGGTCGCGGTGGTCGGCGCGCTCGGCGCGTCGCTGCTCCCCGAACAGTTCCGTCCGTGGCTGGGGCTCATTCCCCTGGCGCTCGGCCTCAAGGCCGCCTGGTCGCTGTGGCGCGGCTCCGACGACTCCGACGAACCGGAGGCCGCTCCCGGCGTCCTCGCCGTCGCCGGTGTGACGCTCGCGAACGGCGGCGACAACATCGGCGTCTATGTACCGGTCTTCACCGTCGCGGACTCGCTGTGGGTCTACGTCGTGGTGTTCCTGATCCTGGTGGGCGTCTGGTGCCTGGCAGGCTGGTTCCTGGCATCGCGTCAGGTCGTGGCGCGGGCACTGGCCAAGTGGGGCCACATCGCCCTGCCGGTGGTGCTGGTCGCGATTGGTCTTTTGGTGTTGTTCTCGGGCTGAGGACGTCTGCGGTCAGGTAGACACTTCGGGTGCGAAAGACCTACAGCTACAACGAGGCCGTGAAGATCCTCGGCGGCCGCGACCACCCGATCGTCGCCGCCATGGACAAGCTGCTGGGCGGGGCGCTGCTGGCGGGCTCGTTGGGACTGTGGCAGGTGCTGGACCTCTTCGACGCCAAGCCGGACTTCATCCGTCTCAGCAACGAGCTGATCTCCAAGGTCTCCGCCAAGCGCCGTGGCGTCAGTCGGTACACCCGCACGCAGCAGCTGCACGCCGCACACGCGGTGCTGGTGATGACGGCGTTCTTCGAGGCGTTCGAGGAACAGCAGATCAGGCTGAAGGCCACGGCGAAAAATCGCGGGCTCGTCGTGCAGTACAACCCGTGGGAGCTGAATCTTCCGCTCCCGTCGGTGGGCCGCCCGTACGAGGAGAACCTGGCGGCTCTGCGGCCTCTGTACGAACGTCTTGGCGTCAGCCTTCTCGATGTCGTGACGAGTTCGGCCTCCTGGGACGACCTCAACGAGACCGAACGCGACCGTGTGCGGGAGGCCGTCCTGCGCCGCGCTCCGGTGCGCGCGGTGGAGCGGTATCAGGAGTTGCTCGGCCAGCTCGCCGCCGAGTATCCCGAGGTCAGGTTCTGGTGTGCGGTCGAGGACGGACGGTCGGTACGCAGGGCGTTGGGGCGGCTGGAGGAGGTGCTGCGCGACACCACGACCGACCTGACCCCCGACGTGCGGCTGACCGAGCTGGCCGGCGCCTACCGGGGTGCGTTGCGGCGGCCGCTGGCGAAGTCGACCGAGGTGCCGGAGGGCGTGCGGATCCCGAGCCTGGCTGACGCCTACATCGACCCGCGGTTCCAGGTGGTGATCAGCACGGAGCGGACCGGGGCGCCGTCACTGCTCGCGTGGTGGGACGACGTGCCTGTCCGTGACGATCTCTACGCCTACCTGGTGGGCTATCTGACGTCGCCTGAGGCGTTGTCCGCTCCCCTGCTGGTGCTGGGTGATCCCGGTTCGGGCAAGTCGGTGCTGACCGAGATGCTGGCGGCGCGGCTGCCCGCGTCGGACTTCGCCGTGGTGCGGGTGGAGCTGCGCTGCACGCCCGCGGACGCGGGCTTGGAGCATCAGATCGAGTGCGGCCTGCGCACGTTGCTGCACGAACCGGTGAGCTGGGCGGAGTTCTCCCGCACGACCGGTGGCGCGCTGCCGTTGGTGGTGCTGGACGGGTTCGACGAGCTGCTGCAGGCCACGGGTGTGACTCAGACGCGCTATCTGACGATCATCGCGGAGTTCCAGCAGAAGCTCGAGGACATGGGCCGGCCGGCGTTGTTCGTGGTGACGAGCCGGTTGAGCGTCTGCGCGGGCTTGGAGTTGCCGCAGGGCACGCAGGTGGTGCGGCTGATGCCGTTCTCCGACGACCAGGTGCGGGCGTGGCTGGAGGTGTGGAACGCGGTCAACCCTCCCCTGCCCGCCGAGACCGTGCTGCAGTACCCCGATCTCGCTTCGCAGCCGTTGCTGCTGCTGATGCTGGCGTTGTACGACGCGATCGACAGCTCGTTCCAGCGTGATCACCTCAGCATGAGCCGGGGCCAGTTGTACGGGCGGCTGCTGGACCGGTTCGCACGGCGTGAGGTGACCAAGAGCGGCGCCGATCGGTCGGAGGTTGATCTCAGCGGGGATGTCGAGTTCGAGCTGGATCGGTTGTCGGTGGTGGCGCTCGCGATGTTCACCCGAGGCGTGCAATGGATCGCCGAGCACGAGGTGACCGCGGACCTGGCTCAGCTGCTCGATGTCGGCTCTCCGGATCGGCTGGTGGGTACTCGCACGCCGCTGTCTGCGGGTGAGACGGTGCTGGGGCGGTTCTTCTTCGTGCAGAAGACGGAGGCGGTGCGCGAGGACAAGACCAAGCTGCGGACGTACGAGTTCCTGCACGCCACGTTCGGCGAGTATCTGGTGGCGAGGTTCGTCTGGGACCGGCTGACCGAGCTGCGCAGGGAGGACGAGGCGCGCTCCCGGAGGAAGTCCACAGTGGACGACACCGACCTGTACTCGGTGCTGTCGTACATGGCGCTGACGACGAGCAATCCGGTGCTGGACTTCCTGCGGGAGTTCGCCGACAAGTCCGACCGGGCCGGGTTGTTCGACCTGGTGTCGCGTTTGTTCTCCGCGCGGGACGAGACCCGTGGTTCGCGCGGCGGTTATGCGCCGGTGGCGTTGCCGGACTCGGTGCGGGACGCGACGTACTCGGTGAACCTGGTCGTGCTGGCGTTGGTGCTGAAGGAAACGCTCTACGGCGACGAGCTGGGGTTGAGCCTGGACGACTGGCGGCGGCTGACGCTGTTCTGGAAGTCGCGGCTCTCGTCCAGCGAGTGGGTGAGCGTGGTGGGGTGGTTCTGGGTGGATCGCGACGCTGATCGGGGCTTCGCGGTGAGCCTGATCATCCGGGACAACGAGGGGCACGCGGATTGGCTGCTGATGTCGGAGCCGTACGTGACGTTGGACGAGGTCAGCGTGACCTTGCGAGACGCTGTGACGCCGCTGGCGTCCGAGCACGGCATCGAAGTCACGGCGGCGCTGATCGGGTTGATGGCCACACCGGTCGAGAAGTGCCTGCCGGTGTTGCAGCGTTTGCTCGACGTCGCCGACCCCGACGTCGTGTGGAGGCAGGTGTGCGACCGGCTCGGGCGCGGTGGCGATGACGTGGCCATTCTGGAATTGGCGCGCGGACTTGAAACCCACGCCGGCTGCGACGAGATCTTCGTGGACGCGTGGCTGCGGCTGCACGAACGAGGCTTTCGGTTCGAGCAGGTGCCGGGTTTGACGACTATCCCTGATGTGCTGGATTCACCAGCGGCAGAGCACGCAACGGCCAGGAGCCCGGACATCCTCAAGCGGGCCAGAGCGGCTGCTGCCGAGTTGGGTCTTGTATGGCCTGAGTCAGAGCCGCGGCCAATCCCCCGAGATCCTGCTCGCTGAGGTCGCGCTCCCCCACCCGTCGCAGGATCTCCGCGCGCGAGCACACCACGAGGGCGCCGGTGTAGCCGCCGAGCCGAGCGGCCGCCACGATCTCGGTCTCCCCGTTGTGCACGACCATGATCGGGTCTGGGGTGTCGGTGTAGAGCAGGTGCTCGATGTCCCGTCCGGTGATGGCCATGGTCAGTCTTGTACGGCGCGGGCGTAGCGGGCCGCAAGAGAGCGAACGTGTGCCACGAGCTCGGGTGGTGAGGTGACCTCGAAGTCGAAGCCGAGCATGCCGATCCACACGGCCAGTGTTTCCACGGAGTCCGCGCCCGTGACGAGCACGCACGAGGTGGCGTCGACGGCTTCGACGGTGCCGACGGCGGCGTTGATGCGCGAGGCGACGGCTTCGGCGGGGGCGTGGACCAGGACGCGGGCCTGGAAGCGCCATGCGGCCGCGGCCACCCTGGACGCGACGTAGGTGGTGGCGTCGAACTCGCGTGGGGTGAAGCGGGGGCCGAACGGGGGGTGGGGCGCGCCGATGCGGTCCACGCGGAAGCTGCGCCAGTCCTGCTTGTCGGCGTCCCAGGCGACGAGGTACCAGCGGCGGCCCCAGTTGACCAGGCGGTGGGGTTCGACGCGGCGGCGTGTCGGGGTGCCGTCGTGGGAGTTGTAGTCGAAGCGGATGGTGTCGCTGTCGCGGCAGACGGCGGCCAGGGTCGACAGCAGGTCGGGGTCGACGGCTGGGGCCGGGGTGTCGCGGGGCACCTGCTCGACGTGTTCCAGGGCGGAGACGCGGTGGCGCAGCCGGGAGGGCAGGACCTGTTCGAGTTTGAGCAGGGCCCGCAGGGAGACGTCCTCCAGGCCCGTCACGGGGCTGGTGCGCAGGGCCACGACGACGGCGACGGCTTCGTTGTCGTCGAGCAGCAGCGGGGGTAGTTCGGCGCCGGCGCCGAGGCGGTAGCCGCCGAAGCTGCCGGTGGTGGCGTTGACGGGATAGCCGAGCTCGCGCAGGCGGTCGACGTCGCGGCGGACGGTGCGGGGGCTGATCTGGAGTTCGTCGGCCAGTTCCGAGCCTTGCCAGTCGCGGCGGGACTGCAGCAGCGCGAGCAGGCGCAGCAGGCGTGCCGAGGTTTCCAACATGGCCGCTACTTTAGGACAGGAGCTGGCCGCAATGCGCAATAGCCTCGGGGTTATGACGGAGATCAGGGAATTCCACATCGCAATCGACGAGGCCGACGTCGACGAGCTGCGGTTCCGTTTGGCGCGGACGCGGTGGACGGACCAGGTGCCGGGGGCCGGCGCGCGTTACGGCGACGACGTCGCGGACGTCCAGGAGATGGCACGGTACTGGGCCGAGGACTTCGACTGGCGGGCGGTCGAGGCCAGGCTCAACGGGTTTCCGCAGTTCGTCACCGAGATCGACGGCGCGAACGTGCACTTCGTGCACGTGAAGAGCTCCAACGCCGATGCGCTGCCGCTGATGCTGATCCACGGGTGGCCGGGTTCGATCATGGAGTTCGTGGACGTGATCGAGCAGCTGCGTGAGAACTTCCACCTGGTGATCCCCTCGATCCCCGGCTTCGGGTTCTCCGGGCCGACGACCGAGGTCGGCTGGCACTCCGGACGCATCGCCAGGGCGTTCGCGGAGCTGATGGCGCGGCTGGGCTACCAGCGGTACGGGGTGCACGGCAACGACGCCGGATCGATCATCGCCCCGGAGGTCGGGCGGGCAGACACGGCCCATGTCGCGGGTGTGCACGTGACGCAGATCTTCTCGTTCCCGTCGGGTGATCCGGCCGAGATGGAGGGCCTGACCGAGGACGACTTCCGGCGGCTCGGGGTGCTGCAGAACTTCTGGGAGTCGATGTCGGGTTACGCGAAGCTGCAGCAGGCGCGGCCGCAGAACGTCGCGTTCGCGCTCGCGGACTCCCCCGTCGGGCAGCTGGCGTGGACGATGCAGCTGATGGGCGAACCGGCCGTCACCAGGGACTTCCTGCTGGCCAACGTGTCGATCTACTGGTTCACCGCCACCGCGGGCTCCTCGGCGCGCCTGTACTACGAGGACGCGCACCGTGAGGACGTCCCGAGCGAGCCGACGACGTTCCCGATGGGTGTCGCGATCTTCCGCGACGACTTCCAGACCATCCGCCGCTTCGCCGAGCGCGACCACCACAACCTGGTGCATTGGTCGGAGTTCGACCGCGGCGGCCACTACTCCGGCCACGACTCGCCGCGGCAGCTGGCGGGCGATCTGAAGGTGTTCTTCGCCAAGATGTGAGCGTGCCGCAATGGGTGGAAGCGGGTCTGTGGGGACTGGTGGGCGGCGGTGCGCTCGTGGTGGGCGCGCTCGTCGCCTGGTTCCTGCGCGTGCCGCGTGACGTGGTCGCCGTCGTGATGGCGTTCGGCGCGGGTGTGCTGACCGCGGCGGCGGCGTTCGAGCTGATGGACGAGGCGGAGAAGACCGGCGGCCTGCTCGCCACCTCCGCGGGG
>NZ_VSRL01000018.1 GCF_012184385.1 Lentzea indica
TGCCGGGAAACCGTGACCCGGTCACGGATACCGCCAGGTCTTCCAGGGCGATACCGCGGCCGGTGCGTTCGGCAACAGCCACAATCTGCTTGGCGATCCGATGGTTCACGTGTGTCGCGTGCCGGGTTTCACGCTTGGCGCGGCGCTTCAACCGGCGCCGCGCCGACTTCGTCCGCTTGGCCTGCAGCTCAGCGCGTTTGCGGGCATGCCAGCGCCGATAGCGCTGCAGGCGGCGCCCCTGGAAGTTGTCCCGGTCGCTGGTGGTCGCCAGGTTCACGACCCCCCGATCGACACCGATCCAGTCCACGGGGTCGAGCTCGGGCTTCTCCTCGATGTCGCAGGTGGCGATCAGGAACCACATGCCGTCCCTGTGCACCAAGTCCGACTCGCCCCGCCGATGCGCGCGCAGGGTCGTGAGCTGATCCAGCGAGCCCGTGAACCGCAGGTTCTTCACCCGGCCCGCGACAGTCCAGATCGACACCGTGCCCGCGTCGTGCTGCCACGACAAGCAGCGGTCATCGAACGGCTGCGCCGCCTCAGACCGGAACCCGATCGGCTTCGACTCGGCCTTCACCCGACGCTTGCCGCCCACAGGACCGAGGTTGCCGTTGCGGATGGTCGCGTGCAGCGTCATGTACGCGTCCGCGACCTTCTTGATCACATGCTGGGCGGCCTGCGCACCCAAACCCCGCGCCTTCAACGTGGCGTAGGTGGGCTTGCGCAGCGCGTATTCACGGAACACACCCGTCTCGAACGCCACCCGCGACACCTCGTTGGCGGCGTCGTTGCACGCGTGCAGAGTCGACCGCAACGCCGCCGCCTGCTCGGCGGTCGGCAGCAGCTTGACCTGCACGACGAGCTTCACACGAGCGACCGTACCGAACGCGTGTTCGAGATGGTTGCCTGGGTTCGGACAACGTCACCTGCCAGCACCGGGCTTTCCTTGCAGCGCCAAGCGCCCGAAACAACAGACCGCAATCCTCCCAGCCGTGAACGACCAGGATTCCTGCAACAGCTTCGCTGAACCACTTGGGGCTGAACCGCTTAGGTTGCGAAAGTTTCACTGAACCGGACAGATCGGCCACCCGTATCCCTCCTCAGGGAACCGAGACGGGAGGCTTCATGCGTGCGCGTCTGCTCATCATCGTGCTAGGCCTGCTAGCGCTGACGGGCTGTTCGACGTTCGGAGGTGGAAGCACCGGCGAACCAGCGGCCAACGAGGCGGATGCGACGTTCTCGTTGCAGATGATCCCCCACCACCGGCAAACGATCGACATCGCCAAGGTCGCCGTGGAGAGGTCCAAGGACCAGTTCGTGATCGACGTGGCTGACAAGATCGCCACCGTCGAGGCGGGTGAGATCGAACAGATGGCCACCTACCTGCGCAGCTGGAACATCCCGGTGCCCGGCGAGGACGCGAACGCCACGCACAAGATGGCGGGCATGATGACCGCCAAGGACGTGGAGAGCCTCAAGGCGGCGAAGGGCAAGCAGTTCGACGACCTGTTCCTCGCCGCGCTCTCGCGCCACCTCCGCAGTGGCGTCGACATGGCCAAGAACGCCCAGGCCAAGGGTGTGCACGTCGGCTCGAAGGCGCTCGCAGGAAAGATCGTCGTGTCGCAGACCGAAGTGATCGACCAGATCACCGCCAAGCAGAAGTCCTGACGCCTCGCGGGGCGGAAAAGCGGTCGGCTCCACCCACCCCGGCTCAATACGCTGCCGCACATGTACCCACAGGTGGAGCCCTACGACCAGGGCATGCTCGACGTCGGCGACGGCCAGCTCATCCACTGGGAGGTGAGCGGCAACCCCAGCGGGAAGCCCGCCGTCGTCTTCCACGGCGGGCCGGGATCCGGGTCGAACCCGCGATGGCGGGAAGACTTCGACCCGGATCATTGGAAACTCGTGCTGTGGGACCAGCGCGGCACCGGGCAGAGCACCCCGCCCGCCAGCGACCCGGCCACCGGCATGGAGCACAACACCACCCAGCACCTGATCAACGACGCCGAGAAGCTGCGCGAGCACCTCGGCATCGAGAAGTGGTTGCTCATCGGCGGGTCCTGGGGTTCGACGCTGATCCTCGCCTACGCCATCCAGCACCCGGAGCGGGTCAGCGAGATCATCATCCCCGCGGTCACGACCGGGCGGCCAGAAGAGCTCGAGTGGATCACCCGCGGGCTCGGCATGTTCTTCCCGGACTACTTCGACGCGTTCCAAAGCGGAGTGCCGGAAGAAGACCGCGACGGCAACCTCGCGTTGGCGTACAACAAGCTTCTCAACTCACCGGACGCCGCCACGCGTGAGAAGGCCGCGTGGGACTGGAACAAGTGGGACCTCGCCACGATCACCGGTGGCGACAACGACTTCGTCGGCACGCGGTACGAGGATCCGGTCACGCGCTACCGACTGGCACGGGTCGTCTCGCACTACTGGGGCAACGACTGCTTCCTCGAGCCGAACCACATCTTCGACAACCTCGACAGGCTCAAGGGCATCCCCGGTGTGCTCATCCACGGCCGCAACGACTTCGGCGGACCGCTGCACACGGCGTGGGAGGTGGCGAAGAGGTGGCCGGACGCCGAACTCGTGATTCTGAACGACGCCGGCCACGTCATCATGGAGGGCAACAGCATGGACCGCGCCATCACCGCCGCGGTCGAGAAGTTCCGTTAGGGCGCAACGGGTCCGGGCCGGTAGTACAGATCCTCACCGGCCCATCGGACTCGGTCCACGGTCGGGAAGCCCGGCGCGGCAACGAAGTTCGATGCGTCGTCGATGCTGCCCGAGCCGTCGTACTTGGCCCGCAACGGATACGGGAACACCGGGCGAGTCCGCATGACGTTGCCGTCGGCGTCACGCCCCTCCGCGATCACCTTCGAAGGCGCCTTCCCGCCTTCGACCCACGACACGAGCTCGCGGAACGGGTCGAAGTTCGTCAACGTGTCGCCGCCCTCGCAGTGCGAGATCGACGGCACGATGAACAGCCGTGCCCAGTCCGGCTGCTTGCCACCGGTGAGCCGCTGCCAGTAGTCGATCGTGCCCTGCGCCGGAATGGCCTGGTCGGCGGCACCGTGCCAGATGATCAGCTTGCCGCCCGAGCGGCGGAAGTCGCTCAGGTCGAGCGACAACGCGTTCGCCTTCACGGTCTCCGGCACCAGCCTGCGGAACTCGCGCACCGTGAACTCGAACTGCTCCAGCGACGAGTGCGGCTGCCCGATCGGGTAGAGGAGGTGCTTCAGACCGTTGTCGGCGAGCTGGCCGGCGATCGAGCCACCGAACTCCGGCCGCGGGTTGATCCACCAGAGCCAGCCCAGCTCCGACCCGTACGGCTCACCTCCCGGATAGAGGCGCACGCCGTGATCTTTCGGTCCTTCGTAGAGCCGCTTCGCCCGTGCGATCTCCTCGTCCGTCAGCTGACCCGCGAGCGTTGCCGGATCGAACCTGCACAGGCGCGGCTCGTCGATCTGCTTGTCCACCAGCCCGTCGAGCCCGTCGCACGCCTTGATGACGGCCTCGTGCAGGATCATCACCTTCGCGTCCGGGATCGCGTTGCGGGCGATCCACGCCTGGAAGGCGATCAGTCCGGTGTAGTAGGACGCGGGCGCGGCCGCGATGATGCCGTCGAAGTCGTGCGGATAGCGCTGCGCCAGCACCAGCGCCTCACGACCGCCGTTGGAGCAACCGGTGAAGTACGACTTCTTCGGTCCCTTGCCGTAGAACTCGCCGATCACGTGCTTCGACACCTTCGACAGCACGTGCGGCGCGCGGAAGAACAGGTCGTCGCGCGCCTTCTGGTCGTTCTTCGCCCAGGTCGTGTCGAACGGGTTCTCAAGCGATATCTGGTGCCCGTCGTCGGTCGCCGCCACCGCCGCGTCCCCGAACGCCGGCCCGCACTTCGGGAAGACCGGATCGGTGATGAAACCACAGAATCCGCCACAGCCGTACTGGACGTAGCGGCCGCGGTAGGTCTGCGTCGGCAGCTTGAGCTGGAACCCGATGTTGGGTTCGATCTTGCCGCGCACGTCGCAGAACTCCGGCACGGCACCTGAGGCAGGCACCACCACTGCCGACGTGACCTGCGTTTTCGCGTCCGGCACGGCGTAGTCGCCCACCAGCTCGGCACACGAGTGCGCCGGCCGGACCACCGAATCGGCTGACTCGCTCGCGGCGACAGCGGGAGCCGTTCCCGCCGCGACTGTCGCAAATGCGACACAGGCAATGAAGATCTTGCGATGCAAAGACATTCGCCCTTCCCCCTGTAGACGGACGTACAGGGGGAAGTCTTTCAGCTAGCCGACGTGCACGCGTGGGCGTCGGGACGGATCCTGCTCCGCCGAGCGGATGATCTCGCGTACGACGGGAGGCGTATCCCCGCGACCGAGAATCAGGTAGCGGAAGAGGTGTCCCAGCGGATTTCCTTCCGACCACTCGAAGTGCGCGTGCGGAGTCACGCCGGTCGAGTCGCGCAACGCCAGCAGGATCGCCGCGATCGCGTTCGGCGCGGCAGGCGCGGAAGCACGCAGGACGCGGTGGCCGTCGACCTCGAATCCCTGCACGCACAGCACGTTGCTGAACGCCGACGGGTCGACGATGTCGATCTCCAGGAACATCACGTCCGCCGTGCCGGGCACCGGGTTGATGCCGCGCTGCTCGGACTCCTTCTCGTCGTACTCCGCCTTGTCACCGGCCTGGCGGCGGTTCGCGATCAACGTGATCCGGTCGTCGTGGACGATCGTGTCGGTCACGAACTGACGCGCCTTCTCATCGAACTGGATCTTGTCGACGCGCAGCTCGGTGGTGCGGGAAACACGCGACACCAATGAGATCACCACGATGCCGAGGATGAAGCCGAAGGAGATCGTGATGCCGTCCGGCTTCTCGATCACGTTCTCCACCAGTGCGTAGAGCAACACCAGCGTCAGCACGGCGAAGCCGATGGTCGCGCCGCGCTGCTTCTTGCGCCACGCGGACACCGTAACGGCGAACGAACCGGACACCATCATCGCCAGGATTCCGGTGGCGTACGCGCCTGCCTGCGCGTTCACGTCGGCGTTGAAGATGATCGTGATGATGATGCAGATGATCGTGTAGACGATCACGACAGGACGGACCGCGCGGCCCCATTCCGGTGCCATGCCGTAGGACGGCAGATAGCGCGGCACGATGTTGATCAGGCCCGCCATCGCGGATGCGCCGGCGAACCACAGGATCAGGATGCTGCTGATGTCGTAGGCGGTGCCGAACGCCTCGCCGAGCAGCTCGTGCGCGAGGTACGCCAGCGCACGGCCGTTCGCCGGACCGCCCGGCGCGAACTTGTCCTGCGGCACCAGCACGGTCGTGATGAACGACGTCGCGATCAGGTACACCGACATGATCAGCGCGGCGGTGGTGAGCAGCTTGCGGGTGTTGCGCACCCGGCTCTCCATCTGCTCCTCCGGCGTCTTGCCGGAAGCGGCGACCAAGGGCATCATGCTGACGCCCGTCTCGAAGCCGGACAGACCGAGCACGAGCAGCGGGAACGCCAGGATCGCCGGCCCGATCACCCCGAAGAACCCGTCGCCGTACGCGCCGAGAGCGGAGATCCAGCGGTCGAGAGCGTCCGGCGTCGCGAAGACCTCCACGAGGCCCACCGCGGCGACGACGGCGTTCAGTGCGAGGAAGACCGCCACGAGCGGGATCGCGACGCCCACGGCCTCGCTGAAGCCCATCAGGAACACGCCGCCGAGGATCAGCAGCAGCACGATCGTGACGATCAGCTCCTGGCCGTGCAGCGCCTCGGGTGCCAGCGGGTTCTCCAGCGCGTGCACCGAGGCGTCGGCCGCGGACAGGGTGATCGTGATGATCCACGACGTCGCCACGAACCCGAGCAGGACCAGCACGAAGACCTTGCCGCGCCAGAACGGCAGCAGGTCCTCCAGCATCGCGACCGAGCCCTGGCCGTGCGGGCTCTCCTTCGCCACCCGTCGATACATCGGCAGCATGCCGAGCAACGTCAGCGCGACGATGAGCAAGGTCGCGAGCGGCGACAACGCGCCGGCCGCCAGAGCGGCGATGCCTGGCAGGTACGACAGCGTGGAGAAGTAGTCGACGCCGGTCAGCGTCATGACCTTCCACCACGAGTGCGGCTTGGCGTGCGACTCGGTGCTCTCCGGACCGCTGGGGGCCACGCGGTCCGTGAGCAACCACTTCCCCAGCGGCCCGCCCGGTGGCGCGGGCCGTTCCGGGCTCGGCACCTCCGCGGGGATGGCGTACTCCGTGCTCATGGCACAGAGCATGCCATCACCCGCTGATCAAGGCCGGAAGTCCGCCGGGAATCCAGCCTCCTGAACGGACAAACCGGACGGACGCAACATTCCGATGCTGCCCTGGGTGTGGAGGTCCAGGAACATGTCGACCACGTCCGGGTCGAACTGCTCGCCTCGCCCCGCCCACAGTTCGCGGCGCGCACGGTTCTCGTCGAGCGCGGTCTGATGTGGACGATTCGACCGCATCGCGGCCCAGGCCACGCAAACGGACAGGATTCGCGCCTCGGCACGGATGTCCGCGCCGCGCAGTCCGTCCGGGTAACCGTCGCCGTCGTAGCGCTCGTGCTGCTGCCTGATCACGTGCGCCACGCCCGCGAACCCCGGCACCATCCGCGCGAGCCGGTAGCCGAAGTCGGGGTGCTGGCGCAGCAGCCGCCATTCCTCCTCGGAGAGCGCACCGGGCTTGGTGAGCACCACCTCGGGAATGATGATCTTGCCGATGTCGTGCAGGCGACCGGCGAGCTGCGCGACCCTGATCGTCGGCGCGTCCAGCCCGAACTCGCCCGCTGCCACACCGGCCCAGCGCGACACCGAACGGCTGTGGTCGTAGCGGTGCAGCCACCCGTCCACCCGGTCGGCGACCTGGCAGAGAAACTCCGCCATCGCGCCGTCGGTGTCCGGGTCGACCGCGGGCAACGGTTCCGGCCCGACCGCGATCCGGTTGCGCCCTGCGGCCTTCGCCGCGTACAGCGCGCGGTCGGCGATCACCACGATGTCGTCGGGGCCGTCGCCGTGCGTCGGGAAGCTCGCCGACCCGACGGACACCGTGACGGACAATGGGATGTCGTCGTTGCCCGAGTTGACCGGAATCGGCCTCTCCGCGACGCGTTCGCGCAGCCTGTTCGCGATCACGGACAACCGGCCGGGACCGGCGTCCGGGACGAGCAGGGCGAACTCCTCGCCGCCGTAACGCGCGAGCACTTCACCTGATCGAGATGCCGCGCGCAACCGTGCCGCGACCTCTATCAGCACGTCGTCGCCCGCCGGGTGGCCGTAGTTGTCGTTGATCGACTTGAAGCGGTCCACGTCGATGATGAACACCGCGACCGAGCCTTCGCTGCGGCGCGCGCGAGCGATCTCCAACGGCAGCTGGGCTTCGAAGAACCTCCGCGTGTGCAGGCCGGTGAGGCTGTCGGTGATCGCGAGCTTGCGCTGGTCCGCCACGAGCCCCGTGAGCCGCGCGATGATCAGCAACGACAGCAGCGCGCTGCCTGCCGCGATCACCATGACGTCCTGCGACGACTCGCCGACGTCGTGGATCAGCATCAGCACCGGCGCCGCGAGTCCTGCCGACGACAGCGCGATGATCCGGCCGCGGCTCAGGCCGACGTCCTTGACGTGCGCGCGGTCGACGAGCCGCGCCATCGTCGGGTGCAGCGCGGCGGCGCCCATGCACAGGTTGGCCGACAACCAGATGGCGTCGAGGAAGTTGCCGGCGTGGTAGCTGCCGTCCAGGCGCTGCAACACGTAGATGGTGTCCGCGGTCAGGATTCCCAGCAGGTTGGCCGTCAGCAGGATGAACGCCCGCGGCCGCGGGCCGGCGCCGAAGATTAAACGCAGTGCCACCACGAAGAGCGCGAGATCCATCATCGGGTAGCCGAGCGACGCGATCTTCACCAGCACGGGCGACGTGAGCCGCGCCTGCGGGCCGATCACGTAGAGCCACGACGCCATGCCCGCCACCATCGCGAGCACCGCGGCGTCCAGCAGGCTCGGCAGGTCGAGCCCCGGTGTGCGGCGGCGGATCAACAGGATCACGCCCGCCACCATCAACGGGTAATGCCCCAGGTAGAAGATGTCCGCGTACGACGGGTAAACCGTGTACTTGAAGATGTAGTGCGATGCGTAGAACGTCAGGTCCGCGATCGCGTAAACGACCTGGCTGAGTGCGAGGAACACCCACGGCCGCCTCCATTGGGGACGGTTGCGCTTGACACCCGCGAATGTGGCGACCGCGGCCGAGGCGCTGATCGTGCAGTAGAGCACCACTCGTACCGTTTGCCCCGCTGTCCCCGCAGGGCTGACCGGAATCAGGTAGTAGACACCCAGCAGCAGGTGACCCGCCACCAGGTACATCCACCACGCTCCGGTCCGGCCGGCACGGAAGATGGTCACACGAGACCCCTCGTTCTACGACTTGGTCAAGTCAGTGATGATGCCCGACTTGGGATGATCGCGGCACCGCCGTTACTCCAATGAGGTGACCCACTAATACGGACGCTACCGCAAATCACTGTTCTGTTTTCCGTGTGAAAGAAATCCGAGTGCCGCTGCGGCAGCCGGGTACGCCAGCTCGCCCAATCCGCCCACGGGCGCCTCCGACGCCACTACGACGACGTTGATCTCGGGTGTGTCGCCGATCCTCGCCCACGGGTGGTCCGCGAACGATTTTTGCACGACTTTTCCCTGCTTGACGGTGATTCGCGCACCTTGTGCCGTCGAGACCGCGTCCATGATCGCGCCTTCGACCTGTTGGCGGACACCCGAGGGGTGCAGCGCCGGTCCGACGTCCACCGCCGCGGTGATTTTCGTACGACCGTCCCGTCTCGTTCCGGCGATCACCGCGACGACCGAGCCGAAGTCACGATGGCAGGCAACGGCTCGCGGTTCTCCGTCGTGCGCTTCCGCTGCCGCTTCGAGAACATTTCTGACTCGTGGGTCGGTCAACAGCTTCAACCGGCGTTCGAGCTGGTCGTGCCGCATGTCGAGCTCACTCAGGAACATCTCTTCCGCATAAACGGACTGACCTGCGTAGACACTGCGCCAGAAGCCGGTTCTGATCGGCGGTGCACAGATGGCGAAGTGGACCTCGCCCTCCACGTCGTACAGATACTTGTTCGCCATCATCTGCATGATCTGCGGGTTGCTCGTGACTTCGAGCGCCGACGCGAGTGGCCAAGTGGAAACGGCGTGATCCCGCCAAGTGGGTAGACCTTCGTCGTTGACCGTTGCTCGTATGCGATGGACGGACAAAGGACGATACGAGTCGTGCCGCATGTCATCGTCTCTCGTCCACAGCACTTTCACCGTCTTGCCGGTGTGCCGTGCGAGTTGGACTGCTTCGAGCACGAAGCCGACTTCGAACTTCCGCCCGAACGCGCCACCCGCCCGCGTCGGGATCACCCTGACCGTCTCGAAGTCCTCCTCGAGAAGTGTGCGCACCCGGTCAGGTGCCTGGGTCGGAGCCCAGAGCGTGACCTCTGAACCGGTTACCGTCGCCGTCGCCGTCGGTGGCTCCATCGGCGCGTGGGCCAGCATTGGTGTGACGTAGATCTTCTCCACGTATTCGCCCGGTGGAGTCTTTCCCTCCGGCAGGGCGGCTTCCAGGTCGGCCAGCCACTCGTCGCTGTCGGCGTCCGGATCGCCACCGGCCCAGGTCGTGCGCAGGTTCTCCCTGGCCTTGATCGCGGTGCAGGCGTCACGGGCGAGAACGGCGATCCCGTTGCCGAGCTGGACGATCTCGGCGTCGCGAACTCCGGTGGCGCCGAAACCCGTTGGGGTGGCGCCGATCCACGGTGGCCTGGCGATGACCGCGACCAGGTCCGCCGGCTGGTCGATGGCGTACGCGAGCTTGCCCGTGACGATGGCTTCCTGGTCGACGCGCTTGATCGCGGCGTTGCCGAGGACTCGCCATTCGTGTTGCGGCGTCAGGACAACGTCGGTGGGCGTGAGGGGCGCGGCTTCCCCGGCCAGCTCCTGATAGCTGAACCGGCTCTCTCCGTGCTCGACGAAACCGTTGTCCGCACGGCACTCGTCCTCTGAGACCCGCCAGCGTTGCGCGGCCGCCTTGACCAGCAGATGCCAGACGGTGGCCGCGGCCGTGCGAATCGGCTCGTGCAGGCGCTGCATCGTGTTGGAGTTGGCGGAGATCTGCGGGCCGTAGGTCTCCTGGTCGCCTTCCGCCTGCTCGATCGCAAGGCTCTCGACGGGGACCTTGAGCTCTTCCGCGACCATCATGGCGACGGCGGTGCGCACGCCCTGACCGGTGTCCGGAACCGGCACGGTGACCGTGATCAGGCCGGATCCGGCATCGATGCGAACGAAGGGGTTCACGACCCGGCCCGCGTCCGCGCGACGGCGTTCCTGATCGCCTTGCGGATCCTGGGATACGTGCCGCACCGGCAGATGTTGTTCCGCAACGCCTCGTCGATGTCGTCGTCGGTCGGATCGGGGTGCTTGGCCAGCAACGCGATGGTCGCCATGATCTGACCTGGCTGGCAGTAACCGCACTGCGTGACGTCCTCGTCCAGCCACGCCTGCTGCACCGGGTGGTCCTCGACACCCTCGATGGTCAGGACGTCCTGCTCGCTCATGCTCGCCACGGAGTGCTCGCACGGGCGGAACGCCTGTCCGTCCACTATGGACGTGCACACACCGCAAGCGCCGACACCGCAACCGTACTTGGTGCCGGTGAGCCCCAGGTGATCTCGAAGTATCCACAGCAAGGGAGTGCCGGGGTCGGCTTCGACGTCCCGGACCTCCCCGTTGACCCGCAGCCGATGCATCGTCACCTCACCGAGAGTAGCGGCCGCAACGCTGTTATGGATGCGGTGAGAGCCTGCGATCAACGGACTATCGTGAAGGCCGTGGACGGCGTTCGGTTCGGGGTGCTTGGGCCGCTGCTCGTCACGCACGAGCGGCGGGACGTCCGCATTCCCGCAGGCCAGCCGCGCCAGGTCCTGGTGTTGCTGCTCCTGCACACCGGCCAGACCGTCAGCGTCGACCACCTGATGTCGATCTTGTGGGACGGCGATCCGCCCGCCAGCGCGCGCAAGGCGGTGCAGGTGCACGTGTCACAGCTCAGGAGGGCGCTCAAGGACCTCCCCGGCGTGCGCCTCGAGTGGTCGCGGCAGGGATATCGGCTCGACGTTCCCGACCGCTCGCTCGACCTGCAGCTCTTCCGTGACGCGGAGGATCCGGACGAGGCGCTGGCGTACTGGCGCGGGCCCGCGCTGGCCGAGCTGACCACGAACACCCAGCTCGCGAACCAGCTGGAGGAGGAACGGCTCGCGGCGATCGAGCGACGGGTCGACAAAGCGATCAAGGACGGCAGGCACCACGAGGTCATCGGCGAGCTGACGGGGTACGTCACCGCGCATCCGACCAGGGAACGGCTGCGGGGCGCGCTCATGGTCGCGCTGCACCGCAGCGGACGGCAGGCGGACGCGCTCAGGACGTACGACGAGGGGCGCCGGCATCTCGCGGACGAGCTCGGGCTCGATCCCGGCCAGGAGCTCAAGGACCTGCACGCCGCGATCCTGCAGGGTGACATCCCCACCGTGCCGCGGGAGCTGCCAGCCAAGCCGGACCCGTTCGTCGGGCGCCGCGCGGAGATCGCGCTGATCACGGACTCCACCGACCGCGTGATCGCCGTGCACGGGCCGGGTGGGCAGGGCAAGAGCGCTCTCGCCACCGCGGCCGCGCACGCGATGGCCGCGCGTTTCCCGGACGGACAGCTGTACGTGGACCTGCACGGCGCCACGCCAGGACGTTCGCCGCTCTCCCCCGCCGAGGTGATCAGGCGGTTCCTGCGCGCGCTCGGCACACCACCGCTGGCCGTGCCCACGGACACGTCGGAAGCCGCCGCGCTCTACCGGTCGACGCTCGCCAGGCGCAAGGTGCTGGTCCTGCTCGACAACGCGGTGGACGCCGCGCAGGTCGGCCCGCTGCTGCCGGGCGAGGCGGGTTCGGCCGTGCTGATCACCAGCCGCCGGATGCTGGCGACGCTCAGCGCACGGCACGTCCGGCTCGACCCGTTGCCAGAAGACGACGCTGTGAAGTTGCTGGGTGACGACAGCGCGGCGGCGAAGCAGGTCGCGAAGGCCTGCGACCACCTGCCGCTCGCGCTCACGATCGCGGCCGCGCGGCTGCGATCGCGGCCCGACTGGACGACGGCGACGCTCGCGAAGAGGCTCGCGGACCAGCGGCATCGGCTGGACGAGCTGAACTTCGACGACCTCGGGGTCAGGACGAGCTTCCAGCTGAGCTTCGAGGGGCTGAACGACTCCTCGACCAGGGCGTTCACGTTGTTGTGCTGCCTCAACGTGCCGACGGTGAGCGAGCAGACCGCGCAGGCGCTGCTCGGGCAGGACGACGTGGACCGGGCGCTGGACCCGTTGGTGGACGCCAAACTCGTGGAGCCGTGCGGACCTGAGCGGTACCGGGTGCACGACCTGCTCCGGCTGTTCGGCGCCGAGCACGTGAACGACGAGAAGCACGACGCACTCACCCGCGCGCTCACGCACTACCGCGAGACGCTCACCGCGGCGCTCAAGAAGCTGCGTCCGCACGCCTACGGCGCACTCACGAACTCGGTCACCCAGCAGGACATCGACGAGCCGTTGCAGTGGCTGACGGACGAAGCCGAGAACCTGCTGGCGGCGGCCCGTTCCACGATGTCGGAGCCGGAGCTGGCGGAGCATGCTCTCGCGATCGCGCACATGCTGTACCCGCATCTGTTCAAACAAGACCGCGTCGCCGATCTGATCGAGCTCGGCCAGATCGCGGACCAGGCGGCGCGCACGATCACCACCTCCGCCGCGGTGCAGACGGCGCTTCTGGTGCAGTCAGCGGCAAACCGCAGGATCGGCTCGTTCGGCACCGCCCGCGCACAGCTCGAAGAGGTGCTGGAGGCGCGTGCCGACGACCCGTTCGGACAGGGCCGCGCGCTTGCCGGCATCGGCACGATCCAACGCGAACAGGGTGAGCTGGACCAGGCCTCGTCGACTCTCGCGCAGGCGATCAAGCTCACCGCCGAGCACGGACCCGTTGGTGCGCAACGGGTTCCGTTGTCAGCGCTGGCGCAGGTGCATCAGGTCGCCGGCCGTTACGAGCAGGCGCTCGAAGCCGCCACCGAAAGCCTCGAGCACGCCCGTAAGCATCGGGATGCAGCTGGAACGGCGTATGCTCTGGCCTCGCAGGGCCAGGCGTTGTTCAAACTCGGCCGCTTGGACGAGGCCGAGGTCGCGCTGAGCGAGTGCATCGAGCTGTGCCGGGTGACGGGCGAGCACAACGACGAATGGCAGGCGCTGCTGTGCCGCGCGGAAGTGTTGCTGGCAGCCGGGGAGACCGAACAGGCCACAAAGGACGCCGAGCGTTGCCTGGAGATCACCAGCGCCCGCGGCGACAGGTACGGCGAGGGCGTCGCGCACCTCGTGCTCGCCAAGGCAGGGCTGGAAAAGCACGCGGACCGGGCGGCCGAACTGCTCGGCACACCCGGTCTGCGCAGGGACAACCTGTTGGACAGTGTTGTCGGCTAGAGATCAGCCACAGTGCTCGAAGCCACTGGTGTAGCTGGAGGAACCGACCATGCCGCCCCACTTGACGCACTTGCCGGGCGCCTTCTTCTTGATCGGGCCCGCGTAGTAGCCGTACTCGTCGCGGTCAGTCGTGCGGGGCGACCCCTGCACCTCGAGGAACGCGCCGACGTCGGACTCGGTGCCGATCTTCGTGGTCTTGATCGCGACGACGCAGTTGTAACCGTTGGAGGCGTTGTACAGCAGGGAAACGCGGGCACCGGTGACGTTCGCGCCGTCGATGACCTTGTAGCCGTCGCCGCACGCCTCTTCCGGCGTGTACGGGTTGGTGGTGCCACCGCCACCGCACTTGTTCTTCGACTTGTAGTTCTTGGTGCCGTAGTACAGGATCGTGCTGCCGCTCCACTTGATGCGCTGCGGCGAGCCGTTCAACAGCTGCTCGTAGTGCAAGTGGGCACCGGTCGACCCACCGGTGTTGCCGACGTTGCCGATGGTCTGACCCTGCGAGACGTTCTGGCCGACCGACACCCGCTGCGCGGACAGGTGGGCGTAGCGCGTGGTCCAGCCGCTGCCGTGGTCGATCTCGATCCAGCGGCCGTAGCTCTGGCCACCCTCGTTGCGGACCTTCGTGACCTTGCCGGACGCGGACGCGACGACCGCGTCACCCTCGTCCGCACTGCGGTTCAGGTCGACCGCCTGCGCCGGGCTGTGGTTGGTCCTGGTGTTGCCCGACCAGGTCTGTCCACATGGGAACGGCATTTCGAAGTTGGTGGCGGCGGTGGCCTGCGGGCCACCGATCACCAGCATTCCCAGCCCGATCGCGAGCCCCGCGGCTCCCGAGATCATTCTCTTGATGTCCATGAACTTCCCCTCACTCACCCGAAGATCCGGCGGACCTTGGAGTACGGCGTTCCGTGGCTGTTCAGATCGCTGATGCGGACGCTCTTGCCGTCACGTGGCGGCGAGGCCTCCAGGATCTTGTTGTCGCCCAGGTAGAGCGCGACGTGCGTGGTGACGTCGGAGTCGTTGTCGGAACGGCCCCAGAACACGAGGTCACCCGGCTTGCGGTCGGCGATCGCCACCGCGCGGCCCTTGATGTTCTGCGCACCGGTCCAGGCGCCGATGTCCATGCCAGCGCCCTTCCAGAACGCGTACAGCGTCAGGCCGGAGCAGTCGTAGCCGAGGCGGCTGTAGTCGTCACCCTGCGAAGGGTCGTTGTCCGGGTAGTGGTGGACGCCGTAGGAGGCACCGCCCTTGCCACCCGCTCCCCAGGAGTACAGATATCCCTTGCCGACCTGGGACTTCGCGGTGTCGATCACCCGCTGGATCTTCTCCGCGTTCGTGCCGGTGGTCGGACCGGCCGGGCCGTTGCTGCGGCCGTGGACGGCGTTGCCGGGAGGCGTTTCGCCTGGCTCGATGCCGTCGGTGTCGCAGCGCGGCAGGCCCTGGACGTACCCGTCGGTGCCGGTCTTGACGTAGTTGTCGGGCACCCACAGGTTGTCGGTGGTGAAGTCCCAGATCGTGCCGCTCTCGGCCTGCGCCTGGCACTTCACCGGAACCTGCTGGCCCGCCTTGTACCTGTCGGCGACCGAACCGGGTGCGGTGGCGCCGTCACCCTTGTTCTTGCGGCCGTTGAGGTCGACCTTGGCGGGGAAGGACTTCGAGGTGGCGCACTTCGGCAGCACCATCGTGTCTGAGGTGTTGCTCGTGTAGCCGTCCGGAATCCACAGGCCCTCGGTGGTGAGGTCCCAGATCTTCTTGCCGCCGTACTCGGGACCGGTGTCCTGGCAGACGACGTTGACCTTCTGGCCCTTGAGGTACATGTCGGCGACGCGCTTCTTGCCGACCGGCACGGTCGGGTCCTTGACGGTGCGGCCGTCGAGGGCGGTCGTCGCGGTGAACGTGCGGACCTCGGCCTGAGCCGTGCCGGTGCTCAGAAGAGGCACCAGCACGGCCAGGGCAGCGACCGCCGTGAGAACGGTCTTGCGGAGGTTCATCTTCAGCACCGCTGGTCAGTCGCGGCCGAGCCTTCGCCGTTGGACCACTCGAGCTGGCCGTACGCCTTGGTGCACTCCGAAAGCGTGTTGGCGCCGGAGGACCAGACTTCCTTCTGGTGGTTGCCGCCGCACTTGTAGTCACGCAGGCCGGAACCGTCGGAGATGCCGGAGCAGGCCCACCAGGTGCCGCTGTGCGAGTTGCGGAAGCCCTCCCACACGTAGGTGTAGGCCCAGTTCTTGTTGCAGCCCTTGAACTGCTTCACCGACGCGATGGTCGTGCCGCCCGACTTGATGTAGGCCGTGCTGCCGATCTGCGTCACCCGGCTGCAGTTCGGGTTGGTCTCGGCGTTGGCGGGCGACGCGATCCCGAGCATCGCGCCCACGACGAGCGCCGCGGTGCCGACGGAGGCGGCGATCCTGATGAACATGCTTCTCCCTCAAAGGTTTTCTTGCAGGCGCGGAAAGTCAGTCGGTGATGTAGCCGGTCACGGCGGACCCCCTCAGCAGGCGCTCGACGCGAGGCGGGCGGTGCGGTGGACTCCGTCGGCGTCGACGTAGAGCACCTCGCCGCGGGCGCAGCCGGGCGCGTAGACCATGTTTCCCCAGTGGTTGCCGGGTGTTCCCGGCGCGACGAAGCCGACGTGGTCGCTGCTCGACCACACCGTGATGCGCAGAGCCGAATCACCGCCGGAGTAGTTCGAGATCCGCACCCAGTTCGTCCTGCACGCCGGCGACCAGCGCAGCTCCGCCTTGCCGCCCGTGTACATGGACGCGGTGTCCGCGACCGTGGAACCGCTGCTGCACCCGGTGGCGACCGGGTCCTTGTCGTTGCAGCTGCGCCCGCTGCAGGACGCCGCCTGCGCGTCCGGCGCCATCAGGAGCGTCAGCGCCGCCGCGGCGATCAGGCTTGTCGACTTCATGCCGCTGACACTGCTGAGGTGCGCTCACAGCGACCTGACAGCTACACCCCGTCAGGTGTCAGTGAGGTGTCAGAACCGCAGTACAGCGCTACGTTCGTGCTCGTGCGCGAGTACCCGGTGGACATGGTCAACAGGTTCAGGCTGCCCAGCCTGGTGAGACGGCCGCCACTGCGGCTGGGCCCCGACCCGGTGGTACACGGCCGGGTGAAGGAGCTGGCCGTGTTGCGCGAGGTCATGGAACAGACCGGCATGGCGCTGGTCAGCGGTCCGCCGGGGATCGGCAAGACCACGCTGGCGACGCGACTCGCGCACGAGGTCGCGGACCGGTTCCTGGACGGCGTGCTCAGCGCGGACCTCGCCAAGACCGGCATGGACAACGCGCTCGCCCGGTTCGTCCGTGCGCTCAGCAGACCGAGCCTGGACAACGAGGCCGAGCCGCCGTCACACCTGGACGAGGTGCTCGACGACCGGCGTGTCCTGTTCGTGCTCTACAACGTGCGCGAGGACGACGACCTGACGGTGTTCCAGCGCGAGGGCACGGCAGTGATCGCGACCAGCCACGAACGGCTGGGCGGGGTGTTCCTCGGGCCGATGAGCGTCGAGGACTCGCTGACTCTGCTGCGGGCGCACCTCGGCTCGCGGATCGACGAGGAACCCGCTCAGGCGCGTGCGTTCGTCGAAGCGTGCGGCCGGCATCCGCTGGCGTTGATCGTCGCCGCCAGGTTCGCGCGCATGCGAACGACGGCCACGCTGGCGACGCTGGTCGGCGAGATCCCCGCCGAGCGCGGCAAGGTGCACCGCGCGTTCGACTGGGTGTACCAGCAGCTCACCCCTGCCGACGCGCGCGTGTTCCGGTTGCTCGGAGACGGGTTCGAACACGATTTCTCGATCGACGCGCTCAACGCGCTGGCGGGTGGTGACGTCCGACCGTCACGCAACCGGCTGCTCTCGTTGCACCTGCTGGAAAACGCGCCCGACGACCGGATAGCGATGCACGGCCTGCTGCGGGAGTACGCGCGGACGTTGGAGCCGCGCGAACCCGAAGCGCTTGGCCGGTTGCTCGACCATTACGAGGCGGTCGCGGACACCGAGACGTCGAACGCGATCGCCGCGGTCTTCGTCGCCGACGACCGGCGGCGGCTCGCACTGGCTTCGCGGCTCGTCGACGAGATGTCGGTGGAGGTGCAGACAGCAGCGGTGGAGGCGGCGCGTTCGCTGGGTGACAGGCCCGCGGAAGCGTTGGCCTTGGCGCATCTGGGGCACGCGTACTTCGAGCGCGGACTCTTCGACGAGGCAGAGGGATGCCACGTGGACGCGTTGGAGATCCGCCGCGAGCCGCGGGCGTTGACGGGGCTGGGCAATCTCTACCTGGCGAGTGGAAGCGTGCGGGAGGCGACGGCCCTCTTCGAGGAGGTGCTGGCCGCACGGGTGTCGGACGGCGACGAAGCACGGGCCTGCCTGAGCCTGGGCAGGGCCACCGGTGAAATGCGCTGGTACGAGCGGGCTCGTGACATCTGCGCGCGGATCGGTGACGCGAAACGACTCGGGCGGGCGTGGAACGGCATGGGCAACCTCCACCAGCAGGCCGGCCGGTACGCCGAGGCGATCAGCTGCTACACCTCGGCACTGGAGTCCTTTGTAGACGGCCTGTGGCTGTTGAACACGGGCCAGGCCCACGAGGCTTCCGGGTCGTCGCCGTTCAGCTGGTACGACCGGGCAGCCGAGCACGCGGTCCGCGTGCAGGACAAGGAGCTTCTTGCCGACGCCGCACGGCTGCTGCACTCGTCGGGGTTCGTTTCGGAGGCGGAGCGGCGGATGCGTCAGGCCGAGAAGCTGTACCTCACTGCAGAGGACGAGTCACCGTGACGACGCGGACGCCTCCCTCGCTGTCGAGCGCCAGAGCATCGTGGTTCAGCGTGATCGAACCATTGTTCTGCAGGGTGAACTTCGCGTCGCTGACCTTGCCGCCGACGACCTGGAGGTAGTGCGACGAGGTCGGCAACAGCCGTACGGTCTGCTGCTTGGTGAACGAGAACGGCAGACCCCAGACGTGCAGGACCTGCAGGCCTGTGCCGTTGGCGGCGCGCGCGTCCACGTGCAGCAGGTAGCCGAGGAACTCCACTGTGGACGTTCCGTTGCCGCGCACGAACCCGAGGCCGGGGTCGAAGAGCACCCGCCCATCCCGCGTCACCTCGAACTGGAAGCTCACCACGTGGCCGCCGCCCTGCTGGACCGCGTAACTCCTGGCAGGCAGAATCCGCACGCGCCGGCAGACGATCCAGTCGTTGTGGTTCGTCGCGTAGGCCATCAGCACGCCCGCCCCGGTGTTGAGGGCGCGCGCGTCGATCGTGATGATCACTCCCTCGACCCGCAGCGTGCGGGTTCCCTTGCCGGACAGGAACTCTTCGAGCTCGGCAGGGTAGTCGACAGTGCCCGCCGGGGTGATCGTGAAGTAGAACGCGATCGGCGCGGCGACCTGGAACGGATAGCTGCCCGGCCCGAGCTGCAGCGACTGCACCGTCCGGCTGTCCAACCAGCTCGTCCTGTTGGTGATGATGAAGTCGCGGAACATCAACGGCCGCGCGTCGATGTTGATGCTGCCTGGCGCGGATCCGGTGGTGAAGCGGACATCCGGCCGGTGTCGTCCTCGCACGGCGTGGTGCGGGGCGCGGGTGGCCTGATGTCGTACCTGGCCGCCCGTGCGCCCTGTTCTCCTTGGGGCGCATCGGGGTTGGCCTGGCCAGGGTTCGGGGTGTTCGAGCCCGGCGTGTTCGAGCCTGTCGGTGGAGCTTGGCCGGACGTCGGGGAGTCGCCGTTCGTGGGCACGGTAGCGCCGGTCGCCGGGGCGGGCTGGCCGACGGGCCACGTCGTCGGCCGCCGGGGCTCGCGGGCACGGATCCCGAGCTGACGAGCAGAAGGACGCCGGTGAGCAGCAGACCCGTCACGCCGGCGACCGCCTTGACGACCTGCGGGTCGGCGAGCGCGGGGTTGATCCGGTTCACCGTCTCGGCGACCTTGCGCAACGCCACCTGGACCGGCCCGCTGCCCGGCGCGTTCAGCCAGGCGA
Organism: Lentzea indica; assembly: GCF_012184385.1. Taxonomy (GTDB): domain Bacteria; phylum Actinomycetota; class Actinomycetes; order Mycobacteriales; family Pseudonocardiaceae; genus Lentzea; species Lentzea indica. Next base: position 19,546 of record NZ_VSRL01000018.1, read on the forward strand.
GCCAGCGCCGGTCGTCGTCCTCGGGGAGCGCCACCAGTCCCGGCGCCATGTACTCGACGCGTTCCCGCAGTTTCCTCGGGTTTCGGGGCTTGCAGATGACGCAGGCGGGCACGTGCCCGTGCAGCGCGGACCAGTCCTGCGCGTCGATGGCAGTGAGCTGCGCGCAGGCGCCCTTCGCCTGGGCGGCGAGCACAGCGACCCGCTGGGCGAGGAGCTCGTAGGTCTCCTCCGTGGCCTCACGATCTGCGATGGCCTGTCGTTGTTCCGGCATCGTGTCGAGGGCGATGGCCAGCGACTTGCGTATCACCACACCATTTTGGAGCCGTTCGGCCGCACTCGGATACGGCCAATCAGTGGACAAATCGTGGACGTCAGCGAGAGGTACGCGATCGGTAAGCGGTAGCGGTCATCGTCACGCCATGACGTGGTTGCGCAAGCCTTGGGTAGGCCCGTTGGCGTTCGTGGTGGTGGCGTTCGTGGCGTTCTCGCTGCCGCCCTACCTGACCGGTGACCGCTTGCAGGCGCGCGTGCAGTCGGACTGGGGACCGCACTACCCCCTGCTCGTGATGCACGTCGTCTGCGCGTCGGTCGCAATCCTCACGTGCGTGGTGCAGATCTGGCCGTGGTTCCGCAGCCGGTTCCCCGCGTGGCACCGCCGCATCGGCCGTGTCTACGTGTTCGCCGGCGTGCTGCCCGCCGGACTGTCCGGCTTGGTGATCGGCTGGATGACCCCGTTCGGCCCGGTCGCTCAGGTGAGCAGCGTGCTGCTGGCCCCGCTGTGGCTGACGTTCACGTGGCTGGCGTGGCGCGCGGCCAGGCGACGTCAGTTCCGCGACCACCGCAAGTGGATGATCCGCAGTTTCGCGCTCACCGTCTCGATCATCACGAACCGCATCTGGGGTGTGGTCATGTTCCTGCTGCTGGCCGACCGCGTACCCGAGGCGGAGCTGCCGAACACGGTCGCCGGGATCACGACGTGGGTCGGGTGGACGATTCCGCTGCTGATCTCGCAATGGTGGCTGGAACGCAAGCCCGCACGGCGCCAGGCCGCGGTCGAACAGCGTGAGAGCGTTCCCGTGTGACGCTTCGGCGACTACGGTCGGCACTCATGAGGCTACTGCTCGCTGTCTTGATGATGGTCGTCCTCGCCCCGGTCGCGTCCGCGGCACCGGCCACCCCGACCGTGCGGTGCGAGTTCATCCCGACGCCGGAGAACCCGGCGGCCCGCCCGGTCCGGCCGCCGTCGTCCACAGTGCCCGCGAAAGGCACGGTGAAGGTCACCATCGTGACGAACTACGGGGTGGTCGTGGCCGATCTCGATCGCGCCAACGCACCGTGCGGCGTGGAGAACTTCGCGCACCTGGCACGAAGCTGGTTCTACACGATGTCCCAGTGCTGGCGCCTGACCGACACCACGCGCCTGGGCGTCCTGCAGTGCGGCGACATCTACCGCGCAGAGGAGGGCGGCCCCGGCTACCGGTTCGCCGACGAGGTGACCGGTAAGGAGACCTATCCGCGCGGCACGATCGCGTACGGGAACCAGGGTCCCGGCACGAACGGCAGCGAGTTCTTCATCGTGCACTCGTTCGCCAACATCAAGCCCGTGTACACCGTGATGGGTCACGTCACGTTCGGCATGGACACGCTGGACCGGATCGTGAAGGCCGGAATCGTGCCGAAGCCGGACGGGACTTTGGACGGTGCACCGAAGAAGCCGGTCAGGATTCTCCACGTACTAGCTCAGGGTTGAGCCGGTCCAGAATTCGATGGACCACTCCGCTGGTCACCTCGTCCACGTCGGCGAACGGCCTGTAATCACGTTCGCCGGCTTGGATGCGGCGCACGGCGTCCACCACGGCTTGCTCCTCCACCTTCGCGAGCACAGCATCCAGCGCTGTGGAGTCTTCGAGGTTCGCCACGACCTCCTCGGCGAAAGGCTTCCACCTTTCGAGCAAGACCACGAAGTGCTCGTTGAGGGCACTGACGGCGTGCTCCACCAGGTCCTTCCCGCTCAACCCGTCCTTGTTGAACAGGTCGACCAGTTCTCGGAACCGGACGCCGTCCGTCTCTTCGACCAGTGCGCACACCTCGTCGAACGGCGTGAGCTCAGCCTTGACGAACCCGCTGAACGCGAGCGTGGCGCCCCACAACGCCACGGTGTCGAAGTCGTAGCTGCGGCTGAGGCCGGCAGCGAGGACCGCGGCCAGCACGTGCGCCCACGCGCATCGTCTGGCCGCTTCCGAACTGCCCATCGACATGGCGAAGACCCGATGGCTGTGCACGATCTGGTCGAAGTCCCACATCGCGTAGTAGGCCCGGAGCGCGTCGCCGGCGCGGCCAGTCGCTCGCTCGCTGTGGCCGAGTGACATCTCGACGTACGCCAGCGTCATCGACGTCGGCCCGAGGTCTTCGACGCTGCTGGTGCCCAGCACGTCGCGGCACCAACGCAACAGTCGGAGTGCCTCGTCTCCCCGCTTGAGCTCGCGCAATGCTTGTGTGTAGTGAAGCGTGGCATGTGCCACCTCAGTCGGCAACGCACCTCTGCGCCGCAGCGAATCGACCACGTTGGCGCTGAGATGCAACACGAGATCCCACCGGCCGAGAGCAGTAGCCGCAGCCGCAGCCGCTTCGTACAAGCCTTCATAGATGGCATGAGGCTGTACATGCTCTCCATCGAGAGCCTCTTCGGCCTTCGGCATGCTCGCGAGGAGGTCGCAGGCGCCTTTGAGCACTTCGACGTGCTGTCCCATCATGTTCGTGACGCTCAGCAGTTCCACCTCGGCTGCCAGCTGTGTCCACACGCCAACTTCGGCCCGCCGGCCGCAGTCGATCATGATCTCGACGAACTTCTTCGCCTCATCCGGCTGACCACCCACTTTGCACGCGCCTACGAGTTCGCTGGCAACAGCCATCGCGACCACGAACTCTTCTCTTGCCAAAGCCATGCGCAACAGGCTTTTGGACATGTGGAAGGCGCTTTCGGGATTGGTCCGGGACACCGCTTTGGTCAGGACGGCGGCGATCCCGAGATCGTCACAGCTGCCCTCGCAAGCGCTCAGCGCCTCCTGGAGGACAGGGCCGACGGCCGCAGCGGCTCTGGCAGAAGGATCCTGGTCCAGCACTGATTCCGCGGCCCTGGCGAGGTTGAGCCACTGCCTGCCACGCCGGAGGTAGGGCATGGCGCTGAGCGCCGCACGCAAGATCAGCATTGTGGACTGCTCGTGGACCGGCGCGGCCGCGTCGATTTCGAGCGTCAGCATCCAGCTACCACCAACGTAAACGTCCACCTCAGCCCTGAACTCCACCTCGGCGTCAGCACGACATGTTTCGGCGACGCCGGGGTGGATGTCGAGGCCTTCGTCGTGCTCTGCGAGCAACGCCCGTTCGGCCAGGGGCCGGACCACCGTGGCGAAAGGCGGACAGGCCTCGTCCGGGTGGAACCTTTGCCAGAACCCGGGCCAGAGATCGTGGTGTGCCAGCTGCTTACGATCGCGATCCTCCAGACAGCACAGGAAACGCAAGAGGAACACGGAGTCCGGGGGCAGGGTGTCCACCGCGGCACGTGTCCACGCAGCAAGCACGTCGGCGTAGTCGGCATCGCCCATCTCGGTGTCGTTGAGGCGTGCTGCCAGCGCCTCCGGATCACCGGCGAGGCTCTCGGCGAACTCGATGAGCTTCGGATGTCCCCGCACCGTCTCCAACGTGCGGGCGGCGAGCAACGCGTGTGGCCCGTCCATCAACGCGCGCAGATTCGGCAGCAGGCGGGCGAGCAGCACGCTCTCCCGCAACGACAAGGCGTGCACCGCCTCGACCAACGCGGATGACGGCAGACCTGCCGGCGTTCTGCGCGAGGTCAGCACCAGCCGGGAAAGTCCACTGTGGCCGGACAACGCGGCGATGAACATTCCCCAGCGCTCGTCCCGCCAGCTGCCGTCGGCGCTCAGCAACGACTCGGCGTTGTCGATGACCACGAGCACTCGCTCGTGCTCCAGCATCTCCGTGAGCTTGGGGAGCTCGCGACACAGGCTGGCGGTGTCGTTGAGCAGGTGCAGCAGTTTGAGGCCGGGGATCTGAGCTTCGAGCGCGATCACGAAGTCGGACAACGCCATCGTGATCGACTGTCCGTCCGGCGGGGCCGAGTACCACGCGGTCGCGCCGAACGTGTGATGGAGCATGTAAGCGAGCTCCACGGCCGCAGAGGTCTTGCCGATGCCTGCCATGCCCAGAAACAGGACGCAGGACCGCCCGCTGTTCGGAGCCAGCGCGGCTGAGGCACGAGTCATCGGCCCGACCCTGCCGACCAGCCGGGCCGGTTGGCCGGGGAACATGGCCAGCTTGCGGCCCTCGATGCGGAACTCCGCACGTTCGCCCGCCGGAGCCACGACTTTCATGTCGGCCTGCGCACCGAACAGGGTCGGCGTCGCCACGGAGAACGACGGCACAACGCCCTGCAGCTCGGTCGCGGTCTTGGCCACAGCGAGCGCCAACGCCTGCACCACTGGCTGTCCCTTGCCCAGCAGGAGGTCGTAAAAGGTCTCGCTCAAACCGATCGCGAACTCGTCGGCGACCGGGTGGCGCATGGCCACCACCATGCAGTCGAGCCTGCGGACGAGTGCCGTCGCGACCGCGGGCAACGGCGCTGCTCCCGCCGGCTCGTCGTCGGAGCGTTCCGGCACCTGGAAACCGAGCAGCTGCAGGTGCCGTTCCGCGGTCACCGCCGCCGACGAGCAGGCGAACAACGACACGAGCTTGATCTGCTCGGCCGCGAGTGCGAGGAGATCGACCAGCTCCGCACTGGTGATCTTGTCGCGGCCACCGGACTCGGTCTCCAGCACCAGGCCGGCCGGCAGTCCGTGGCCGGACACGTGCACCACGTCCCAACCGGGATGGTCGAGCAGCGCTTCCGCCAACTGTTCCCGCGTGGCGCCGTACTGGATGACGCGCAGTTCTATGCGCTTTTGGTGCACCTTCACGATGTTGAGCATCAGCCGGGCCAGCGCAACGCGTTCCTGCCGCAGGCTCAACGCTCCAGCGCGTTCGGGCAGGCTGAACACCGCGAGCACGCGCAGCGCGTCTCCGACCTCGCGCTTGCGCCGGACCTCCCGGTCGACGAGGTCCACGACGAAGGTGACGCGCGCGGCAGCAAGCGTTCTCCCATCGACGTGAGCCAGCTCCCACGGGAGATAGGCGAGCAGTTCGGTGCGTTCGTCCAGCTCCAGTCTCACCGCACCGCCAGCGCGCGCGACCGCCGCTGCCACCGGCCCCAGCGCCTGGTCTCCGATCCAGGCACCGATCTGGGCCACCACGGCGGCCTCGGTCTCCCGCCTGCGGTCGCTCGCCGACGCGGTGCAGAGGTAGGAGTGCAGGTTGAAGAACGCCTCGCACTGCCACTCGTCCCTGTTGAGGTCCACTTGGTGGTCGCCGACGAACTCACCGGTGTCAGCGTCTGTCAGCAGCCATCGCCACCGTGTCGGGCCTTGGTAGTCCCGCACTTCGAGCCGGAGCATCGCGCAAGGGTACTCACCGTTCTTCCCGACCCTCTCAGGTAGTCGCCGTTTTGTTGAAACTGCGACTAGTTGCTTTTGGCCAAGGAATAGCGCGGCGAGAGAGCGTGGTGTTGACATGTGACAGAAGGAAAAGGGGCCGGGAAAGCGACCTCGATCACAGCCTTTCAGGCCCCTCACCAGCTAGGACTCACCCGAAAGAACCATCGGCAATTAAGGGGGATTTGATGGTTCGTGTGATCCCGCTCGCCCCGAGGAATCAATTCCGCAGCTCGTGCGGTTCCCTCACCTGAACGGCGGTTGTACCGGCCAGTAACGTGGAAACGGTCAACCCCCAGCATTGGCAAGAAGTCGGTCCGGGCTCCCGCCAGCTCCGTGCATCGGCTCATTCAGCATGCGCGGAAACGAAGGAGGAACAGGAGTGGCACCCGAGTTCGAGCAGGCTCGGCTCGACGACGTCGACGACCTGCTCAGGCTCTACCGGCGGGCGCACGGCGCGAACTACCCCATCGCGATGGGCACCGACCCCGACGTCATGGTGGCGGAGATCGAGGCCGCGCACACCACGTGGCTGGTGTGGCGCAAGGACGGCCACGTGGTCGCCTCGATCACCGGGCACGTCGAAGCCCAGGACCGTCTCGGCAAGATCGCCGGCCTGGTGGTGGATCCCGCCGCGCAGGGCGGCGGTGTCGCGCACCACGCGGTCGGGCAGATCACCGAACGGATGCTCGCGAGCGGCGAGGTCGACTCGGTCTACGGCACCGCGCGGACCATTCACCTCGCGCCGCAGAGAGTGTGCCTGCGCAACGGTTTCCACGCGCTCGGGCTCGTGCCGAACCTGTTCAAGCACGCCAAGAGGGAAACCATGGCGTTGCTGGCCAAGCACCGTGACGGCGTCCTCGGCCAGCGGGCCGAGGTCCACAAGGTTCCGAAGAGCCTCGAGAAGCTCGTCATGACGACACACGAGAAAATCGGGCTCCCCGCGCTGCCGGAGTTCGTCGACGACAGCGACATCCCCGCAGCCGAAACGTCACGACTGGAGATCATCGAGGCGTCGCGGTTCGTGCAGCGGCACTTCGAGCGCAACATCAACGACCCGGCGCGCCGGTTCTACCCGCTGCACAAGCCGAACGTGCTGCTGGCCGACGAGCAGGGCGAGTACCAGATCTACGGTCACCTCAACCGCCACGACGGCTACTGCACGATCTTCGGTGCGACACCCGGTCCGCAGAAGCTGTTGCCGCATCTCGGCGGCGTGATCGACACGCTGGCAGGAATGGGTGCGCCGCACGTCGAGACGCTGGTGCCGCTGCACGAGTTCGACGAGCTGAGTGCGTTGCTGGCGTTCGGTTTCCTGCCGGTGGCGCTGTACCCGGCGATGCGCAAGGACGGCGACCTCTACCACGACTACGTGGTCATGGTGCACACGCCGCAGCCGCCCGACTTCCGCGGGCTCACGATCGACGAGGCGTTCCGGCCGTTCACCGAGCAGTACATCGAGCTGTGGACGCAGAAGTTCCTCAACACCAACGGAGTTTTCTGTTCATGAACCCCCACCTCGGTCCAGCAACGGTGCCGGACCCCTCGCTCAGTGCTGTCCAGGCGCTGTGCGACATCGTGGCGCCGTACGACCACACTGACGAGACCTTGTTCCTCGAAGCGATGAACGAGTCGAACCGCTGGCACGCCCAGCGCAACGAGTTCTTCCGCAGCCTGTGGAACGGCAAGCCACTCAAGGACATCACCGAACAGCCTTACGTGCACGCCAACTTCTTCAAGATGCACGAGGTGCTGTCGGTGCCGCGCGACGAGGTCGTCGTGCACGCCACGTCGTCCGGCACGACCGGGCAGAAGTCGCAGATGTTCTGGGACGCCTGGACGTTGCGTGCGGGCAAGCGGATGGTCGCGCGGATCTACGACCACAACGGGTTCATCGACGACACCGAGCCGGTGCACTACCTGATCAACCTCAACCAGCCGATGCCGAGCGTGAAGCTGGGAAGCTCGTTCACGGGCCAGTTCATGACCGACTTCGCTCCCGTGCGGTCGGTGGACTACGGCCTCGCGCACACCGGCGCCGGCCACGAGTTCGACGCGTTCGGCAGCATCCGTGCCCTGCAACGGTTCGCGGACAGCGGCCTGCCGGTGCGGATCTTCGGGTTCCCGGCGTTCCTCAGCTTCACCATCGACCGCATGCGCGCCATGGGCGTGGAGCCGCTGCGGCTCAACGAGCGTTCGCTCGTGTGGTTCGGCGGCGGCTGGAAGGGCAACGCGGACAAGCAGATCGGCAAGGAAGAGCTGCGCGCCAAGGTCACCGAGATGCTCGGCATCCCGGACGTGCGGATCCGCGACAGCTACGGATCGGTCGAGCACTCCGTGCCGTACGTCGAGTGCGCGCACCACAACCTGCACGTGCCGACCTGGTCGCGCGCGATCGTCCGGGACGTCCGGACGCTGGAGCCGTTGCCGCACGGCGAATCCGGCTACATCCAGTTCGTTTCCCCTTACATCACCTCGGCGCCCGCGCAGAGCGTGCTGATGGGTGACCTCGCCGCACTGCACGCACCTGAGGAGTGCGGGTGCGGCAACGAGACCCCGTGGTTCGAGATCCTCGGCCGCGCCGGTGTCTCCCGCAACCGTTCCTGCGCCATCGCCGCAGCAGAGCTCCTGAAGGACAAGGCATGAACCGGCACTTCTGGCAGGGCGAGTGGGTCGGCGACAAGGACATCGCTGACCGGCTCGACACCCTGGACGACCGCACCCAGCAGGTCATCACCGGCCCGCGGCTGAGCCCGCTCGTGGTGCTCGCGGCCGCGGAGAAGCTGGTGCTGGAGAACCACCGCGCGGCGCTGGTCGCGTGGGGTCTCGACGAGACGGAGATCGACGAGACGCTGGACGCGTTGCGGCACGCGGTGAGCAGGCCCGAGCTGGAGCGCAAGCTCAAGCGCGAGCTCGGCAACCTCGACCCCGCGCGGATGGTCCGCTTCGACTTCCGCACGCCCACGTACGAGGCCTGGGTGCCGCTCGGGCTGCTCGCGCACGTGACTGCGGGCAACGCACCCGCGGCGGGCGTCCTGAGCGCCGTTGAGGGCCTGCTTTCCGGCAACCTCAACGTCATCAAGGTCGCTTCGGACGACTCCGGCTTCACCGCCGACGTGCTCGCCGAACTGGCCTCGCACGACCAGACCGGCCAGATCGCCGCACGGCTCATCGTGCTGCGTTTCTCGTCAAGCAACGCCGACTGGATGGCGCGCATGCTCGGCGCGGCCGACGCCGTCGCGGTGTGGGGCGGCGAGGAAGCGATCAACGGCGTCACCGAGCTGGTCCGGCCGGGCACACGGGTGATCGACTGGGGCCCGAAGCTGTCGTTCGCCTACCTGACCCGTGACTCCTGGTCCGATGTGGACACACTGCACGCGCTCGCCGCGGACGTGTGCCAGCTGGAGCAGCAGGCCTGCTCCAGCCCGCAGGTGATCTACCTCGACACCGAGGACCCTGCACAGGTCTTCGCGTTCGCCGAGCGGTTCGCCGGCGTCCTGGAGCTGACCGGGCAGCCGACCCGCGAGCCGTCGCAGGCGGAGTGGGCGGAGATCACGAACACCGTCGTCGTGGCGCAGCTGGAAGAGCACCTCGGCCTCACGAAGGTGCACACCGGCGAGCACTGGCGGGTACTGGCGGACGTGCGCTCCGCGTTGCGCACGTCGCCGCTGTACCGGACGGTGTGGGTGAAGCCGCTGGCGCGCAAGCAGGTCACCTCCGTACTGCGGCCGATGCGCCGCTACCTGCAGACCGTCGGCCTCGCGGCGGATCGACCCGACACAGCCGCACTCGCCCGCGCGTTCGTCTCCGTCGGCGTGCAGCGGATCACCACGCCGGGCTCGATGCTCGGCGGCTACAGCGGTGAGCCGCACGATGGCGTCTACGCGTTGCAGCGCTACAGCAACCGGGTCTCCGTGCAGCTCGACGACAGGTTCGTCACGGACGCGTCTCTGGACGACCTGGCCGAGTCGCGCCAGCTGCCCGTTCCGCCGGTGTCCGTGACGTTGAAGTCCGACTTCGAGACACTGCAAGACCGTTCTGCGGACGTGTACTTCCGCAGCGGCGGCAGCTCTGGCGCGCCCAAGCTGTCCGCGTACACGTGGGCCGACTGGGACGAGCAGATGTGGGTCGGCGCCGAGGCGTTGCTGGCCACCGGACTCGACCCGCGGCACAACCGGATCATGAACCTGTTCTTCAACGGGCACATGTACGCGAGCTTCGTCAGCTTCTTCTCCGCGCTGGAGCGGATGAACGCCGTGCAGTTCCCGATGGGCGGAGAATGGGACCAGCTCGACGCGATCGCTCAGGCCATTGTGGACAACCGCGTCGACACGCTGCTGACCGCGCCCTCGTTCGTGCAGCGGCTCTTCGCCGAGCACGGTGAGCAGCTGAAGGCGTACGGCGGCATCCGCAAGATCTTCTACGCGGGCGAGCACTTCGGCGCGCAGGCCATCGCGCGGCTGCGGGACGAGTTCGGCGTCGAGACAATCCGCTCGGCGGCCTACGCGACCGTCGACGCGGGACCCGTCGGCTATCAGTGCCAGGCGTCCGACGGCAAGGTGCACCACCTGTTCACCGGCTTGCACACGCTGGAGATCCTTGATCCCGAGACGGACCGGTCGTCTCGGGATCCGAGCCCGGCAGGCTGGTCTTCACCACGCACACCCGGCGTGGTCAGCGGCTGGAGCGCTACGAGATCGGCGACCTCGGCCGGTGGATCTCCGGCGACTGCCCGTGCGGCCGCCGCACACCGAGGTTCGAGCTGCTGGGCCGCACCGGTGACGTGTTCAGGGCAGCCGCGCAGACGTTGAACTACCGGCGATTCCTCACGATTCTGGAAGACGAGCACAGCTACGCCGGCGCGTTGCAGATCGAGCTCAACGAGGACGCGTCCGGCGAGGAGTTGGTGGTGCGTCTGGAATGCGGGCGTGCACCGGAGCCCGCCGCCAGCCAGATCACGCTGCTTTCCCGTTATGCCGAGGTCGCGGAGGCGGTCGAGCAGGACGGGTTGCTGAAGGTGCGTGTGGAGAACGTTCCACTGGCGGACTTCGTGCGGACGAAGAGCAGCGGCAAGTTGATCGCGGTCGTCGACCAGCGCAGCAGCAGGAGTGTGTGAACCGTGTCCGTGCTCGACCTCATTTGCTATGCCCGCACGCACTCCCCGTTCTACGAGGAGCTGTACGACGGCGTCGAAGGCTCCGAGCTGGCCGACCTGCCGGTGGTCGACCAGGCGGCGTTCTGGGCCGCGAACACCGTCCGCGACAACCGGGTGCTGACCCGCGCCCACACGGACGGGCTGATCTTCAAGACCGGCGGCACGACCAAGGCTCCTCGGGTGTCCTTCTACAGCACCGAGGAGTGGGACGCGATGTGCCGCACGTACGCGGAGACTCTGCCCGCGGCCGGGCTGCGGCACGGTGACCGGATCGCGAACCTGTTCGCGGCCGGCGAGCTCTATTCGAGTTTCATCTTCGCGTTGAACGCCCTGCAGCGGTCGCCGATCGACCTGGTGCAGCTGCCGATCACCGGCAGTGCTCCTGTCGAGTTCACCCTGACGACGATGCAGGACTTCGACGCCAACGTCGTGGCGGGCTTCCCGACGACGTTGTGCCGGCTGGCCGCGCACGTCGTCTCCTCGGTCGGATCGCTGCCGTTGGTTCGGTTGATCCTCTTTAGCGGTGAGGCTTTGTACGACGATCAGCGTGCCCTGCTGGCCAGCGCATTTCCCGAGGCCGAGTTCCGGTCGTTCGTCTACGGCAGCGTGGACGGCGGGATCATCGGCACGGCGGTGCTCGACTCGGACGATCCTCGGGTCTTTCGCTCCTTTGTGGACAGCTCAGTGCTGGAGATCGTCGACATCGAGACCGGCAAGGTGATCACCGAGCCGGGCCGTCCTGGGCGGTTGCTCCAGACCGATCTGACCAGGCGGTTGCAGCCGATGATCCGCTACCCCGTCGGCGACATGGCGGAGTGGGTCGACCAGGAGGACGGGATCTTCCGGCTGCTCGGGCGGGCCGACGAGGGCGCGCGGGTCGGGCCCGTGACGTTGCACCTCGACCACCTGCGGGCGGCCGTCGACCGCGCCGGGATCGTGCACAACGGCGTTCAGGTCGTGATCCGACGGGTGGACGCGCGGGACCAGCTGGTGCTGCGGATCGCCGGCGAGGCTCAGGACTTCGAGTCCGTGCGCGATCAGGTCCACGTGATCAGCCCACGGTTCGAGCTGCAGGTGGGGCGAGGAACCGTGGCACCGCTGGAGGTGGAGTGGGTCTCGGCGCTGGAGGTCAATCCCCGCAGCGGGAAGACCGTCCGGTTGATCGACGAACGCCCGTGCTGACCTGCCGCGCTTGAAGGAGCCGACCCTGTTGTAGTTAGTGTGTGCCGGTGCGAAAGATCCTGGTCATCGGTATCGGCGCGGGCAACCCCGACCACCTGACGGTGCAGGCCGTCAAGGCGTTGCAGACGGTCGACGTGTTCTTCGTGCTGGACAAGGGTTCTGTGAAGCAAGAGCTCGTCGACCTGCGGCAGTCGATCCTCACCGCGCACGTGACGCGGCCGTACCGGTGGGTCGAGGGCAGGGATCCGGAGCGTGACCGCGCGGCCGCGGACTACGTCTCCGCTGTCGACGACTGGCGCCGGGCTCGCGCGGACGTCTGCCTTTCGTTGCTCTCGGAGCTGGGCGAGGACGAGGTCGGGGCGTTCCTGGTGTGGGGCGACCCGTCCCTGTACGACTCGACGCTGGCGATCCTCGACGACCTGCTGGGCCGCGGCTCGGAGTTCGAGGTCGAGGTGATCCCCGGGGTCACGTCGGTGGCGGCGTTGACGGCCGGGCACCGCGTGTCGCTGAACCAGGTCGGCAAGCCCGTGCAGATCACGACAGGACGGCGGCTGGCCGCCGGGTGGCCCTCCGATGTGGACGACGTGGCCGTGATGCTGGACGCGTCGTACGCATTCGAGGGCGTTGACCCGGACACGTGGATCTACTGGGGCGCGTATCTCGGGATGCCGGACCAGATCCTGGTGTCCGGGCGGGTCGGGGACGTGGCCGCGCAGATCCGCTCGGTGCGCGAGGAAGCCCGTGCGCGCAAGGGCTGGATCATGGACACCTACTTGCTGCGCAGGACCTGATCCAGGTTCTGCAGCCGGATCTGTTCCGCGGCCTCGTCGTGGAGGAACGGCAGTGTGCAGAAGCGGCGGCCCGTCGTGACCGGTGTGACCTCGTGCAGCAGTGAGCAGGAGAACACGAGGGCATCGCCTGGTCGCGCTCGGTAGGTTCTGCGGCCGTACTCCGGGAACCTGAGTTCGCCGCCCTCGAAGTCGTCGTTGAGGTTGATCGTGACGGCGAACCTGCGGTGTGCGGTGCCCTTCGTGGTGTTGTCGCGGTGGGCTTTGAAGTGACCACCGGTTTCGGCCTCGTAGCAGGCGATGATCCAGCGTTCGACCCGCGTGGCCCTGAACTGGAACGCTCGCTGGATCTCCGGGATCAGGCGGCGTTCGACGCGGTCTTTGAGGCCTTGCCTGAGCGGGTCTTCGAGCGTGAGGTCTTGGCGGCGTTTGTGGGCATGGTCGTGAACGGTTGCGGTGCGGCCCTGGTCATCCGTGCGCATGAAGCCGCTGTCTTGGCCGCCTTGCCGTTCGTAATGGGCGACGAGTTCTTGGCAGAACTCCGGCTCCAGCACGCGCGGCACGGTGAGGACAGGGGCGGCCAGGCCGATGTCCGGCACGTCCGGGATCGGTTCGCCCTGCGGCACTATCGCTTCGACTCGGAGGTTGGCGTCGAGCAGTGCGGAAGCCTTGCCGATGCCGTACGCGGTCGCGATCTGGCCGTCGTCGACGATGACCGTGACGTCGTCCGGTGGGTCGCACGGCTTTGGCACGACCCACACGAGCTTCTCTTCTGCTGCCAGCAGGTGCTCGTCGAGTTCATCCACAAAGGACAGGATGACCCGCTGCCCCGCTTCCTCGCTGAACCAGTAGCCGCCGTCCTCGGTCCTGACGGCGAACAGCGGCGCCCGGTCGCCCGGAGTGACCATCAGAGCGTGTCGTTGCCGTCCGGCAGCATCAGGACGTCGTTGCCGTCCGGTGCGATGAGAATGTCGTTGCCCTGCGGTGCGATCAGGACGTCGTTGCCGTCGGGCGTCGCCTCCGCGACTCCTCCGGTCATGGCCGTCGCGACGATCACCGAACCCGCGATCAGAACCTTGCGCACGTTCCCCACCCCCAGTTGTGGTTTTCGTCCTGGGGTCGAGGCTACTCGGCGATCAGTCGCCTGACCGCGCGTTCGACGAGTTCACGGGTGGCGTTCGGGGTGCTGAAGGCGAGGATCGACGTGTGCACGACCAGGTCCAGCAGGTCCGAGGCGTTGAACGCGGCGGAGACCTTGCCCTCCATCTGCGCCTTCGCGACGGCCTCGACCTTGTGCTGGTAGGCCTCGGCTTCCGCCTTCGGGATGGCGTCGAAGCCGTTCTCGAGACGGTGGTAGGCCGCGAGCCTGAGCACCTGCGGCCGCTCCACGTACGAGTCGAACAGCCGGCCCGCGTAGTTCGGCAGATCATCGGGCGTGATGGGGACGGCCTCGATCATGCGGTCGATCTGGATCTTCAGCAGCTCGTCGAACAGGCCCTCCTTGCTGCCGAAGTAGGCGTAGATCATCGCCTTGTTGCAGCCTGCCTTGGCCGCGATGCGATCGACCCGCGCGCCCGCGATGCCGTGCTCGGCGAACTCGTCCAGCGCCGCTTCGAGCAGCTTCGCCTTGGTCGCTTCCTTGTCCCTCACCACGCTCCGCATTCTAACCAACCGGTTGGTAGAAGCAACTAACCAGTTGGTTGACAGGCTGGCGCCGACGTGGTTGCCTGGATTTAGCAACCAAACAGTTAGTTAGTCCAGCCAACCGGTTAGTTGGGAGTGGAGCGTCATGAAGGTCGCACTGGTGACGGGAGCGTCGTCGGGGATCGGTGAGTCCACGGCGGATGAGCTGCACAAAGCGGGATACACCGTGTATGCCGCGGCGCGCCGGGTGCAGCGGATGGAAGGGCTGGCCGCCAAGGGCGTCCGGGTGCTGGAGATGGACGTCACCGACGACGACTCGATGGTCGCGGGCGTCAAGCAGATCATCGCCGAGGCCGGACGGATCGACGTGCTCGTGAACAACGCCGGCTACGGGTCGTACGGGGCGTTCGAGGACGTGCCGCTCAGCGAGGGCAAGTACCAGTTCGAGGTCAACGTGTTCGGGCTCGCCCGCCTCGTGCAGCTGGTGGTGCCGCACATGAGGAAGCAGAAGAGCGGGCGGATCGTGAACGTGTCGTCGATCGGCGGCAAGATCTACGAGCCGCTCGGCGGCTGGTACCACTCGACGAAGTTCGCGGTGGAGGGCCTGAGCGACTCGTTGCGGCTGGAGCTGAAGCCGTTCGGGATCGACGTCGTGGTGGTCCAGCCCGGCGCGATCAAGACCGAGTGGAGCGGGATCGCGCTCGACAAGCTGCACAAGACGTCAGGAGAGGGCGCGTACAAGGAACAGGTCCGGCAGCTGGCCGCGTTCTTCAGCCAGGCCGACCGCGGTTCGGAGCCGAAGGTCATCGCGGACGTCATCGTGAAGGCGGCACAGGCACGGCGGCCGCGGACGCGGTACGCGGCAGGCTTCGGGGCGCGGCCGATTCTCTTTGCCCGCAGGGTGTTGCCGGACCGTGCGTTCGACGCGATGTTCCTCGGGGCGATGCGCCGCTTTGCCTAGCGTCTGAGCAGGTACCTTCGGTTCAGCACCACCGAGGGGAGTCGTGTGCACGAGGGGCTGTCGCAGGAAGCCGAGCAGCTGTACCTGGCCATGCTGCGAGCGCGAAGAGCGAGCCCGGCGCGGCGCACGAAGAGCTCGAACGGCTCGGGCTGATCAGGAACAACGACGTGCGCCCGCCGCGTTCGGCGCTGGCCGCGATCGCGTCGAGCCACGAGACCGCGGCCGTCAGGGCCAGGGAGACCGCCGAGGTCCTGGCCGCCGCCTACGCCGAGCACGGCGCGAAGGAGGTCGACTTCGTCGAGTCCTCAAGGAGGCGGACGAGGTGATCAGCACGTTCGAGGAGATGCAGAGCCAGGCCAAGACGGAGATCCGGGCGCTGGACCCTGGTTCGTACCTGAGCCCGCAACCGGAGGCGAGCCCCGCGCAGCCTCCGGCGCTGGCCCGTGGCGTCGGGTACCGGGTCGTGTACGAGTCGTCGTTGCTGCAGACCGAGCAGGGATTCGCGTCGGTGCAGGAGAGCATCGCGGTGGGCGAGCAGGCGCGGACGTTCCCCGGTGTGCCGCTCAAGCTCGTGATCGCCGACTCGGACAGGGCGTTGATCGCGGTGCCGACGGTCACCGGCGGGAACGTCGTGGCACTTCTCATTCACCCGTCCGTGCTGCTGAGCGCGCTCATCGAGTTGTTCGAGGCGTTCTGGCGGATGGCCGTGTCGATCACGCCGGGCAGCCAGGAAGACACCCGTGAAGAGCCGACGACCGCGACCCGGAGGCTGATGGCGCTGCTCAGCGCGGGCCTGACGGACGAGTCGATCGCGCGCGAACTCGGCGTCAGCGAACGGACGGTGCACCGCCGGGTGAGCCGGCTGCAGCAGCTGCTGGGCGCTCAGACCCGGTTCCAGCTCGGCGTGCAGGCGTCACGGCGCGGTTGGCTCTAGTCACACATCGTCACGGACATGAGGAGTGTTCATCACTCTGTGAACATCTTTCGTGACAGTTTTCAGACATGGCGACTTTCTGCCACCCCTCACGAGTGTCAAACGAGGGAAATCCCTTTCCTCCCTTGATGCAAGCGCGGCCTCACTCGGCCGTGCGGGGGCAGGAAGGGATCCACCGTGAGGAAGTACTTCAGAGGCGGCGTCGCCACGGTGACAGGGGTGTTGCTCGCCACGAGCATCGTGCTCACGCCGACGGCGAGCGCGGCAGCGAAGCAGGACCCGGACACGCAGGCGCTCGCGGGCGCACTGGCCACCCAGACCGTCAAGTGGGAAGAGTGCAGCTTCCCCGGCGTGGCCGAGGAGACCGTCAAGAAGTTCAAGACCGTCAAGGGCCTGGCCTGCGCCACCGTTCAGGTGCCGCGCGACTGGCACAACCCCGGTGACGGCAACACGATCGGCATCCGGGTCTCCAAGACCGAGACCGCGTACAAGGGCACCAGCCGTCAGGGCATCGCGCTCGTCAACCCCGGTGGTCCCGGCGGCTCCGGCCTGCCGTGGGGCCCGGCGATGGCCCTGCGCGCCCCGGTCCTCGCCGGTCAGTACGACTTCATCGGCTTCGATCCCCGCGGTGTCGGCCTCTCCACGCCGCTCACGTGCAGCTACACCGTCCCGAACAGCACCGACATCAACGTGCTGAACAAGGCGAAGGTCCAGGGCTGCCTCGAGAACCCGCTCACCCAGTTCATCACCACCGAGCAGACCACCTACGACATGGACTTCATCCGTGTCCTGCTCGGCGAGAAGAAGATGAGCTACATCGGCTACTCCTACGGCACGTGGCTCGGCACCTGGTATGCCGCCACGTTCCCGAGCAAGGCTCACCGCTTCCTGCTCGACTCGGCCGTCGACGCCTCGCAGCCGACCCTCGAGAAGACCTGGGACCTGCAGCCGCGCACCCGCGACCGCCAGTTCCAGGAGGCGCTGCTGCCCTACATGGCGCGCAACGACGCCACGTACGCCATGGGCACCGACCCGATGGAGATCCGCCGCAAGTGGGAGAAGACCGGCGGCACCCGTGAGTTCCTCGGCCAGCTGTTCGTCGCGTGGTTCGTGATCCCGGCCATGTACGACACCACCCAGTACCCGACGGCCGCCTCGGCGGTGGCCGCGGTGATCGGTGACTCGGCGCCTGCCGGCACAGACTCGGAGAAGGTCTCCGCGCTCGTCGCGAAGATGCTTGCCACGCAGGGCCTTTCGGTCGAGAACAAGGCGTTCATCGCCAAGGGCAAGGAGAACGCGCTCGCCGCGATCGCCAAGAAGGAGCGCGTCGCGGTGAAGTCCACGACCGCCGCCGCCGAGGTCGAGACCTGGGACGCCACGTTCGAGGCGATCCGCTGCCAGGACGGTCAGTGGAACCAGAACCTGCACTACTGGAACTACTGGCTGGCCGACCTGACCGTGAACGCGCCGTTCATCGCGCCGTTCATGAGCACGCCGCTGTGCGCGTACTGGCCGACCAATAACTCGATGCCGAAGCCGGACAAGAAGACGTTCCCGCGCCTGCTGGTCGCGCAGAGCGAGCTCGACGCCGCCACGGCGTACGAGGGCGGTCTGGCCACGGCGAAGGCTCTGCCGAACGCGAAGCTGATCAGCGTCGACAACGAGGGCTCGCACGGCCTGTTCCCGTACAACACGGACTGCGTCGACGACCCGATCGTCTTCTACTTCCAGACCGGTGCGACCCCGCGCAAGCAGTTCACCGGCTGCCAGGCGCTCCCGCTGCCGAACGAGGACAAGACCTACGACGTCGGCGGCAAGCTCACCAACGGCAAGGTGAAGATCAAGATGATCACGCCGGCCGTCAAGGAGGCCAACAAGATCGTCAAGGACCTGCTCAGCGGCTCCGCCACCGCGGCTGCCGACGAGTCGGGCATGCCAGCCAACCTGTAACACCTTTTCAAGCTGCGACCCCCGGCACGGTGCCGGGGGTCGTTTCCATTGTTGGTCAGTCCGCACGCGTGAAGCCGTGGCTCCGCTCCACTTTCGCCACGTGCAGCGTGTAGCTCTGGTACCACTCGGCTCGCCCGCGCTTCTGCGCCTCGCGGTGCTCGGCGTTGGTCCGCCATTCCGTGAGGGCGTCGGCGTCGCGGAAGTACCCGACGGTGATGCCCAGCCCGCCTGGAGTCTGCGCGTGGTCCATCCCCAGGTAGCCGGGGATGTCCTTCACAAGTTCTTCCATGCGTGCGTTGGTCTCGCGGTATCCGCTCTGGTCCTCGGTTCGCACCGTGGTGAAGACCGCCACGTAGTACGGAGGTTCAAAGGCCTCGACGGGGGCCTCCGAGTGATCGCTCATGGCGCCACCGTAAGGCGGGATGCGCCCACCGATCCACTGGCTTTTCGGCTCACAGGACGGCGTTGGGCTAGCGCTGCCACCACTTCTTCTTGGCCACGTCGGTGATCACGCAGGTGATGTTGTCGGGGCCGCCGTTGCCGTTCGCGAGCGCGATCAGCTGCCAGGCCGCCTCCGTACCGTCCCCCGTGGACAGCAGGATCTCGTGGATGTCCTCGATGTCCGCGTAGTCCGTGAGGCCGTCGCTGCAGAGCAGGTAGCGGTCTTCGATTTTGGCCTGGTGCCACGAAAGATCCGGATCATGCGAGTTGCCGGACTGCAGGGCGCGCAACACGTACGCGCGGCGTGGGTGGTTCGCGGCCTCCTCCGGTGTCATCCGGCCGGCGTCGACGAGAGCCTGCACCATGGTGTGGTCGTGGGAGATCTGGCGGAGTTCGCCTTCCCTGAGCACATACGCGCGGGAGTCTCCGATGTGACCGAGCTGGAAGGCGAGGCCCTCCCAGCGCATCGCTGTGAGCGTGGTGCCGGCGCCCTGCGGCGCCTCGGCGTCGAGCCTGCGCGCGATCTCGGCCACCGCCGGGCCGAGGTCGCCCTGCCACGATGCGAGGACGTTCACCGCGATGGCACTGGCGAGCTCGCCGTGTTCGTGGCCGCCCATGCCGTCCGCCACGGCCTGCAGGTCCGGGCGCACGTAGACCGAATCCTCGTTGTGCTCGCGGACGAGCCCAGGATCGGTCGCCACGGCGATGCGCAGCTCGTGTGTCATGACTCCAGTAGACCAGTTGTGAAGTCACTTCACAAGCAATACGGTTGTGAACATGGATGAGACGGTCAACGCCGGTGACATCGCGCGCCTCGCTGATGTGGGGCGGGCGGCCGTGTCGAACTGGCGGCGGCGGTTCGAGGACTTCCCGGCACCGGTCGGCGGGACGGCCTCCAGTCCGTTGTACCTGCTGCGCGACGTCGAGGCATGGCTGCGGCGCAACGGCAAGCCGTTCAGGGTCTCTCCAGCCGAACGTCTCTGGACCCAGCTGCGCGCCGTCGACGATCTGCGGCTCGGCGAGGCGCTGGCCGCGGTCGACGCCGATCCCGGGACGTTCGAGTTCCTGCACGAGCGCTACCTCGAAGCGCACTCGCGGCTGCTGAACCCCACTCCGCCCGAGGTCATCGACATCGTCCTGGCCACGACCGACGGCGACACCGTGATCGATCCGGCGTGCGGCACAGGTTCGCTCCTGAAAGCTTCGAGAGGGCGGAACAAGGTCGGACAGGAGCTCGACCCCGTGTCGGCCGTCATCGCGCGACGCCGGATGCCTCAAGCGCAGATCATCACCGGTGACTCGTTGCGGCACAACGGGATCACACATCGTGCCGACGCGGTGCTCTGCGATCCGCCGTGGCACGACCGCGCGTGGGGCCACGAGGAGCTGGTCGGCGACGCCCGTTGGACCTATGGACTGCCACCGCGCGGCGAACCGGAGCTGGCCTGGGTGCAGCACTGCCTTTCCTTGTCCAAGCCAGGCGGCGTGGTCGCGGTGCTGTTGCCGTCGGCGGCAGCCTCTCGAAGGCCGGGCAAACGGATCCGCGGCAACCTGTTGCGCGCCGGCGCCCTCCGCGGGGTGATGACCGTGCAGCCGGGCCGCGATCTGTGGCTGCTGCGCAACCCCGTCGGCCGCGCACCAGAACACATCGCCTTGCTGCAAGCGCCTGGCCCGATCGAGCCGAACACGCGGGTCATCGACCTCCTGGACGACGACGTCGACCTCAGTCCCTCCCGCCGCAGCGGCACCGACGTCTCCGCCTACCTCGCGGCGCAACCGACGTTCGCGCTGCCCGGCTTGCCCGAGCTGCAGGAACAGGCCGCTCCACCGATGACGACGATCGGCGAACTGATCCGCAGCGCGCCCGGCGCGCACGTCGTCACATCCCCCACCGGAGCGACGTACGAGATCGACCCTCGCAAGGTCGCCCCCGACTTCCTCGAAGGCGTGCTGCGCGCGGCGTTCGCCCGCACCCCGACCGGCTCGACCCGGCTGGACGTGCGGCGGACGCAGGTGCCGTTGCTTCCGATCGAGGATCAGCGCCGGTACGGGCAGGTGTTCGCGCAGCTCAAGGCACTGGAGACCGGTCTGGAGGACGCGGCCGCGCTGGTTCGTTTGGGCTACAATGGGCTCATCGGCGGACAGATCAGGCCGGCGTGAGCACGTCAGATTCACCCGATCGATATGTCCTGAAACGCTGTTACCGTTCCCTCGCTAACGAGGAAGCGCGCGGGGCCAGCGAACGGTTGATGGCGGTTAGGCTTCGCGGGTGCTGATCGCCGACCGCTACGAGATCGACGACCTGCCGCTGGGGCGGGGTGGCATGGGTGCCGTCCACAAGGGCCGGGACCTGCGCCTGGATCGACGGGTGGCGGTCAAGCTCCTGCGACTCCCCGGCAGCGACGACGAGGTGCAGCAACGGTTCGCGCGCGAGGCGAGGATCGTGGCCAAGCTGGAGCACCCCGGAGTCCCTGTCCTGTACGACTTCGGGACGTACGACCAGCGCCTGTTCCAGGTCATGCAGTTCGTGGACGGCGTGACGGTCGCGGACCTGGTCGGCGAGTTCGGCCCGCTACCCGAGGCGTGGGCGGCGAACATCGCCGCGCAAACCGCCGCGGTGCTGGCGGCCGCGCACGAACGCGGGATCTGCCACCGGGATCTCAAGCCCACCAACCTGATGCTGTGCCCGGACGGTGCCGTCAAGGTGCTGGACTTCGGACTCGCGCTGCTCAGGGAGAGCGACGTTGCGCCGTTCAGCCGAGCCGGCCAGATCCTCGGCACGCCGTCGTACATGGCCCCCGAGCAGATCCAGCGCGGCATCGCCGAACCGCGCAGTGACCTGTACGCGTTGGGCTGCGTGCTGCACGAGATGCTGACCGGCGAGCAGCTGTTCACCGGGCCGACGGCGTACGCGGTGTTCGACAAGCACGTGAAGGTAGCGCCGCGACGAGTGGCGGGCGCGCTCGACCCGGTGGTGCAGCGGTTGCTGGCCAAGGATCCTGACGGGCGGCCTGCGACGGCGCTCGACGTTTTTGTGGATTTGCAAGGGTTTGCGCAGGATCCGCCGCCGTTGCCCGGGTTTGTGCGGGACGGGTCGACGGCGGCGATGTACGCGAGCGTGCAGCGGACGCGGCGGCTCAGCACGTCCTGAGGAGCGGTGTACGCGAGCGCGTAGCAAACCCCGGCAACTCAGGCCGGAATCTGGTTCACCTCGTGATCACCGGTCGCCCACAGGTGTTGCACCGCATAGGCGCGCCACGGTCGCCACGCCTCCGAACGCCTGACCAGAGCCGCCGGCGTCGAAGGCAGGCCCAAAGCCTCTGCCGCCAAACGGATTCCGAGGTCGGTCGGCAGGAACGCGTCCGGGTCGCCCAACGCCCGCATCAGAATCGATTCCACCGTCCACGGGCCGAAGCCGGGCAGCGAGGACAGCCACTCGCGCGCAACCGTTCGATCCGCCACAGGCGAAAGGTCCAAACCGGACCGAAGCGCCTCCAGAAGAGCTGCCATCGTGCGGCGGCGGGACTCGGGCATCGCCAGGTCCGCCGGGTCGAACTCCAAAGGGAACAGGAACAGGTCGCCGACCGGTGTGCCGTAACGCGCAACGAGACGGGCGGCGTGGGTGCGCGCGGCCTTCGTCGAGACCTGCTGGCCCAGCACGGCGCGAATCGCGAACTCCGCGCCGTCCACCGTGCGCGGGACGCGGCGACCGGGCGCGCTCGACACCAGTGGTGCCAGAAGCGGATCCGCGGACAACGCACCATCGACCTCGAACGGATCGGCGTCGAGGTCGAGCAGGAAGCGGCAAAGGTCTAGAGCACTGGCCAAATCGCGAGGATCTGAGAGCTCCACAGTGCACGCGACGTGGTCGGGAAAGGGCTGCAAAGCCGCGATCCCGCAACCGAAAGGGAGTCGCAATGTGCGCCGGTAGACGCCTTCCCGCCACTCCTCCACGCCGGGAACGGCGGTGGCGATGAGGTGGCCGAACAAGTTGTCGGGACACAAAGGTGCTTGAAAGGGCAAGCATTCCGAGAACTTGTCGAGCCGCATGACCGCCATCATGACGCCATTCCAACCGAGACGCTGGCGGGAAAGCGACATCACAATGGACGGGGCCAACCGGGTGACCTGCTTCGCGGCGCGAAAATCCGTGGCTAGTCTGGCTCCTGCGCCGTTGCAGCAGTACTCGGGTTCAGCAGGGAAGGGCGGCGTCGCGTGCGATGAGAGCGGCCTGGACGCGGTTGTCGCACCGCAGTTTCGTCAGCAGTCGGCTGACGTGGGCCTTGATCGCCCCTTCTGAGAGGTACATGAGCCTTGCGATGCGTGCGTTCGCCATGCCCTGCGCCAGGTACACCAGCACTTCCTGCTCTCGCCGAGTGAGCAGGCTGATGCGGCTGCGCGCGGCGTCACGGCGTTCCGAGTCGGCGCCGGTGAAGTGGTCGACGAGCGCGCGCGTCGCGGACGGCGACAGGATCGCGTCACCGGCAGCCACTGCGCGCACGGCGTTCACGAGGGCGTCGGGTTCGCCGTTCTTGAAGAGGAATCCCGCCGCGCCGGCGCGCAACGCCGGGAAGAGCATCTCCTCGGTCTGCGGCGTGCACAGCATGATCACCTGCGTGCCCGGGACGTGCCTGCGCACCATCCGCACGGCTGCGAGGCCCTCCATGCCGGGCATCGCGGCGTCCATCAGCAGCACCTGCGGGCGTTGGCGCCGCGCGAGTTCCACCGCGCCGCCGCCGTCGCCGGCCTCTCCGACCACCACGACGTTGCCGGAACGTTCCAGCACACCGCGGACTCCCGTGCGAACCAGAACTTCGTCGTCAGCGATGCCAACGGTGATCGTGCGCGGCTTGTCCACCAATTGCAGACCTGCGTTCGCCCACGAGGTGCTCGACGTCAACGTCATGCGCACTCCCTGTCAGACCGGACCAGTCACCAGTTTGTTTCCGAACGAGGATCTTGGGAAGGCAGGCATAACGAGCAGGTTGCGAACCGTCTCGCGCGCACAGACGTGTAACGGGTTGCACACGGCAGGCCACCAGCCGCGACCTGTGCATTCGCCGGACCGAGACAGGAACAGCCTGCCGTTACGGCTCGAGGAGAGGGACTCATGATCAGCACCGGACGTTGCGCCCTGTGCGACGGCACGCTGCCTCCCGCCACCTCCGAGCAACGCAGGTCCTACTGCTCCAACGCATGCCGCCAACGGGCGTATCGGCGCCGTGTCACCGTTTCCGCGCCCACGGCCGTCACCAGGCCGAACATGCACGTGCTCTCGAACCTGCCCGCGGCACGCGACACGTTCATCGGCCGCCAGCAAGAGCTGTCGAAACTCGACCAGCTGTTGCGCAGGCACCGTCTCGTTACGCTCCTCGGCAGTGCGGGTGCGGGCAAGACCCGGCTCGCCCTGGAGGCCGCGGGCCGGTTGCGGCGCGGCCGAACGGACAGGGTCCTCCTCGTCGAGCTCGGCGAGATCACGGCTTCCAGCGACGTCATGCCCGCGCTCGCCGACGCGCTCGGAGTGGCCGCACAGTCGGACGAGCCGCTGCGCGACACGGTCTTGGAAACGCTCGTGAACATGAAAGTGGTCGTGGTCCTCGACAACTGCGAACACCTACTCGACACGTGCGCGGAGCTCGCCGACTTGCTGCTGAACCGCTGCCCCGCCGTGCGGGTGCTCGCGACGTCACGCGAGGCGCTGTGGATCACGGGCGAAGTCAGCTTTCACGTTGAAGGTTTGCCGGTTCCGTCAACGGACCGAGATCTCGTCACGACGACAGCGCCGCGCTCCGACGCCGTGAAGCTGTTCGTGGACCGCGCTCGGGAGCGCAAGCCCGACTTCCGGTTGACCGCGGAGAACACCGCCGCGGTCGCACTGTTGTGCGCACGACTGGAGGGCATGCCGCTCGCGATCGAACTGGCCGCGCGGTGGGTGCAGTTGTTGCCGGTCATCGACATCTGCGACCGAATGGACGAACCGCTCGAGCTGCTGACGTTGGGCTGCCGGAAGTCGCCGTCCCGCCAGCGTTCCCTGCGCGAGGCGATCGACTGGAGCTACCAGCTGCTGGCGCCGGACGAGCAGTTCGCGTTGCGGCGGCTTTCCGTCTTCGACGGCGGCTTCGATCTCGCCGCGGCCACCGAGGTTTGCTCGTCGGAACGGTCTGCGGAGCCCGTGCTGGACGTCCTGTCGCGCCTGCAGGCGAAGTCGCTGCTGACGGCGATCCCCGGCACGACCCGGTTTCGGCAGCTGGAGTCGGTTCGGCTGCACGCTCGGGAAAAGCTGCTGGCGGCCGGCGAGCTGGACATCGCTTACGAGGCGCTGGCCCGGTGGTTCACGGACCTGTCGGACGTGCTGATCACCGCGCCTTTGTCGGTGCCGGCTGATGTTCAGCACAAGCTCGACAACCACGTGGACAGCCTGTTGGGCACCGTCGAATGGGCGGCCGACCGCGCCGACGAACGGTTGCTGCTGCTGACTTCGGCTTTGGCCGACTGTGCCGCTCGGCGCGGACGGCTCGGCCAGGCACGGGTGATGCTGCGGGACGCGTTGCGGCGACCGTCCACTCGGGACGACTACCGGTGCGTGGCGCTGAACCACGCGGCCCGATTTGCCGCTGAGCAGGGAGATCACGACGAGGCGATCGAGCTGTCCGGCGAGGCTTCCCGGCTGGTGCGGGACATCGGGCAACCGGCGTTGGCGATGAGCTGTCGCAGCACGTTGGCGGCCGTGCAGCAGTCTTCTGGCGAGTGGGAGGCGTCGGACGAGAACAACACCGAGTGTCTGCGGGTTGCGGAGCTGTTGGGTGAGCCGTTGGCGCGTGCGAAATGTTTGGTGGACCTTGCGCGCACGGCGTTGTCATTGGGCAAGCACGAGCGCGCCGAGAAGAACGTCATGAAGGCGTTGCCGATCTCGCGCGCGTCGGGCGTTCCCGCGCGCATTGCGTCTGCCTTGAACACACGCGGCGTGGTGGCGTTGGTACAGGGCGACCTGGACGAGGCGACGCACGCCTTCCAGGAGGCGCTGCGGATGGACGGAATCAACCCGTTGACCGCGCCCGACGCACTTGAAGGTTTGGCCGTGGTGGCGTTGATGCGCGGTCAGGCCGAGCGCGCGCTACGGCTTGAAGCGACCGGACGGGCTATGCGGCGATCGGTTGGAGTGGTGCCGGATCCGTTCTGGGCGGGCAAGGTTGCTGGGGCTATGCGCACTGCACGGCTGATGCTGCCTGTCGCGCGCGCGGACGCTGCCGCTACGCCGTTGACGGCTGCGGAGACTGAGGCGTTCATCCAGGACGAGGTGTGGCTGGATCGGTGCGAGGCTGCCCACGACTCGTTGGACGACCACGAGCGGCGGGTGATCGCGCTGCTCTCGACCGGACTTACGAACCAGCAGATCGCGAACCGGCTTGGTGTGTCGGTGCGGACCGTGGCCTCGCGGTTGCAGCGGTTGCGCGAGAAGTTGGGGCTGCAGAGTCGCGAGGACATCGCGGCTTGGGGAGCCGAGAGGGCGATCGGCTGACCGTGTAAAGGTTTACTCACACTTGACAGTTCAGGACCGGCAGCCATGCCGCCGCGCCTACCAGCGAGGTCAGGCAGGAGCCCAAAATTGTCAGACCTGGCTGGGATAATTGAATCAGGGGACCCCTAGAGGGGGACCCCTGCGACAGCGTGGAGTCTGCTGCTCTTGCGGCACAGCCAGGCGCCTCTCACATCGCGAGCTTGGCGATCAGCTTTCGCGAGTCTTCAGCGTCCAGAGCGACGCCCTTGAGCGCCTTGACGACCTCCTCGTAGTCGTCGACAGCGTCCTTCCGCTCGACGATGAGGTTCGACTTCTCCCCTTCCAGGAAGACCACCGGCTCGAATCGGTCGAACCTCATCAGGTCGAAGCTTCCTGACATCCCGGCGTGGGCGCCTACCGAGAACGGAACGATCCGCAGGTCGACATACGGCCGCACCGACATCTCCAGCAAGTGGTGCAGCTGCGCGCGCAAGACATCGTGTCCGCCGACCGGAAGCAAAAGCACCTGCTCATGGATGAGGAATGTGCAATTGAGCCTCTGCCGGAAGATCTCCTGCATCGCGAGCCGGCGGGACACCCGATCCTCGACCTCGTCACGCGGGAACTTCGGTGTGGCCAGGCACAGCGCACGCAAGTAGTCGGGTAGTTGGAGCAGGCCTGGGATCACCAGCGGTTGCCAGGTCACGAACTCCTTGGCCTTCCACAGGTGCTCGAGATAGGTCCGCAGGTTGAACGTCTCGCCGTAGGCATAGCGCTGCCACCAGATCTTCAGGTCGGTCTCGCCGAAGATCTCCATGAGGTGGTCACGCTCCTCCGGAGCGATGTGGCAATAGCTCAGCAGGATCGCCAGGTCGACCTCCGAGCAGCCGCCCTTGCCGTGCAGCAGGTCCGACAGCTTGCCCGGATCCCAGCCGATCTTCTCGCAGATCTCGCGCCCGGTCAGGCCCGTTCCAGCGATGGCCGCACGGACCCCATCGCCGAACTCCCGACCGCGCGCCGTGGAGAAACGCTTTGGCATGGAACGAAGTTAGGGCCGACCGTCCTCTTTGTGCAGTGGCTCCGCCGGAACTCAACCCGAAGGGACGTCGCCTAGGAACCCATCCAATGGTTAACGAAGTAGACCGAAACTGGACAACCGGCGTTCTGGAACCGTTTTCGGACTGCTCCATTCGAGTGACGGCAGAGGTCTAGACCTTGACCGTTGAGTGGTCTGGACCACATCGTTCTGGCACCCCTGCGACTGAGGAGACCGATGTCCAAGTTCCGATGGCATCTAGCTGCTCTCTTCGCGGCCGTCGCCGCGATGGTCCTCGGTATCGTCGTCGTGCCCGCTGCTAGCGGTGCCGGTGGCGTGTCCGCCACGTTCTCCAAAGGTTCGGACTGGGGAACGGGCTTCGAGGGCAAGTACACGATCACGAACAACAGCTCGGCGGCCCTGACGTCGTGGACTGTCGAGTTCACGCTCCCGGCCAACCACCGGGTCACTTCCCTGTGGGACGGCTCGTACACGACGAGCGGTCAGACCGTCACGGTCAAGAACACCTGGAACGGCAACATCGGTGTCGGTGGGTCGGCGAGCTTCGGCTTCAACGGCGCGTACAGCGGCACGTTCGGTGCGCCGACGAACTGCAAGCTGAACGGCGCCTCGTGTGACGCGGGCGGGACGAACCCGACCACGTCGACCACGACGTCTACCACCACCACGACCACCACAACGACGACGACCACGACTGGTCCGCCGCCGCCTCCCGGGAAGATCAACCTGGGCTACTTCGCGGAGTGGGGTGTCTACCCGGCGCGCAACTACCAGGTGAAGAACATCGACACCTCGGGTTCCGCGAGCAAGCTGACGCACATCAACTACGCGTTCGGCAACGTGTCGGGCGGTCAGTGCACCATCGGTGAGTCCTACCCCGCCCTCGAGAAGGCCATGACGGCGGCGGAGAGCGTTGACGGCGTTGCCGACACGTGGGACCAGCCGGTGCGCGGCAACTTCAACCAGCTGATGAAGCTGAAGAAGAAGTACCCGCACATCAAGGTGCTGTACTCGTTCGGTGGCTGGACCTGGTCCGGTGGCTTCGGTCAGGCCGCGCAGAACCCGGCGGCGTTCGCCGAGTCCTGCTACAAGCTGCTCGAGGACCCGCGCTGGGCGAACCTGTTCGACGGTATCGACATCGACTGGGAGTACCCGAACGCCTGTGGTCTCTCCTGCGACACGAGCGGTCCCGCGGCGTACAAGAACCTGATGCAGGCGCTGCGTGCCCGCTTCGGTTCGAACTACCTCGTCACCTCGGCGATCACCGCTGACGGTTCCGCCGGCGGCAAGATCGACGCTGCCGACTACGGTCCCGCTGCGCAGTACATCGACTGGTACAACGTCATGACGTACGACTACTTCGGTGCCTGGGCGGCGCAGGGTCCGACGGCCCCGCACTCCCCGCTCACGTCGTACTCGGGCATCCCGACGGCCGGCTTCAACTCCGAGGCCGCGATCTCCAAGCTGCGCTCGAAGGGCGTTCCCGCCAGCAAGCTCCTGCTCGGCATCGGCTTCTACGGCCGCGGCTGGCAGGGCGTGACGCAGGCGGCTCCCGGCGGCACGGCGACGGGTCCGGCTCCTGGCACGTTCGAGCAGGGCATCGAGGACTACAAGGTTCTGAAGACCAAGTGTCCCGCAACGGGCACGGTCGCCGGCACCGCCTATGCGTTCTGCAACGGCCAGTGGTGGAGCTACGACACCCCGCAGACGATCGCGAGCAAGATCTCCTGGGCACGTGGCCAGGGCCTCGGCGGCGCGTTCTTCTGGGAGCTCACGGGTGACACCGCGAACGGAGAGTTGATCACAGCGATGAAGAACGCCCTGGGCTAGATCATTCGGGGCAAGTCCTTCACAACGCCGGGAGGGGAGCTGGTCAGCCCAGCTCCCCTTTCGTTTGCCCGAAATCAGCAGAACACGGCGTCGAGCAGCTTGCCGTAGGCCTGACCGGGGTCGCCGCTCACGGGCGCGCTGGTGGCCGACAGTTCCAGGCGCTTCTTGTTGTCCGGCGTGGTGATCAGATCCGAGGAGTATCCGGGGATACCGCCGCCGTGCCCGACGACCTTGGTGCCGCACGGCAGCGTCTGCACGCTCAGGCCGAGGCCGTAGTCCGGGCTGACGGCCGTGGTCTTGGCGAGTTCCTGCTGCTGCGCGGGCTTGAGCAGCTTGCCGCTCGTCAACGCGACGATGAAGGTGTCCAGGTCGCGAGTCGTCGAGATCATCTCACCGGCCGCCCAGGCGACGGACGGGTTGATGCGGGTGATGTCGGACGGCTTGCCGTTCGCCGTCCAGTAGCCGTGCGCGTGCGGGCCCTTGATGTTCGGGTTGTCGCCCGGCACCTCGGTGTCGTTGAGGCGCAACGGCTTCAGGATGCGCTGCTCGACCGCCTTCTCGTACGGCTTGCCCGTCAGCTTCTCGATGAGCAGACCGGCGACGATGTAGTTGGTGTTGGAGTAGCTCCACTTCGTGCCGGGCTCGAAGTCCAGCGGTTTGCTCGTGGAGATCGCGAGGAGCTCCTGCGGCGACCAGTGCTTGTAGCGGATCTTCTCGAACTCGTCCGGGTTGAGCGGCAACGCGTTGGTGTAGTTGTAGAGGCCGCTCGTGTGCTGCAGGACCTGGCGAACGGTGATGCGGTTGTCGATCAGGCCGGGCAGGTAACGGACGACCGGGGCGTCCAGGTCGACCTTGCCCTCACCCGCGAGCTGCAGCGTCACGGTCGACACGAAGGTCTTGGTGATGCTGCCGACGCGGAACCTGCCGTCGAGCGGCACCGGCCTGTCGCTGTCCAGCTCGGCCTTGCCGGAGCGGGCGGTGAAACGCTGCCGCCCGTCCGTCACCCTGACCTGCACGCCGAGCGCTCCCCCGCCCGACGTCAGCTGGTCCATCGCCTGCTGGATGACCTTGCGGTCGGCACTGGTGTCGGCCGATGCGACGCCCGCGGTGGTCAAAGCCAGCAGACTGGCTGCGGTAACAGTGGCTACCAATCGAATCCCCATGGCAGCAACCCTGCCGCCGTCGGACTGAGAGCGCATCGGCCCCAGGTCTGAAGTGTCCTCAGGGATGTCCCTTGCTCCTAACAGAAGATTTCGCCGAGGATCTTCTGCAGACCGGGAGAGGGGTCACCCACGCGCGCCGAGGTGGTGGCGCTCAGCACGGCGCGCTTCTTCGTGTCCGGCGTGGTCAGCACCAGCGAGGCGAAGCCGGGCACGCCACCGTCGTGGCCCCACGCCGTCGTGCCGCACGGGAGGACCTGGATGCTCAGACCGAGGCCGTAGCCGGGACTGACGGCGGTGGCCCTGGTGAGTTCCCGCTGCTGGGCGGGCCCCGGCAACCTGCCGCCCGCGAGCGCGGCGAAGAACGTGTCGAGGTCCTTCGTCGTGGACACGATGTTGCCCTCCGCCCAGAAGACGGACGGGTTGAACCGGGTGATGTCCACGGGCTTGCCGTCGATCGCCCAGTAGCCGTGGGCGTGCGGGCCGTGGATCCGGTCGTCGTCCCTGGGCAGCACGGTGTCGTTGAGGCGCAACGGCTTCAGCACGCGGTGCTCGACCACCCGCTCGAGCGGCCTGCCGGTGATCTTCTCGATCAACAGACCCGCGACGACGTAGTTGGTGTTGGAGTACTCCCACTTGGTGCCGGGCTGGAACTCCAGCGGCCTGCTGGTGGAGATCGCGACGAGTTCCTCAGGCTCCCAGTGCCGGTACCGGATCTGCTCGAAGCCGGCCGGGTCGAACGGGAGCGCGTTGTTGTGGTCGTAGAGGCCGCTGGTGTGCTGCAGGAGGTGGCGGACGGTGATCCGCTGGTCGATCAGGCCGGGCAGGTAGCGAACGACCGGGGCGTCCAGGTCGACCTCGCCCTCGCCCACGAGCTGCAGCACCACCGTCGACACGAACGTCTTGGTGATGCTGCCCGCGCGGAACCTGCCGTTGAGCGGAACCGGGCGGTTGCTCCCCAGTTCCGCGGTGCCGGAGCGGGCGGTGAAGTGCTCCCAGCCGTGCGTGACGCGGAGCTGGACGCCCAGCACTCCCGCCTGAACGACCTCGTCCAGTCCTTGCTGGACGACCTTGCGGTCGACGCCCGCGGTGGTGTCCGCGAGCGCCGTTCCCCCGGTGGTGGCGACCAGCAGGGTCGCCACAGCGAATGCGGCTTTCATCGGAATGCCCATGGGAATCCACGATGCCGACACCGTGGGGCGTTGGCTTCCGGGATCGCCCCTAGGCGTCCCGCTCAGCAGAAGATCTCGTTGATCAACTTCTCGTAGGCGGGCGTCGGATCACCGGTGCCGAGGCCGTCAGTGGCGGAGAACTGCACGCGGCGCTTCAGGTCCGGGGTCTGGTAGGCGTAGGTCAGGGAGCCGGGCACGCCGCCGGGGTGCCCGACGATCGTGGTGCCGCACGGGGCCTTCTCCACGAACAGGCCTAGACCGTACTCAGTGCTGACGGGCGTGGTCCTGGTCAGTTCGGCCTGCTGGGCAGGACGCAGCAACCTGCCGGTGAGCAGCGCGGAGAAGTACGCGTCAAGGTCGCGGGTGGTCGAGATGACGTCACCGGCGGCCCAGAAGACCGAGGGGTTCCAATACGTGGTGTCTGCCGGCCGGCCCTTCACCAGTCCGTACGAGTGGGCGTGCGGCCCATGGATGTTCGTGTCGTCGCCGGGGAACGTGGTGTCGTTGAGGTGCAACGGCTTCAGCACGCGCTGCCCGACGACCTTCTCGTACTGCTTGCCGGTCACCTTCTCGATCAGGAGGCCGAGGATGACGTAGTTGGTGTTGTTGTACTCCCACTTGGTGCCGGGCTCGAACTGGAGCGGCTTGACCGTGGCGATGGCGACGAGGTCCTCCGGCTCCCAGTGCTTGTAGCGGATCTCCTCGAAGCCTTCCGGGTCGAACGAGAGCGAGTTCGTGTAGTTGTAGAGGCCACCGGTCATCTGAAGCAGCTGGCGGACGGTGATGCGCTTGTCGATCAGGCCGGGCAGGTAGCGGTCAACGGGTGCGTCGAGCTCGACCTTCCCTTCGCCGGCGAGTTGGAGCACCACGGTCGAGGTGAACGACTTCGTGACGCTGCCCGCGCGGAACCGGCCGATGATCGGCACCGGGCGGGAGCTGTTCAGCTCCGCGGTGCCGGAACGCGCGGTGAAGCGGTCCCTACCGTCCGCCACACGCACCTGAGCTCCCTGCGCCCTCAAGCGAGTGATCTCGTCCAGCCCTTCCTGGACGATCTTGCGGTCGACCGAGGTCTGCGTGACGTCGGCGACCGCCGTGCCGGTGAAGAGCAGACTGAAAGCGGTGAGAGTTGCGAGTAAGCGAGTCCCCATGGCATCCAAGATGCCGTCAGTAAGGCTTCTTGGCCGCTTTCATGGCCGAAACGAGCATCGAACGCACTTTCGGCCAATGCACGTCCTTCTGGCACGAGTACGGCGGGACGAAGCCACCGCACGTGCCGGAGCTCGCGCCGATCTCCCACACGAAGCTCGGCACGCCCAGGTCCTCGTACACCCAGTCGTCCGTGGCGCCGGACGCGTTGTAGAGCAGCTCACCGGGCTGGCCGGCCTGGAAACCCGACGCCGCGGCCATGTCCTGGGCGATCTTGCGCAGAGCAGCGTCGTTGCCGGTCTTCTGCGTGCTCCAGCCCCACGGGAAGAGCACATAGTCGCCGTAGCTGTGCATCGAGATGACGGCGCCGGTGGTGTCCGGAGAGGCCGCTGCCGTGTCGCCGGGTGCGCGGGTGTCGCGGTAGAGCTTGCGCCACAACGATTCCAGCGCCTGGGTTTCGACCTCGGAGTCGGCGCGCGGGCCGCGGTAGATCTCACTGCACTTGTTGCTGGACGTGCCGACCTCGCCCCAGTGCGAGCCGGCGTTGCGGTTGAGGTCGACGCCGCGCTGGCCGGAGCCGCAGGTGCCGTTGGCGTTCTTGCGGTGCAGGACCGGGGAGTCGCCGCCGGACTCGACGATCTCGACACCATCGGGGTTGGCGATCGGGACGACCCAGACCTCCAGCGAGCTGAGCATCGCGGTGAGGTCCGAGCTCACCAGGTCGTCGATGAATCGCCACGCCATGTCGCCGGTCGTGATTTCACGGGCGTGGAGCTGGCCCATCACGAACAACCGTGGTTTCGGCGCGGTGGGCGTCAATGCGCAGTCACCTGGACGTTTCTGCGTGATGCAGACCGCTTTCAGGTCATATCCGCCATTGCCCTGAGTCTTGCGCCAGGAGTCGCCGTAGTCGACGACCGTCGCGAGATCCGGATGGGCTTTGGCGACCTCGTCGAGATGGGCGATATGAGCGGTAATGGTCCGGTATCCGCCGTAGTAAGTCGTGTCTCCGAGAGAGCGCGGAGCCCATTGAGACGGAGGCATCACCGTCTCAACAGTGGGACGGAAACCATCCGAACGGAGCTTATCGGCGGTTTGCGCGCCGCCGACCACGAACAGATCCGCGCCGTCGCGCTGCTCCAGGACGTCGTAGCCAAGACCGAGCAACCGTTGCGCCTCTGAACCGAGCGGAGCGGGCACACGCAGCACAAACGTCGCTTGTGGACCTTCAGCGGGGGCTGGTGACGGGCTCAGGAGAAGGCCGAGACAGGCGAGCAGGGCCAGGGCGGTGCGCATGATCAACGATGATCGACCGTCTGGACGAGTCCCGCCAGTCCGTTCGACCGACCGGATGATTACCGTCCGGTTCTTGAGACGGGGAATCCGACCACTTGGCGCGCTGTGACGAAAATCAATAGGATTTCCACCAGCATCGCAGCGGTTATTGTGCTGACAGGCCGAAACCGACTCGACAACAGCGAGGTCCGCGCACAAGTCTTGGGAAGACAACGGGAGTGCAAGCCATGGATCATCTCTACAACGACAACGTCGCCGAGATCTCCCACTGCTTCCCCTGGCGCGGTTCCCTCACGGACGACGACGAGGGTTTGGAGCCGACCATCGTCCGCAGCATGGACTGACAAACTCGGGGGTTCCCCATGTCCGGCCTGTCCACCGTCGTCAAGGGCACCGGCCCTGCCCTGCTGCTCGTGCACGGCGCGGGCGGCAGCATCCAGGCCAACTACGGCCCGATCCTGGGGACCCTCACCCAGTACTTCACCGTCATCGCGCCGGACCTGCCGGGTTCCGGCAGCTCACCGAAGGCCGCGGGGCCGCTCGACCTGGAGAAGCTCGCCGACGACCTCGTGGACGTCGCGGTCAGGGCCGGGCACGAGTCGTTCTTCGTCTCCGGCTACTCGATGGGCTGCGCCGTCGCGGTCTCGGCGGCGGTACGGCACCCCGAGCGGGTGCGCGGGCTGGTGCTGAGCACGCCGTTCACGAAGATCGACGCCGCGACGAAGGCCAAGATCGACGAGTGGAAGTCGTTGCTGGACGGGTCCCGCTCGGTGCTGTCGCGGTTCATCCTCTCGGTGATGTGCAGCAAGGAGTACCTGGCCAGGCTCACGCCCACACAGGCGGAAGGCTTCGCCGAGCTGATCGGCGCGAGCGTGCCGACCGGATCTCCCGCCCACGTCGAGCTGATCCTGAAGATCGACCTGTCCGACGTGCTGCCGCGGATCACTCAGCCGACGCTGGTGATCGGTGCGTCCGGTGACCAGCTGCTGTCGCGCGACCTCGGCAAGGAGGTCTCGGACCTCATCCCCGGATCGAAGTACGCCGACATCGCGTCCGGGCACGCGATCGCGCTGGAGTCCGCGATGCCGTGGGCACGTCTGATCACGGACTATCTGACGTCGGTGTAGTTCTGAGGCGGTGGGCCAACGCCGTGTGGCGGCGGCCCGCCCCGACCGTGCGCACCGCCTGGCCGATGGCCCGTTTGCTGCCAACGAGAACGACGAGCTTCTTCGCACGCGTGACGGCGGTGTAGAGCAGGTTGCGCTGCAGCATCATCCACGCGCTCGTCGTGATCGGGATGACCACGCACGGGTACTCGCTGCCCTGCGACCGGTGGATGGTCATGGCGTAGGCGTGGCTCAGCTCGTCCAGCTCGGAGAAGTCGTAGTCGACTTCCTCGTCCTCGTCGGTGCGGATGGTCAGCTTCTGCTCGACCGGGTCCAACGCGATGACAACGCCCAGAGTGCCGTTGAAGACGCCGTTCTTGCCCTTGTCGTAGTTGTTGCGGATCTGGGTGACCTTGTCGCCGAGCTTGAACACCCTGCCGCCGAAGCGTTTCTCCGGCAGGTTCTCCTTGGACGGCGTCAGGGCTTCCTGGAGGACGGTGTTCAAGGCGCCCGCGCCGGCCGGTCCGCGGTGCATCGGGGCGAGGACCTGGATGTCCTTGCGCGGGTCGAGCCCGAACTTGCGCGGGATGCGGTTGGCGACGACGTCGACGGTCGTCGTCGCGGCCTCTTCCGCTTCGTCCGTGCTGAACAGGAAGAAGTCCGGAAGTCCCTGCACCAGCGGGTAGTCACCGCTGTTGATGCGGTGCGCGTTCGTGACGACGCCGGACTCCTGGGCCTGGCGGAAGATGTGCGTGAGGCGGACGTTCGGGACAGGACTTCCCTGTGCCAGAACGTCTCTGAGCACCTCGCCGGCGCCGACCGACGGCAGCTGGTCCACGTCGCCCACGAGCAGGAGGTGGGCACCGGGCGGGACGGCCTTCACCAGTTTGTTGGCCAGCAACAGGTCCAGCATCGACGCCTCGTCGACGACCACGAGGTCGGCGTCGAGCGGGTGGTCGCGGTCGTACGCCGCGTCACCACCCGGCTTGAGCTCCAGCAGCCGGTGGACGGTGCGGGCCTCGTGGCCGGTCAGTTCGCTGAGGCGCTTCGCGGCACGGCCGGTCGGGGCGACCAGGACGATCTTGGCTCGCTTCGCCTGCGCCAGGCGGACGATCGAACGGACGGTGAAGCTCTTGCCACAACCCGGCCCGCCGGTGAGGACGGCGACCTTCTCGGTGAGCGCGAGCTTCACCGCTTCTGCCTGGTGCTGCTCCAGTTCCGTGCCGAGCCAGGCGAAGGCCTTGTCCCAGTCGACGTTCGCGAAGCCAGGCATGCGGTCGTTGTCGCTGTACAGCAGGCGCTTGAGCTGCGCTGCCATCGAGATCTCCGCGCGGTGGAACGGGATCAGGTAGACGGCGATCTCGTCGTCCGGCAACTCCTCCCTGACCACGCCTTCCTCTTCGACGAGCTCGGCGAGGCAGTCGATGACCAGGCCGGTGTCGACCTGGAGGATCTTGATGGCGTCCGCGATCAGAGCCTGTTCCGGCAGGTAGCAGTTGCCGTCGGTGGTGGCCTCGGACAACGTGAACTGCAGGCCAGCCTTGACGCGTTGCGGGCTGTCGTGCGGGATGCCGACGGCTTTCGCGATCACGTCGGCGGTCTTGAAACCGATGCCCCAGACGTCGCTCGCCAGCCTGTACGGCTCTTCCTTGACGACCTCGATGGCCCTGTCCGTGTACTGCTTGTAGATACGGACGGCCAGCGACGTGGACACGCCGACGCCCTGCAGAAAGACCATGACCTCCTTGATGGCCTTCTGCTCCTCCCAGGCGTCCGCGATGAGCTTGGTGCGCTTGGGGCCGAGCTTCGGGACCTCGATGAGGCGCTCGGGCGTGTGCTCGATGACGTCCAGCGCGTCGACGCCGAAGTGGGTGACGATCTTGTCCGCCAGCACGGGGCCGATGCCCTTGATCAGGCCGGAGCCCAGGTAGCGGCGGATGCCCTGGATCGTCGCGGGCAGGATCGTCGTGTAGTCGTCGACGTGGAACTGCTTGCCGTACTGCGGGTGCGAGCCCCACTGACCACGCATGCGGATGGACTCGCCTGGCTGCGCGCCGAGCAGCGCACCGACGACCGTGACGAGGTCGCCGCGACCGGTGTCGACCTTGGCGACGGTGTAGCCGTTGTCCTCGTTGGCGTAGGTGATCCTTTCCAGGACCGCTTCGAGGACGTTCATGACTGGAACTTACAGGGCACCTCGTTTGGTAACCGGTGGGTAACTGTGGGGCTTCTGCACACGATCTTCACAACTTGTCCCGGCGTCCTCCACGACATGCCCATAAAGTCGCCGTCATGACAGGTCAGCGCCGGGTGCTCGTCGTGGAGGACGACATCACGATCGCCGAGTCCGTGGCCGCCAGGCTGCGGGCGGAGGGGTTCGTGGTGTCGGTGGCTCATGACGGGCCGTCAGGAGTCGCCATGGCGGCTTCTTTCGTGCCTGACCTGGTGGTTCTGGACGTGATGCTGCCGGGGTTCGACGGGCTCGAGGTGTGCCGGCGGATCCAGGCGTCGCGTTCGGTTCCGGTGCTGATGCTGACCGCACGGGGGGATGAGACCGATCTGCTGGTCGGGCTCGCCGTGGGGGCGGACGACTACCTGACGAAGCCGTTCTCGATGCGTGAACTGGCTGCACGTGTGCACGTGCTGCTGCGGCGGGTGTCGCGGGCTGCTTCGTCGCAGTCGATGGAGCTCGGTGACCTGGTGATCGACCTGGCGGGCCGCCGGGTGCGCAGGGCCGGTGTCGAGGCGCATCTGACGCCCACCGAGTACGACCTGCTGGTGTTCCTGGCTGAGCGGCCTTCCGCCGTGCAGGCGCGGGAGCGGTTGCTGGCTGAGGCGTGCGGGTGGCACGAGGGAGCCTCGTCGCGGACGGTCGACAGCCACGTGAAGGCGCTGCGGCGCAAGCTCGGCGCCGACCTGATCCGGACCGTGCACGGGGTGGGGTACGCGCTGGAGGTACCCCGATGAAGCGGTTGCTGGATCTGCTGGACCTGCTGCCGCGTCCCCTCGACTCGATCCGGTCGATCAAGCTCAAGCTCGGGATCGTGATCGTGGTCTCGGGGTGCGTGTCGTTCGCCTACTTCCGTTACGTGACGGGATGGTTGCCGCCGCGGACGACCCTGATCGCTTTGATCTTGGGGCTGCTGACGTCGCAGTTGCTGGCGCACGGCATGACTTCTCCGTTGCGGGAGATGACTTCCGCGGCCCGGTCGATGGCTTCGGGGGACTACTCGCGGTCGATCCGGGCGACGTCCTCCGACGAGGTCGGGCAGCTGGCCGAGGCGTTCACGGTGATGGCCGCCGACCTCGCCGCGGCCGATCAGCAACGACGTGAGCTGATCGCGAACGTCTCGCACGAGCTGCGGACTCCGATCTCGGCTTTGCAGGCCGTGCTGGAGAACGTGGTCGACGGGGTGGCGCCTGCCAATGCGGCGACGATGAAGACCGCTCTGGCGCAGACGGAGCGGCTGGGACGGCTGGTCACCGAGCTGCTGGACCTGTCGAAGATCGACGCCGGGGTTCTGTCCTTGAACCGCGAGACGCTGTCGGTGTCCTCGTTGGTCGCCGATGTGGTGGCCGAGGCCGCGGTGGCTGCTCCGGCTGCGTCGTTCTCGATCGACGTCGATGGAGATCTGACTGTTCTCGCTGATGGGGAACGGCTCCACCAGGTATTGGTGAACCTGGTGGACAACGCTGCCCGGCACGGACCCACCGGGGGGTTGGTGTCCGTGTCGGGGTATTCGGCCGGTTCCTCTGTCGTTCTGGAGGTCCGGGACGAGGGGCCGGGGATCGCCCTGGCCGACCGATCGCGGATCTTCGAGAGGTTCACCCGAGGGGAGAGGGCGGGCGGTGGTGGGACCGGGCTCGGTCTCGCCATCGCCCGGTGGGTGGTGGACCTGCACGGCGGCACGATCGCCGTGGTGGATCCCGGATCGTGCATCCGGGTGACTTTGCCTCGCTGACTTTGGTTCTTGTTCGCACCGCCTTGGTGGTGTGACGGTGAAGCGCGCCCTTATTCGGGGCTTATGGAGAGAGACATGACTGACTCGACGCAATCGCCTGACTCCCCGGAGTCTTCGTCGGAGCGTGCCGCTTCGCGGCCGCGGTACCGGCACTTCAGGAAGGTCGGGTACAAGCCCGTTCCGGAGGGCAGGGAGCCGGCTGGTTCTGAGGGCTCGCCGGAGCCCGACGAGGGTGCGGCGGTTTCTGAGGTTTCGGACGAGAAGCCGGTCGAGGCCGCGGAAGAGACGCCCGCCAAAGCTGCGGACGAACCGAAGCCCGCCGAGAAGGCGGAAGAGCCGGCCAAGGTCCAGGTCGCCACCGCCACCCTGCCCCCGCCCTCACCGTGGCAGGGCGCGCCCCGCTACCCCGCCCCAGCAGTCGTGCACACCCCGACCCCGCTCATGCCGTGGTGGCGACCGCCGGCCAGCGCCGCCCCCAACCAGGTCCTCGTCGTCGGCCTCGTCGCGGGCCTGGCGGGAGCGTTCCTCGCCCCGCCCAACAACGGCATCGGCTGGTTCCTGGCGGGCTTGTTCGGCGTCGGCGCCGTCCTCTTCCACGCGGGCAAGCCGACCGTCGAACGCGCGCTCTGGCTCGCGGCCGCGCTGGCGTTCCTGGCGATGGGCTTCCTGCGGGCGGCCGAGTGGACGTTCCCGCTGTGCGTGATGGCGTCGATGCTGTGCGGCTCGATCGCCATGGCGGGCGGGCGGACCGTTCGCGGACTGGTCTTCGGCGCGGTGGGCGTCGGGCTGGCGGGGCTGCGGTCGATTCCGTGGGTCGCGAAAGGGCTCAGCAAGCGGGGGCCGATCGGCATCAGGCCGTTCATCTCGGTCGGCGTGGCGCTGGTGCTGCTGCTGATCTTCGGGTCGCTGCTGGCTGGCGCGGACAAGGCGTTCAACGACTTCCTCGAGAACCTCGTGCCGGACCTCGAGATCGGCGTCTACGTGCGGATGGGGTTCTACGGGGCCGTCGCGGCCTTCGGCGCCCTGGGCGCGTGCTACCTCGTGGCGGCGCCGGCGGAGATCAACGAGGACGCGGAGACCAAGCCCGGCACGTTGCGGCTCAAGGACTACGGGCTGCCGGTCGGTGTGCTCGTGTTGCTGTTCACCGGGTTCGTGGGGACGCAGCTCGCGGTGCTGTTCGGTGGCGAGGCGTACGTGATGCGGACGGCGGGCGTCACGTTCGCCGAGTACGCGCGGTCCGGCTTCTGGCAGCTCCTGTGGGTCACGATCCTGACGCTGGGCGTCATCGCCGGCGTTGCCCGGTTCGCGACGAAGAAGACAGCTCGGGAACAGTTGTGGCTGCGGATTCTGCTCGGGTCGCTGGCGGTGCTGACGCTGGTGATCGTGGCGAGTGCGTTGAGCCGCATGTGGTTCTACCAGCAGGCGTACGGGTGGACGGTGCTGCGGCTTCTGGTCGCGTCGTGCGAGGTCTGGCTCGCCGTCGTCTACCTGATGGTGATCGCCGGCGGGATCACGTTGCGCGCCAACTGGTTGCCGAAGGCGATCGTCGGGACCGGGGCGGCGTTCTTCCTCGCGGTCGTGGTGATGAACCCCGAACGTGTGGTCGCCGACTACAACGTCACGCGGTTCGAGGCGACGAAGAAGATCGACACGCGGTACCTGTCGCAGTTGTCGGAGGACGCGGTGCCGGCGCTCATCAGGTTGCCGGAACCGGAACGGTCGTGTGCCTTGCGGTGGTTGAAGGATCGCAACGTCGAGCAGGACTGGCGGGAGTGGAACCTCGCCCGCCAC
This sequence comes from Lentzea indica, assembly GCF_012184385.1. Taxonomy (GTDB): domain Bacteria; phylum Actinomycetota; class Actinomycetes; order Mycobacteriales; family Pseudonocardiaceae; genus Lentzea; species Lentzea indica. The sequence goes on from NZ_VSRL01000018.1 coordinate 60,162, forward strand.
AACGCCAAGAAGTCACTCGAAAGTGTTGCGGTGACTGACGTCACCTGTGAGTCGACGTACTCCGGAGAGAGGTAGTCCGTTAACTGGGGGTAAAGTTGCTGGTCCCAAGCTGTCGAGAGGGTGAGAAGTGACGCTGTCGTGACCATTGCGGCTGAACCCGTTGTTCTTCGATCGATGTTCACGGCAGGTGAGGCGCCCACCCCGCGCACACTCCTGGACATCCTGCGCACGAGTGCCGAACAGCACCCGGACGCGCTGGCCGTCGACGACGGCACCACCGCGCTCACGTATCGCGCGCTCATCTCCGAAGTACTTGAACTCAAGGAAAAGCTCGCCGCCGAAGGTGTCGGGGTCGGCGACAGGGTCGGCATTCGCGTGCCGTCCGGGACCGTCGACCTCTACGTCTCGATCCTCGCGGCCCTCGCGGCGGGCGCCGCTTACGTGCCCGTCGACTTCGAGGACCCTGACGAGCGAGCAGAGCTCGTGTTCGGTGAAGCGGGCGTGTCCGCCGTGCTCGGCGAAGGCCGATCCCTTGTGCTGCACGGCGTTCCGCTCGGCGTTCCTGGCGAGCCCTCGCTGGACAACGACGCGTGGATCATCTTCACGTCCGGCTCCACCGGCAAGCCCAAGGGTGTTGCCGTGACACACCGTTCGGCGGCCGCGTTCGTGGACGCCGAGGCCCGGCTCTTCCTGCAGGACGAGCCGATCGGGCCGGAAGATCGGGTGCTGGCGGGGCTTTCCGTCGCGTTCGACGCCTCCTGTGAGGAGATGTGGCTCGCGTGGCGTTACGGCGCCTGCCTCGTGCCCGCGCCGCGTTCGTTGGTGCGCAGCGGGATGGACCTCGGCCCGTGGCTGGTCGAGCAGGAGATCACCGTCGTCTCCACGGTTCCGACGCTGGCCGCGCTGTGGCCGGTCGAGGCGCTGGACGACGTGCGGCTGCTGATCTTCGGCGGTGAGGCCTGCCCGCCGGAACTGGCCGAGCGCCTCGCCATCGACGGCCGCGAGGTCTGGAACACCTACGGGCCAACGGAAGCGACTGTTGTGGCCTGTGCCGCGCGGATGACCGGCTCCGGTCCCGTGCGCATCGGTTTGCCGTTGGACGGCTGGGAACTCGTCGTCGTCGACGCGGCCGGTGAGGTCGTGCCGATGGGCTCGACGGGCGAGCTGGTGATCGGTGGCGTTGGTCTGGCGCGCTATCTGGACCTCGCGAAGGACGCCGAGAAGTACGCGCCGCTGCCCTCGATGGACTGGGACCGCGCGTACCGCAGCGGTGACATGGTCCGCGCCGAGCCGGAGGGCCTCGTGTTCCTCGGCCGCGCGGACGAGCAGATCAAGCTCGGCGGCCGGCGCATCGAGCTGGGCGAGGTCGACGCGGCGCTGGCGGCGTTGCCCGGCATCGCCGGTGCCGCTGCTGCCGTGCGCACGACGCGTGGCGGCAACCAGATTCTCGTCGGCTACGTGGTGGTGGACGGCGACTTCGACCAAGAAGCGGCCGTCGAACAGCTGCGGACCGAGCTTCCCGCGGCACTGGTGCCGCTGATCGCGATCGTCGACACGTTGCCCACGCGCACGTCCGGCAAGGTCGACCGCGCCGCGCTGCCGTGGCCGTTGGCGTCGATGGACACCGCGGGAGTGGTGTTCTCGGGTCTCGAGGGCTGGCTCGCGGAACAGTGGGCAGCCGTGCTCGGTTCCGGGCCTGCTTCCGAGGGCGCGAACTTCTTCGCCTCCGGTGGTAGCTCGCTGGGCGCCGCACAGCTGGTCTCGATGGTCCGCACGCGGTACCCGAGCACTTCTGTGTCGGACATCTACCAGAACCCGACGCTGTACAAGCTGGCCAGGCGCCTGGAGTCGTACGGAGAAACGGCAGAGGTGCGCGACGTCGCACCGACGCCGCGGTGGACCGGCATCGTCCAGACCCTGCTGATGATTCCGCTGCTGACCATTGCCGGTGCGCGGTGGGTCGTCGCGCTGACGGCGCTGTCGAACGTGCTGGGCTGGACCTCCGTTTCCTGGTGGTGGGTCGCTGCAGGCTGGGCGGTGTCCATCTCCCCTCTGGGCCGGCTCGCCGTTTCCGCCGGTGGCGCACGGTTGTTGTTGCGCGGACTGAAGCCCGGTTCCTACCCGCGCGGCGGTTCCGTCCACTTGCGACTGTGGACCGCCGAGATGCTGGCGCAGATGTCGCGCGCCACCGAACTTTCCGGTTCGTGGGTCACGCACTACGCACGGGCGCTGGGCGCGAAGATCGGCCCCGGCGTCGACCTGCACTCGCTGCCGCCGGTCACCGGCATGCTGAAGGTCGGGCGCGGCGCTGCCGTCGAGCCCGAGGTCGACCTGTCCGGCTGGTGGCTGGACGGCGACCGGCTGCGCATCGGCCGCATCCGGATCGGCGCCGGCGCGACCGTTGGCGCACGCAGCACGTTGTTCCCCGGCGCGCGGATCGGCAAGAAGGCCGAGGTGGCGCCCGGTTCGGGTGTCGTCGGTTCCGTGCCGACCGGACAGCGCTGGGCAGGCGTTCCCGCGGTTCGCGAGGGCAAGGCGTCGCGCTCGTTCCCGTCACGCCGTCCTACGCGCTCTGGTTTCTGGAACTTCATGTACGGCGTTTCGTCGGGTCTGCTGGGCGCGCTGCCGTTGCTGGCGGCGGCTCCAGCCCTGCTGTACGTGCTGCGCCAGCCCGTAACGCTGACGTCGGCGCTGTGGGACGTGCCGGTCGCGTCGGCGATCTGGTTCGGCTCCTACGCGTTGCTGGTGCTGGTTTCCGTGCGACTGCTGGGGATCGGCATGCGCGAGGGCTACTACCCCGTGCACAGCCGCGTCGCGTGGCAGGCGTGGACGACCGAGCGGTTGATGAACAACGCGCGCTCGGCCCTGTTCCCGCTGTACGCCTCGCTGTTCACGCCGGTGTGGCTGCGGCTGCTCGGCATGAAGGTCGGCCGCGGCGTCGAAGCGTCCACCGTGGTCGCACTGCCTCGCATGACCCGCGTCGACGACGGTGCGTTCCTGGCCGACGACACGATGGTCGGGTCTTACGAGCTCGGCGGCGGCTGGCTGCGCATCGCTGCGGCCCGCGTGGGCAAGCGGGCGTTCCTGGGCAACTCGGGCATGACCGCGCCCGGCCGCAACGTGCCGAAGGGCGGCCTTGTCGGCGTGCTGTCGGCGGCTCCCAAGCGCGCCAAGGCCGGTTCCTCCTACCTGGGCATGCCGCCGATGAAGCTGCCGCGTGCGGCCGAGGTGTCGGACCAGTCGCGCACGTTCGACCCGCCCAAGCACCTGATGTGGGCGCGGGCGCTGGTGGAGCTGTGCCGGTTCGTCCCGGTGATGCTCAACGTGGCTCTGGTCGTGCTCGTGCTGTTCGCGCTGAAGGAGTTCGGGCTCTGGTGGTCCGGCGTCGTGCTTCTGGGCGCCGGCGTGGCCGCCTGCCTGGTGGCGGTGATCGCCAAGTGGGTGCTCGTGGGCCGGTTCCGCGTACGTGAGTACCCGCTGTGGTCGGCGTTCGTGTGGCGCAACGAGCTGGCGGACACGTTCGTCGAGGTGCTCGCGGTGCCGTGGCTCGTCGGGTTCTCCGGTGGCACGCCGATCATGAACCTCTGGCTGCGTTCCCTGGGCGCGTCCGTGGGCCGTGGAGTGTGGTGCGAGTCGTACTGGCTGCCCGAGGCAGACCTGGTGAAGCTGGGCGCCGGTGCGTCGGTGAACCGCGGCTGCGTCGTGCAGACGCACCTGTTCCACGACCGCATCCTGCGCATGGACCGGGTTTCACTGGGCGAGGGCGCTACTTTGGGCCCGCACGGCATCGTGCTGCCCGGCGCGTCCATCGGCGCTCACACCACGATCGGACCCGCCTCGCTCGTCATGCGCGGAGAGGATGTACCGTCGGGAACCCGTTGGCTGGGCAACCCGATCTCCGCGTGGACATGAGCTTCTCCGTACATCACTACGCATTAGAGCTTGACTACAAGCCGCACTCCGCACGCCTCTCCGGGCGTGCGGTGCTGCAGGCTTCCTGCACTTCGCTGTCGTCGTTCGAGCTGTCCTTCGGGCCGTTGCGGATCTCGAAACTTCTCGTGAACGGCAAGCCCGCGCGCTACACGCACTCGGCCGGCAAGCTCCGCGTGCGCGCCGCCGTGCGTGGCACGTTCTCGGTCGAGGTGCGCTATTCGGGCGTTCCCGTTCCCGTGTCCACACCGGAATGGGGCGACCTCGGCTGGGACCACCTCGCGGACGGCGCGATCGTCGCCTCACAGCCCGTCGGGGCACCTTCGTGGTTCCCGTGCCTGGACGTGCCCTCCTCGAAGGCGTCCTACCTGCTGGACGTGACCGCGCCTTCGTCGTACATGGTCGTGTGCAACGGAGTGCTGGTGGACGGCAAGGTGTCCGGCAGCACCACGCGGTGGACGTACTCGATGGCCGCACCGATGGCCACCTACCTCGCGACTGTCCAGATCGGACAGTACGTCGAGGCGCTGCCCGGCGTGTGGGCGCCGACCCGGCTGCGCCGGCTGGTCGCGCACGACTTCGGCCGCCAGGACCAGATGATCTCGCTGTTCTCGTCGTTGTTCGGGCCTTACCCGTTCGCCAAGTACTCGGTCGTGGTGACCGATGACGAACTGGACGTTCCCGTGGAGGCCCAGGGACTGTCGACGTTCGGCGCGAACCACGTGGACGGACGTCGAGGCTCGGAACGACTGGTGGCGCACGAACTGGCGCACCAGTGGTTCGGGAACTCCGTCGGGATCGCCGCGTGGGAGCACATCTGGCTGAACGAGGGGTTCGCCTGCTATTCGGAGTGGTTGTGGTCCGAGGCTTCCGGTGGACGGTCGGCGGATGCTTGTGCTGCCGGTGCCAGGGATCTGGTGACCCGGCTACCGCAGGACCTGGTGATCGGGCGGCCGCCTCGGGCTGACTGGTTCGATGACCGGGTTTACAAGCGCGGGGCTTTGACGTTGCACGCGTTGCGTCGTGCGATGGGTGACGACTCGTTCTTCGCGTTGCTGCGCGAGTGGTGTGCGCGCAACCGGCACGGTGTGGTGACCACGGAGGACTTCCTGGCGTTGGCCGGGCATCGCGATCTGCTCACGCGGTGGCTGTTCGAGCCCGCATTGCCCGTCTAGGCGGCATGCTGCGGACGTCACGTTTCGTGAGATGACTCATGGTGTTCCCCTCCCCAGACAGCGGGTACCCGCCGTCGATACGGGAGGAGGACGACATGTTGTTCGTGGTGCTCGGCTGCTCGGTGGCCTTCGCGTTGCTGGCGGTGGAGGTGATCCACCGCCTGGTGCGCCGCTTCACCCACAGCGGCAAGATGTACCGGCCTGGCCAGCTGTTCGGAGCTCTGCTCGCTGCCCAGATAAGCCTGAGCGTGTACCCGATAGACGCTCCGGCAGCCCTGCACGCGCTGGGAATCGCGCTGATCCTCGCTGGGGCCTGGCTTCTGGCAGCGCTCATCAGCACGCTGGTGGACATCTCGTTGTCGCGGATCCGCACCGACGTCACGGACAACCGGCACGCGCGCCGCGTGCACACGCAGATCACGCTGGTCAGACGGCTCACGCTGGTGATCATCGGTGTACTGGCGGTCGGCGCGATCCTGATGACGTTCCCCGGGGCGCGGGCCATCGGGTCGACGGTGCTGGCAAGTGCGGCTGTCATCGGTGCGGTGGCGGCGTTGGCGGCGCAGTCGTTGCTGGGCAACGTGATCTCGGGGATGCAGATCGCCTTCAGCGATGCCGTGCGGCTGGATGACGTTGTGGTGGTTGAAGGTGAGTGGGGACGGGTTGAGGACATCACGCTGACGTACGTGGTGCTGCACCTGTGGGACGACCGGCGGCTGGTGCTGCCCACCTCGTACTTCCTCAAGACGCCGTTCGAGAACTGGACGCGCACGCAGTCGGCGCTGCTCGGGACCGTGGAGCTGGATCTGGACTGGACGGTGCCGGTCGAGGCGATGCGGCAGGAGATGCGGTCCATGCTGGAGGGCAGCGACCTGTGGGACGGGCGGGTGTCCGTGTTGCAGGTGACCGAGGCCGTGCACGGGTTCGTGAGGCTGCGGGCGTTGGTGAGTGCGGCTGACGCGGGCAAGCTGTGGGATCTCAGGTGTCTCGTGAGGGAGCACCTGGTGGACTGGGTGCAGAGGCAGCACGGCGGCGCGTTGCCGCAGGTGAGGACTCGGGCGGTGACGGGAGCCAAGCGGCAGCAGCCGACCAGCGACCAGCACACGGACGCGCGGGTTTTCGGCGAGAGCGTGGACGGGGCGTTGCGCGAGCAAGCGTTTGCGGGGCCCAAGCAGTAGGCGGTTCCACCACACTGGGCGGATGAGAACTGGGGATCAGGTCGTCCAGAGCCTGCCGTGGCGGTGGCGCGCGCAAGGGACGATCTTCATCATCGGCGGGCTCGGGTTCCTGTTCGACGCGTGGGACGTCACGCTCAACGCGTTCCTGATTCCGCTGGTCAGCGCCGAGTGGGGGCTCAGCCTCGCCGAACGCGGATGGGTCGGTACGGCGAACCTGATCGGGATGGCCGTCGGGGCGTTCACCTGGGGTGCGATCGCGGACACCATCGGGCGCAAGAAGGCGTTCAGCCTCACGATCCTGATGTTCTCGGTGTTCACGGTGGCAGGGGCGGCGTCGCCGGACTTCGTGACGTTCTGCGTGTTCCGGTTCCTGGCGGGGGTCGGGCTCGGCGGGTGCATTCCGGTGGACTTCGCGCTGGTCGGCGAGTTCACGCCGGCCAAGGTGCGCGGGCGGGTGCTGGCGGCGATGGACGGGTTCTGGCCGCTGGGCGCCACCTTGTGCGGGCTCACCGCGGCGTACCTCGCTGACCTGGGCAGCTGGCGGCTTCTCATGCTCACGATGGTGCTGCCCGCCCTTCTGCTCTTCTGGATCCGGCGCGGAGTCCCCGAATCGCCGATGTTCCTCGTGACGAAGGGCCGGCCGGAAGAGGCCAAGAAGGTCATCGACGACCTGATCGCGAGAACAGGGGCGCCACGAGAGGAGTGGACGCTCCCCGAACCCCAGCAGATGCAGCACCTCTCCCCCAAGGTGATGTTCACGCAGCTCAAGGACATCTGGCGGTTCGACCCGAAACGAACCGCGGCGCTCTGGGTGCTGTTCCTGGCCGTGTTCCTGCTCTACTACGGCGCTGTCACGTGGCTGCCTAGCATCCTGAAGGCGCAGGGGTACGGGACGTACGCGGCGTTCATGGTCACGACGCTGACCGTGGCGGTGGGCATCGTGAGTGCGCTGATCAGCGCCTGGCTGGTGGACGCGTTCGGGCGCAAGTGGGTCATCGCGATCAGCGCGCCGCTCGCGGCAGCAGCGCTCGTCCTGTTCGCCTGGCAGATCAACGTCGACACGGCGGCCAAGATGTGGATCACCCTGTTCGGGATGCTGATCCAGATCGCGATTCCGGCCCTGTACGCGTTCGCGCCGGAGCTGTACCCGACACACCTGCGGGCCAGCGGGTTCGGGTGGGCCTCGACGATCAGCCGCATCGGCGCCGGGTTCGTCCCCGTGCTGTTCGGGGCGTTGCTGTGGCCGCATCTGGGGCTGGCGTGGACGTTCGCGGTGATCGGTGCCCTGGTGGTCGTCGCCACCGTCATCATGATGGTCGCGGTCCCGGAAACGCGGATGCAACCGCTCGCGGAGCCCGTTCCGTCCTAGGCTCATGAGAAGACCGCTCGCCGTCGCGTTTTGCGCGCTGGCTCTCGGAAGCTGTGGTACGAACGGGTCTCCAGCCGTGCCGTTAGCGGAGGTCCCGACCGTGTCTTCAGCAACGCCGGACAAGAACCGGATCGAGCAGGCGAAGCGCGACGGCCACCTCACCGTGCCACTGATGATCTCCGTGCAGCCGGGACGCGACGAGGAGGTCGAGCAGGCACTGACCAAGCTGGGCGCGACCGTCGAGTCGCGGGATCCCAGAATCGGTTACCTGCGGGCCGAGATGCCGGTCGACAAGGTGGAAGACGCGTATCTCATCACCGGTGTGTCCAAAGTGGATCTGGACGAGCCGATCGGCAACAAGCTCCCTGAACCGTAGAAAGCCCCAGGATCTCGTGGACCCTGGGGCTTTCCGCGTTATTCGGTGGAACTTCAGCTGACGGACTGGACGATCACGGCACCGGTGCCGACTACGTTCTCGTCCGACGTGCGCACCTGGAGCTCGCCGCGCAGCACGCGGCCGTCACCCGGCTGGCCCTGCGGGGTGATGACGCCCGTCGCGTTCCAGGACGCACCAGCGGCCCGGTCGGCGTTGGCGTCGGTCACGTCCAGCGTGCCGAGACCGGCTGCGGTGTAAACGTCGAAGTAGTCGTACTGCGTGGTGCCCGCGGGCACCGCGTAGCCGTCCACCTGGACGCGCCACACACCGGCGGCCGGGTTGTTGACCGTGACCGACTCCTCGGAGTCACCGTCCGCCGACTGACCGGCGACCACGCAGGTGCCCGTCGTGCAGTTCAGCAGGAACAGGTCGAGGTCGGCGCCCGCGTCGGACGGGTTGCCGATCGTCGTCGTGATCCGCGACGCGCCGGCGGGAACCTTGATCTCGTAGAGCACGGTCTCCAGGTTCGCGATCGACGGACGATCCGTCTTGGCGCTGCCGACCGCGCCCTCCACGAGCCTGCCGTTGAACGCGGCCTGCGTGTTCGTGACGGTGTAGCTGCGGTTGAGCGGGACGCCCAGCGCCGCGGACGCGATGACGTCCGGGTTCGGGCTGATCGACGTGCCGAGCACCGACGCGGTCACCGAGTACGGCGCCTCAGCGGCGTCGGAGGTGCGGCGCGCCTCGACCACGATCTCCCAGACACCGGCCATCGGGCTGGCCACCGTGCGGCTGGTGGGGGTGCCACCGGCACAACCGGCGCCCGCGTCCGGGTTGTAGCAGTTGGTCGAGCTGGTCACGTCCAGCGGCACACCCTGCGGGGTGAAGCGCAGGAAGCGCACCTGGCCCTTGCCGGCCTCGGCGCCACCGGCGGCCATGTCGACCTTCAGCGCGGTCGTGCCCTTGGGCACGTTCACGAAGAGGCTGGTCGACTGGTTGCGCGCGATCGTGCCGGACTTCGTGACCGAGAACTTGTTGGCGGCGTTGAAGTTCTGCGCCGCGAACACGGTGTTCAGGGTCTGCACGTCAACGCCGGGCGTCTCCACGTCGTCCAGCTGGAGGACGGCGCTGTGCACGCCCGCGGTGCCGGCCTTGATCTTGACCGGGAACTGCACCGGCGTGTTGAGCGGCAGGTCCACGGTCTTGGCGGCCTTGAACGTGCCGTCGTTGCCCTTCCAGGAAACCTTCCAGGTCTCCAGGTGGTCGTGACCGGTGGTGCGGGTCAGCGTGTACGTGCGGGTGTACTCCTGGCCCGCCGTGACGCCCTCGCGGTCGTGGATGCCGACACCGACGTTCGGGGTGGCCAGCAGTCCGGAAAGGACGGTGCTGACCGGCACCGAGGTCGTGACCTTGTTCGGCACGCCGTGCTTGTCCAGCAACGACCACGCGGCGTTGGTGTTGAACAGACCGGCGCCCTGCTCGTAGGCACCGAGGGTGCTCACGAAGCTCGCGCTGCGCTGGATCGCGTAGCGCAGCTCGGCGCTCGTCGGGCGCTCACCGTTGTGGTGGGCCTTGTACGCGCTCACGAGCAGCGCGGCGGCACCGGTCGCCTGCGGGGCGGCCATCGAGGTGCCGTTGAACATCGCGTAACCGGCGGGGAGGGCGTAGGTGCCCGCCACCGGGCCACCCGGCTGCCAGCGCGGCGTGGTGGAGATCGCCGAACCCGGCGCGACGATGTTCGGCTTGAAGCCGCCGTCCTCACGCGGGCCGCGCGACGAGAAGCCGTGCAGGCTCTGCTTCTGCGCGGTCGTCGAGCCGTAGTTGGAGAGCCAGGTCTGGCTGGTGATGTACGAACCGACGCTCACCGCGTCCGTGGCGACCGACGGGTCACCAACGGTGTTCGCGCCCGCACCCGAGTTGCCCGCCGAGATGAACAGCTGGACGTTGTACTCGTTGATCGTGCGGTTGTAGAGCTCGGCGCGAGCGTTGTTGCCGTCGTTGAGCGCCGGGAGGCCACCGATGGAGATGTTCACGACGTCGGCGCCGTTGCGCGCGGCGTAGAGGACACCGTCGATCAGGCCGGAGCTGGTGCAGGACGGCGTGGAGAGGCAGGCCTTGATGGCCATGAGCTTCGCGCCCGGCGCGGCACCGGCCATCTTGCCGTCGAACAGCTTGTGCGCCGAGGTGATGCCGGCGACGTGCGTGCCGTGCGCACCGGCGGCGAGGCCGAGGCTGACGTACGGGGTGCCGCTGTTGTCGTAGATCGACTTGTCGGTCTGCACGACGAACGCCATGCGGTCGGCGACCGGGGTCGCGGGGTTGTCGGTGCCGAAGAAGCCGAAGTCCTTCTTCACCTTGTAGTCGATCATCCGCGGGTTGTTGGTGAAGTTGCCATCACCGTCGTTGTCGACGAAGACTTCCTTCGTCGCGATGTCCTGGATGACACCCCACGAGTCGAGACGGTCGCCATCGCGGTTGATGTCGCCGCCGACCTCGCTGCCGGGGCCGCCGAGGTCGCCGGCGGTCTCGCGGAAGAGACCGAACGAGTACGGGCCACCGGTCGCGGGCGCGGTCCACTCGCGGCCGGCCTCGGTGAACTTGCCGACCTTGCCGGTCTTGGTCATCGTGACCCAGGTGCCGTCACCGGACGCCGGGTTGTTGGCCGTGAACCAGTCGACGATCTTGCGCTCACCGGTGCTGGTGGTCGCCAGCGCGGGGTGGTCGAGGTCGATGCCGGAGTCGATCACGGCGATCGTGGTGCCGCGGCCGTCCCACTTCGGGTGCGCGGTGGCGAACTGCGCCGCCTGCGTGTCCTGCGTCGGCATGTACGGGTTGGTGCGCGGCGTCGTCGAGCTCGGCGGCGTCTGCGGGGCCGGCTGCTCCATGCCCTGCGGGCGCGGCTCGTCGAGCGCGATGAGCCCGTCGACGTCAACGGTGCTGACCGAGGCCAGCTTGGCCGCCTTCTCCGCGTTGTCACGCGGGATGGTGACCTTGACGTAGTCGACGTCCTTCTCGGTCTTCTGGACCGTGGCGCCGAGCGCCTTCAGTTCGTTGACCGCGGCGTCGGTCTTGCCGTCCTCCGCGGCGACCAGCAGGTCGACGGTCGGCTTGCCCTGGCGGGCGGCCTCGTCGACGAGCTCGCGGTCCTTCTTGTCCAGCTGCTTGTCCGCGGCCGGTTGCTGCTGCGGAGCGTTCTGCGCGATCGCGGGGGTGGCGGCGAAGCCGAACCCGGCAGTGCCCAGCACCGCGGTCAACAAGACCGTTCCGGTGCGGCGTCTCCAGTTCTTCACGGCGCATGTGCCCTTCGTGGGGTAAAGAGTGCACAGAAGTGCATCTCTTCGCCTCGCGAGGGGCAATCGTCAGACCGGAGCAATTCACAGATCCACATTGGACTGTTCAGCGGCTTGAACAGGCACACTTTTAGTGCAGCGTGTTTCTTCTTTGCCGTGGAACGAGCAACTGCCCTCCAGTCAAGAGCTGATGGAGGGGAATGTCAAGAGCTGTGTCAACGGTGAACAGTGTTGGCCTGTAACAGGATCCTGTCAGCGGACGATGGACTGATCGCTATTTCCGCTGAATAGTGAACGCAATCGAGACCGCACACGGGCGACGAGGCCCTGGCTGGTCGCGAGGGCTTTCGGCTGCGCCCCGCACCGCGGGCAGTTAATGCGGTGCTTGGTGAGCGCCCGCTGGAGTTCGGCCACCTGGCTCGCGGTCCGTTCGGGCACGGAGTCCTTTTTGATCGAGAGCAGGCTCAGCTCGGTCAGCGTTTCCTTGCTCCCGCGCAGACGGACCGTGGGCGCGATCGTGTGGAAGAAGATCAGGTTGCGACGCCGCGCCGGCTCGATTGCGTGGACGTCGCACCAGAGAATGGTGGCTTGGCGGTCGAGGCTGTTCGACGTGATGCCTTCAGCCGTCAGTTTCGTGCCCATGCGGAAGCTGCGCCACGCGACGGTGCCGCCCATGAGGGACCACAGGCCGCCGAAGACGTAGCCGTACCACGGGCCGTCCGCCATCGCGACCGGTCCGCTCGCGGCGACCGCCCCGCCGAGCCCGAAGAGGACCCATCTCCACCTGGTGTGCATCTCCCCATCCTGTTTACCCGATCGGGGCACTTGCCGAGCCCATCCCTTCAACGCCGGCCGCCCTCATTTCGTTGAGCGACTGCGTGGTGCGATTCAGCACGACTAACGGCTGTTCAGGCGCTACCTTGCGCGCATGGACCTCAAGCCGGTCGCCGACGAGCTCTACGGGCTGCCCCCTAAGGAGTTCACCGCGGCCCGCAACGCGGCGGCGAAGCAGACCGAGGACAAGGACCTCGCCAAGGCCATCGCCGACCTGCGCAAGCCGACCGTGGGCGCCTGGGCGGTCAACCGGCTGATCAGGGACGCGCCAGCAGGCCTGGAGGAGGCACTGAGCCTCTCCACGGCGGAGCTGACCATGCGGGAGCTCGGCCGCAAGCGCAAGGAGCTGATGGAGACCCTGGTCTACCGCACGCTGGAGCTGACGGGGCCTCGCGGACGACGCCGTCACCCAGGTGCGCAACACGCTGACGGCCGCGATGTCCGACCCCGAAGCCGCCGAGCAGGTGCGAGCCGGGCACCTGACGAAGGCGCTGGAGTACTCCGGGTTCGGTTTCGCGCTGCCGGCGCCAGAGCCGGCGAACAACGACGGCGAGGACGCGCTGGCCCGCAAACGGCGCGAGCG